>CABRIC010000037.1 GCA_902470905.1 uncultured Collinsella sp. | reverse complement strand
AGATAGCGTAGCGTCTCGTGGGCTCGGAGATGTGTATAAGAGACAGGAGTAGCGGTCGAACCGCTTTTTGCTCTGCTCAAACCGTAGCACAGGGAGGTGCCCCGGGAATGCTCGTTTATGTTCGCGGCGCCGGCGATATCGCCACGGGTGTCGCTGCCCGTTTGGTGCGCGCCGGCGTGTCGGTCGTCATGGCCGATATCGCGGTTCCCACGTGCATCCGTCGCACAATCAGTTTTTGCGAGGCCATTCGCTTGGGCGAGGTCGAGGTCGAGGGCATTCGCGCCCGCTTGGCGCAGACGCCGGCTGAGGCGCTCGAGATTACCCAAGCGGGGGATGTCGCCGTGGTGGTGGACCCTCAGGCCAAGATGCTCGATGAGCTTAAACCCGCGGCTGTGGTCGACGCGATTCTGGCCAAGCGCAACCTGGGTACCACGCGCGACATGGCGCCTGCCGTTATTGCCGTGGGACCGGGCTTCACCGCGCCGGTTGACTGCGACGCCGTGGTCGAAACCATGCGCGGGCATTTCCTGGGCCGTGTCATTACCCAAGGTTCGCCCCAGCCCAACACGGGCGTGCCGGGCATTATCGCCGGCTATGGCAGGGAGCGCGTTATTCACAGCCCCGTCGCCGGCGTGTTTCGGTCCGACCGCGCAATCGGCGACATCGTGCGCGCCGGAGACGTGATTGGCTACGCGGGCGATACGCCCATGCGCACGCAGATCGATGGCTGTCTGCGCGGGCTTTTGGCGAACGGCGTGCAGGTGACTGAGGGCTTTAAATGCGCCGATGTCGATCCGCGCGGCGATGCCAGCTATATCAACTACATTTCGGACAAGGCGACGTCGGTCGGCGGCGGCGTGCTCGAGGCGCTCGCCATGCTCACCGATGTCTTTAGAGGATAGAAGGCGGCAATGGAAAAGCTCGATGTTGTGAATGCGGCGCTTGCCGCCCTGCGTGCTGGCGAGACGTGCGAGCTGGTGGTCGTGGCCGGCACGGCAGGGTCGTCGCCGCGCGGCGTGGGCGCCTGGATGGCCGTCTTTGCCGACGGTAGCCAAGCGGGCACTATCGGCGGCGGCAAGATTGAGCTCTTTGCGCTGGACGAGGCGCGCGAGCTGCTGGCCGGGGGTAAATCGCGTCTGGTCCGCTACACCATGGGCGGCGAGAACTCCGATACCGGCATGATCTGCGGCGGAGCTATCTGCCTGTGCTATCTGCACCTGGACGCGACCAAGGCACCGTTGTTCCAGTCGGTTGCCGACGTCTTGGTCTATCGGCGCATCGGCGACTTCGTCATCGACTTTGAGCCGTTTATCGCGAGCGCGCTCGAGGGCGATGTGGCCGACTATCATGGCGAGGAATCGCGCCGCACCATTGTGGGCTGCCCCGGGCTTTCGCTGGTGGAGGAGGGGAGTAACGTCACCTACACCAACGCCGCCTCCGAGATTCCTCCCGCGCACATCGAGACGCTCTGCCCCGAGGGCCTGACCTACATCTTTGGCTGCGGCCACGTGGGCGCCGCGACGGCGCGGGTGCTCACGGCGGCGGGCTTTGCCGTCGTGGCGTGCGACGACCGTCCCGGCACGTTGACGCCCGAATGGGTGCCCGGTGTCTACGACCGTCGTCTGGTCGACTACAAGAACCTGAGCAAGCAGTGCCCCATCGGCCCGCGCGATCTGGTGGTCGTCGCCACGGCGGGTCACAAGTCCGATATCGACGTGGTGATTCAGGCCATGCGCGCCAGGCCTGCCTACCTGGGCTGTCTGGGTTCGCGCCGCAAGACGGCCTTTGTGCGTGCCCGCCTGGAGCAGGAAGGCTTTACGCAGGACCAGATCGACGAGCTGCACCTGCCGATCGGCGTTGCCATCGAGGCCGAGGACCCCGAGGAGATCGCCATCTCCATCGCCGCCGAGATGATCCACCTGCGCCGCACCAAACTCGTTCCCCGCAAGCGCTAATCGCATCCCCACCAATAAGTTGCGGTGAAATACGGATTGTTTAAGCCTGTTAGGCCGCCAAACAGTCCCTATTTCACCGCAACTGCTTTTTGGGATCCATTTGTGCGGGGGAGTTGTGGAGTTGTGCAGGCAGACGAGGTTTTTCTGGAAATACGCTCCCGATGCGCGTATAGTACCGATTGTTTTGTCGGCTCCTGCTGCGTCGAGTCCAAACCGCAAAATGCCATGAGCGGCGCGGATGCAGCCAGGAGGCACGAGGACAACCCATCGTGGCCACGCCCCGTGCTTAAAACCCCAAGAAGGAGTGAACAATGGCAGAAGAGAAGTATGTGCCGCGTCTGAAGACCAAGTACAACAACGAGGTCAAGCAGCAGCTTCAGGACAAGTTCCAGTACGAGAACGTCATGATGATCCCCAAGTTTGAGAAGATCGTCGTGAACATGGGTGTCGGCGAGGCCGCTACCGATTCCAAGGCCATCGACGGTGCCGTGCGCGACCTGCGCGCCATCACCGGCCAACAGCCGATGATCACCCGTGCCCGCAAGTCCATCGCTACCTTCCGCCTGCGCGCTGGTATGCCGATCGGCTGCAAGGTTACCCTGCGTGGCGACCGTATGTGGGAGTTCTTCGATCGTCTGACCTCCGTCGCGATCCCCCGTATCCGCGACTTCCGCGGCATTTCCGCCAAGAGCTTCGACGGCCGTGGTAACTTCTCCATGGGCGTCACCGAGCAGCTCATCTTCCCCGAGATCGACTTCGACTCCGTCGATCACCAGCGCGGTATGGACATCACTTTCGTGACCACCGCCAATACCGATGAGGAGGCCAAGGCCCTTCTGGACGCCTTCGGTTTCCCGTTCAAGAAATAGGTTCACCTGCCCTATAAGCGCCGTTCCCACAAGGGGGCGGCGCTTAGGGGCGAACAATACTCTATGTGAGGAGGATATAAGTGGCTAAGACATCGATGATCGTCAAGTGCAATCGCAAGCAGAAGTTCTCTACTCGTGAGTACACGCGCTGCCAGCGCTGCGGCCGTCCGCACTCTGTGTACCGCAAGTTCGGCCTGTGCCGTGTCTGCTTCCGCGAGCTTGCACTCAAGGGCGAGCTTCCCGGCGTTAAGAAGGCCAGCTGGTAAGTCACTACCAGCGTTTCAAGCATCAGTTTGGAACAGGGAAAACGCGCTAAAAAGGCTTGGCCGTTAAGGGCGGCGAAGAACCAAGAGCACGTGTTCATCAAGAACGAAGGAGAATCTGTATGAACCTTACAGACCCGATCGCAGATATGCTTACGCGCATCCGTAACGCTAACTCTGTGAACAAGGCCACGGTCTCCATGCCGAGCAGCAAGAAGCTCGTCGAGATCGCTCGTGTTCTGCACGAGGAGGGCTACATCGAGGGCTACGATGTCGAGGACACCGTTCCCCAGAAGACTCTGCACATCACACTTAAGTATGGTCCCAAGAAGGCTAAGGTCATCAACGGCATCCGCCGCATTTCCAAGCCGGGCCTGCGTAAGTATACCGGCGTTGCCGACATGCCCCGCGTCCGCGGTGGCCTTGGTACCGCCATTATTTCCACCAGCCATGGCGTCATGACCGACCGCGATGCTCGCAAGCACAACGTCGGCGGCGAGATCATCGCTTACGTCTGGTAATTCGCTCGGTAGGTAGAAGGAAAGGAGATCACCGTGTCTCGTATCGGTAATAAGCCTGTCCAGATTCCCGCCGGAGTCGAAGTGGCAGTCAACGGCAACAACGTTGTCGTCAAGGGCCCCAAGGGCCAGCTCGAGCTCGATGTCTTTGAGAAGCTCGCTATCAACGTCGAGGACAACGTCCTCACCGTTTCCCGTCCCGACGACGAGCGTGAGACCCGTGCCCGCCACGGCCTCACCCGCGCCCTCATCCACAACATGGTTGTTGGCGTTTCCGAGGGCTTCGAGAAGAAGCTCGAGCTCGCCGGCGTCGGTTACCGCGTGCAGCAGAAGGGCAAGAACCTCGAGTTCTCCCTGGGCTTCTCGCACCCCGTGATCGTCGAGGCTCCCGAGGGCATCACCTTCGAGGTTCCCGACAACACCCACGTGAACGTCAAGGGTATCAACAAGCAGCAGGTCGGTCAGATCGCCGCTGAGATCCGCGGCCATCGTCCTCCCGAGCCTTACAAGGGCAAGGGTATCCACTACGTTGGCGAGCACATCCGCCGCAAGCTGGGTAAGGCCGCCAAGTAGTCGTAACCGACTCACTCGCATAAGACCAGCACCCCGTCAGGTGCTGGCAAGATCAACCTTTTTAGGAGTTTACGTATGAACAAGCATAAGGCGAAGCTGGAAGGCCTCAAGCGTCGTCAGCGTCGTGTTCGCGGCAAGGTCTCGGGTACCTCCGAGCGTCCGCGTCTTCGCGTGACCCGTACTAACGCCAACATCTATGCCCAGATCATCGACGACAGCAAGGGCTCCAGCCTGACGCTCGTCTCTGCCTCGACCCTCGAGGCCGAGTTCAAGGGCACCCACACCTCGAACAAGGAGGCTGCGGAGAAGGTCGGTCAGCTCGTTGGCAAGCGCGCCATCGAGGCCGGCATCACCAAGGTCGCCTTCGATCGCGGTGGCCGTATCTACCATGGCCGCGTCAAGGCCCTCGCCGACGGTGCTCGTGCCGCCGGTCTCGAGTTCTAGGAGGTATGTAGCACATGGCTCGTAATCAGAAGCAGCAGCGCGAGGCCTCCGAGTTCGAGGAGCGCGTCGTTTACATCAACCGCGTGTCGAAGACCGTCAAGGGTGGTCGTCGCATGAGCCTCGTCGCTCTCGTCGTCGTTGGCGACGGCAAGGGCAACGTCGGCGTTGGCATGGGCAAGTCCGCTGAGGTGCCCATGGCCATCTCCAAGGCATCTCTCGATGCCAAGAAGAACATGTTCCACGTGCCGGTGACCGAGCAGGGCACTATCCCGCACGAGGTTCTCGGCCACTTTGGTGCCGGCCGCATCATCATCAAGCCCGCTGTCGAGGGTACCGGCGTTATCGCCGGCGGCGCTGTGCGTCCCCTCTTTGAGCTTGCTGGCATCAAGAACGTCCTGTCCAAGTCCCTCGGTACCGACAACGGCCTCAACATCATCAAGGCTGCCGTCGAGGGCCTCAAGGAGCTCTCCAGCCCTGAGGACGTCGCGGCTCGCCGTGGCCTGACGGTCTCCGAGATGTTCGTCGGTAAGGAGAACTAAGCATGGCTGACACCATCAAGATCAAGCAGGTCCGCAGCACCAACGGTTGCAAGCAGGACCAGGTCCGTACTGTCCGTGCCCTCGGTCTCCACAGGATCCGCGAGGTTCGCGAGATTGCTGACAACGAGTCCGTCCGCGGCATGATCTTCAAGGTCAAGCACCTTGTCGAGATTGTAGAGGAGTAGCAAATGCAGCTTCACGATCTTACTCCCGCGCCCGGTTCCACCAAGAACCGTAAGCGCGTCGGCCGTGGCAATTCTTCGGGTCACGGCACCACTTCTGGCCGCGGTCAGAAGGGCCAGGGTTCTCGCTCTGGCGGCACCAAGGGTGCCGGCTTCGAGGGTGGCCAGACTCCGCTGGCTATGCGCCTGCCCAAGCTTCCGGGCTTCCGTAACCCCCGTCGTATCGAGTACACCGCTGTTAACGTTGAGCGTCTCGAGCGTAAGTTCGAGGACGGCGCTGTGATCGACGGTGCCGCTCTTAAGGCCGCTCGCATCACCAAGAGCGAGTTCGAGCCCGTCAAGGTGCTCGGCAATGGTGAGCTCACCAAGAAGTTCACGGTCAAGGTCGACAAGGTCAGCGCTTCTGCGCAGGCCAAGATCGAGGCCGCCGGCGGAAAGGTCGAGCTGCCGTGCTAAATGGTCTTAAGAATGCTTTCCGCATCAAAGAATTGCGCGAAAAGATTCTTTTTACCATAGCTATGCTCGTCGTGTACCGCATTGGTGCGCACGTTCCTGTGCCCGGCATTCCCTTCCAGGGGATGCTGGGCCTTTTCTCGACCGATAACAATTCGGTCGCCGCAGGTGCTATGGCCCTCCTGAATCTTTTCTCTGGCGGCGCGTTGAGCTATGTGTCGGTGTTTTCGCTGGGCATCATGCCTTACATCACCAGCTCGATCATCCTCCAGATGCTCCAGGCCGTCGTGCCTTCCCTGCATGAGCTTGCCCGCGAGGGCGAGGTCGGTCAGACCAAGATTACGCAGTATTCGCGTTACCTCACCCTGGCTCTGGCAATCCTCAACTCCGTGGGTTACCTCTTCCTCTTTAAGAGCTTCGGCATCAGCTTTAATGGCGCCGGCGCTCCCGAGATCATCTTCGACCTCATGATCGTCGGCACGCTCACCGCGGGCGCCATGCTGATCATGTGGATTGGTGAGCTCATCACCCAGCGCGGTATCGGCAATGGCATGTCGCTGATCATCTTTGCGAACATCATGGCCGGCCTGCCGCAGGCTATCTTCTCCAGCACCGAGGGCAATGCCGGTGGCATCATCACCATGGTGATCATCTGCGCCATCATCCTGCTGGTTATCCCGCTGATTGTTTTCCTTGAGCGCGGCCAGCGCCGCATCCCGGTCTCCTACGCTAAGCGCGTCGTGGGCCGTCGCATGATGGGTGGCCAGACCACCTACCTGCCCATCAAGGTCAACACCGCGGGTGTCGTGCCGATCATCTTCGCTTCGGCGCTGCTGTACTTCCCGGCTCAGATTGCCGTGTTCTTCCCCGGCATCGGCTGGATTCAGGCAGTTGCCTCCGCGCTTTCGACCGGTTGGCTCAACTGGGTGCTTAACGTTGTCCTCATCGTGTTCTTCGCGTACTTCTACACCTCCATGGTGTTCAACCCCGATGACACGGCCGATAACCTTAAGAAGCAGGGCGGCTTTATTCCGGGCGTGCGTCCGGGTAGGGCTACCGCGGCCTACATCAAGAACGCGCTCAACAAGATCACGCTTCCCAGCGCTGTCTTTTTGGCGCTCATCGCCATCGTGCCTTCGATCATCTTCTCCTTCACGGGTAACCATCTGATCCAGGCATTTGGCGGCACGTCCATCCTCATCATGGTCGGCGTCGTGCTCGACACGGTCGATAAGCTCGAAGGCCAGATCAAGATGTATGATTACGATGGATTCTTTAAATAGGCTAGAGGAGGATTGCTCATGAACCTCGTATTGCTCGGAGCTCCGGGTGCCGGTAAGGGCACCGTCGCACAGGAGCTCGTCGCCGAGTTTGGCGTCGCCCACATTTCCACGGGCGACCTGCTGCGTGCTGCCGTCAAGGGTGGCACCGAGCTTGGTATTCAGGCTAAGAAGTACATGGACGCTGGCGAGCTCGTTCCCGACCAGCTCGTGATCGACCTTGTCAAGGAGCGCCTTGCCGCCGATGACGCCCAGCAGGGCTTCATCCTCGACGGCTTCCCGCGCAACACCGCCCAGGCTGTGACGCTCGATTCCGAGCTCTCCGCCATGGGTCGCGAGATCGACTGCGCCCTTCTGGTCGATGTGGCCCCCGAGGTCATTATCGATCGTCTGTCTTCGCGTCGCACCTGCCGCGCATGCGGTTACACCGGCACCGCTGCCGATGCTACCTGCCCCAAGTGTGGCGGCGAGATGTATCAGCGCGACGACGACAAGCCCGAGACCATCAAGAACCGTCTCGACGTCTACGAGAAGTCCACGAGCCCGCTCGTCGACTACTATCGTGGCCAGGGTCTGCTCAAGTCGGTCAACGGTGACCAGGCTCGCGAGACCGTGTACGGGGATGTCAAAGAGGCTCTCGGTCTATGATCAAGATTAAGTCTGCAACGCAAATCGAGCAGATGAAGAAGGCAGGAGCGCTATCTAAGATGGCGCTCCGCCACGTTGGAGCTATGGTGCGCCCCGGCGTTTCGACTTTTGAGCTCGATCAGCTCGCGGAGCAGATTATCCGCATGCATGGCGGCACCCCTGCCTTTAAGGGTTACGGCGGGTTCCCGGGGACCATTTGCGCATCGATCAACGATGCCGTGGTCCACGGTATTCCCAACCCCGACATGATCCTGCGCGATGGCGATATCATCTCCATCGATACGGGAGCCGTTGTCGACGGTTGGGTCGGCGATAACGCATGGACGTTTTTCGTCGGCACCCCCACGCCCGAAGCCAAGGCTTTGTGTGAGGTCACGCGCGATTGCCTTAAGGCTGCCATCGAGCAGGCTGTTCCCGGTAACCATATCGGGGACGTCGGTTATGCCGTTCAGTCCCTCGCCGAGTCTCACGGTTACGGCGTGCTTCGTGATTATGTTGGCCATGGCATTGGCCGCGTGATGCACGAGGACCCCAACGTTCCTAACTATGGAAAGAAGGGGAGGGGCGTTCGCCTCCAGGCCGGCATGGTCATTGCCATCGAGCCGATGGTTACGATGGGTTCCAACCATGTGAGCACGGGCTCCGACGGTTGGATTGTTACGACCAACGACCACCTGCCCGCCGCGCACTACGAGAACACCGTCGCCATTACCAATGACGGTCCGGTGATTCTCACCACGGATGCCCAAGGTGCTTGGTGTTCGCTCCAAGGCGGAGAAATGTAACAAGTTCCACTTAGTTGTGGAGCCATTACGAAGTTATTACGATGCGTGCATACGTATTGTAGAATACTCAATCGCTGTCGTTTTCTAGAGAAAGATGATTGCTTGTGAAGAAGGAAGACGCAATTGAGCTCGAGGGTACGGTAAAGGAACCGTTGCCCAACGCCATGTTTAAGGTCGAGCTCGAGAACGGTCATTCGGTTCTGTGCAACATTTCTGGCAAGATCCGAATGAATTACATCCGCATTCTCCCCGGTGACAGGGTTGTCGTGGAGCTTTCCCCGTACGACCTGACCCGCGGTCGCATCACCTATCGCTATAAATAGCGGCACGCATACACGCTCTTTTCCGACTGCAGGCTTAGCTCAACCTACGGTCGGTTTGCGTGTGAAGACCAGCCATAGTTTTAAACGCCTGCGGCTGGGCGAGTAGATAGTAGGGAAGTAGTTTGAGCGCTACCGAAAGGAAGAACGATGAAGGTACGTCCTTCGGTCAAGAAGATGTGCGATAAGTGCAAAATCATTAGGCGCCATGGCAAGGTCCTCGTTATTTGCGAGAACCCCCGTCATAAGCAGCGTCAGGGTTAAGAGAGGAGACTACGTTGGCCCGTATTAATGGTGTCGACCTCCCGCGTGAGAAGCGCGTTGAGATCGGTCTGACCTACATTTACGGCATCGGCCGCACCACTGCGACGAAGATTTGCGTCGAGTGCAACGTTAACGTGGATACGCGCGTTAAGGACCTCACCGAGGATGAGGTTAACGCCATCCGCGATTATATCGATAAGAATCAGATCATGGTTGAGGGCGACCTCCGCCGTGAGCGCAACCAGAACGTCAAGCGCCTTATGGACATCGGCTGCAACCGCGGCCTTCGTCACCGCAAGGGCCTCCCGGTCCGCGGCCAGCGCACCCACACTAACGCTCGTACCCGCAAGGGCCCGAAGCGTCAGATCGGTGCTAAGAAGAAGAAATAAGGAGCGCTAGATAGATGGCTACTGCTAAGAAGAACGTTCGCGCTGCCCGTCTGAAGCGCGCGGACCGTAAGAACATTTCCGTGGGCCAGGCTCACATTCGTTCTACGTTCAACAACACGATCGTTTCGATCACCGATCCCCAGGGCAACGTCATTTCCTGGAAGTCGGCTGGCCAGGTGGGCTTCAAGGGCTCCCGTAAGTCCACGCCGTTCGCTGCCCAGATGGCTGCCGAGGCTGCTGCCAAGCAGGCCATGGAGCACGGCATGAAGAAGGTTTCCGTCTTCGTCAAGGGCCCCGGCTCCGGTCGTGAGACCGCCATTCGCTCCCTCCAGGCTGCTGGCCTCGAGGTCTCGAGCATCCAGGACAAGACCCCCATTCCGCACAACGGCTGCCGCCCCAAGAAGCGTCGCCGCGTGTAACTGAAAGGATCGTATCAATATGGCAATCGACAGGACTCCTGTTCTTAAGCGCTGCCGTCAGCTCGGGATCGATCCCGCTGAGCTCGGTTACAGCAGCAAGAAGGAATCTATCCGTCAGCCCAAGCGCCGTCGCAAGGAATCTGAGTACGGCATGCAGCTGCGTGAGAAGCAGAAGGTCAAGTTCATCTATGGCGTTCTGGAGAAGCAGTTCCACGGCTACTTCAACAAGGCCCGTAAGATGAACGGCGTCACCGGTGAGAACCTCATGATCATCCTTGAGTCTCGCCTCGACAACGTCGTCTTCCGTCTTGGCTTCGCCCGCACCCGCAAAGAGGCTCGTCAGTCCGTCCGTCACGGTCACTTCACCGTGAACGGCAAGCGCGTGGACATCCCGTCCTACCGCGTTAAGGCCGGCGACGTCGTCGCTGTCGGCGAGAAGTTCCGTGACCTCCTCCCCATCAAGGAGGCCCTGATTTCCTCCGAGCGCTTTGAGGTCCCTGGCTGGCTCGAGGTCGATATCGAGAAGCTGTCTGGTAACGTGCTCGCTCTGCCGACGCGTGAGCAGATCAGCGGTGATATCAACGAGCAGCTCATCGTCGAGCTCTACTCTAAGTAGTCCATCCGGGCTGCTGAGGCTGGAGGTAATACATGTCAGAATTCATTAGGCCTCAGGTTCAGGTCGAAGAGATCAACGAGACCTCTGCTCGTGTCTCCGTCGAGCCGCTCGAGCGTGGCTACGGCGATACGCTGGGTAACTCGCTTCGTCGTGTTCTTCTGTCCTCGCTCGAGGGTGCCGCCGTCGAGGCCATTCAGATCGATGGTGCGCAGCACGAGTTCATGACCATCCCTAACATGGTCGAGGATGTCACCGACATCGTCCTGAATGTCAAGGGTCTTGTCTTCAGGGCTCTCGGCACGACCGACGAGGCGACCGCAACCATCTCGGTTGACGGTCCCTGCGAGGTCACCGGTGCGGACTTCTTTATTCCGTCCGAGTTTGAGCTGGTCAACCCCGAGCAGCACATTGCTACGCTCACCGAGGGTGGCCATCTCACCATGAGCATGCGCATCGGCTATGGCCGCGGCTATGTCTCTGGCGAGGCTAACAAGCGTGACAACGATCCCATCGGTGTGATCCACGTCGACTCGCTGTACTCGCCGGTGTCCCGTTGCGCCAAGCTCGTTGAGGCTTGTCGTGTCGGCCAGCATACCGACTACGACCGCCTTGTCCTCGAGATCGAGACCAACGGTTCCATCGCCCCGCGCGACGCCGTGGTCCAGGCTGCCAATATCATCAACCAGCATATGGCCGCCTTTATGAACCTTGCCGAGACCCCCGAGGTCGAGGAGGAGGCTTCGATCTTCGCTCCCGAGGTCACCAACGACAACGCCGAGCTGGACAAGCAGATCGAGGACCTGGACCTTTCCGTCCGTTCCTACAACTGCCTTAAGCGCGCCAGCATTCACTCGGTCCGTCAGCTCGTTGAGTTCTCGGAGAACGATCTGCTCAACATCCGTAACTTCGGTGTTAAGTCGATCGAGGAAGTGAAGGACAAGCTTGAGTCCATGGGCCTGAGCCTGAAGGCTTAATGCTTCGCATATTTGAGGAGAAACTAGACCATGCGTCACAACGTTAAGAAGGGCCTGAAGCTCGGCACCGATGCGAGCCACACCAAGGCCATGAAGAAGAGCCTTGCTAAGGCCCTCTTCGAGAACGACCGCATCAAGACCACCGAGACCCGCGCTAAGGCGCTGCGTTCGGTCGTCGATCCGATCATCACCTGGGCCAAGAAGGGCGACCTGCACTCTCGTCGTTTGGCTATCGCCAAGCTCGGCGATAAGCAGCTCGTTGCCGAGATCTTCGACAAGGCTGCTCAGGGCATGTGGCAGGACCGCAACGGCGGTTACACCCGCATCATGAAGCTCGGTAACCGCAAGGGCGACAACGCTCCCATCGTTATCATGGAGCTCGTCACCGAGCCTTGCACGCCTAAGGCCAAGAAGGCTGCTCCGGCCCCCAAGAAGGCCGCTGCTCCCAAGAAGGTTGAGGCTGTCGAGGAGACCGCTGCTGAGGAGACCGCTGAGTAGACATTCTGTCTGCATAGGCTATATTCGAGGGGTACGTTCGCGTACCCCTCTTTTTTTGTCGCAATACCGTTGCTAGTTTGTTGGGAGCGCCCATGACTGCGCCGTCTGATTTCAATTCGACCCCCGAGCTCGACGCCACCCTTGTATTTCGCGTGGCCTACGATGGCTCCTCCTATAGCGGATTTGCCGAACAGCCGGGCCAGACGACGGTTGCGGGCGAGCTACGCCGTGCCATCGAGACGTTGCTGCGCCGCCCAATCGATCTGACGTGCGCGGGGCGTACCGATGCCGGCGTGCATGCGGTGGCCCAATACATCAGCGTGCCTGTAACGGACGCTGAGCTCGCGTGTACGCGCCGTAGGTGGCTGAGGGCTATGGATGCCCTCCTTCCCAAAGACATCGCCATAAACGAGGTCTACAAGGCTCGTAAGGGCTTTTCTGCGCGCTTTGACGCGCGTTCTCGCACGTACACCTATCGTATTGCCGATCGTGATGCGCGGCCCGTGCTGTCACGTGGTGCCGTGTGGTGGCATCGCTATCCCCTCGACGTCGATGCGATGGCGGCCGCCTGCCCTGCGCTTTTGGGCGAGCAGGACTTTAAGAGCTTTTGCAAGGTCGCCTCTGCTGTGGGTAAGCCCACGCATCGCTGCGTAATGCGTGCTGAGTTTGGCCATGAGGTCGCCTTTGGCGAGGATATCCTCACGTTCACCATTGAGGGCAATGCGTTTTTACATTCGATGGTGCGAACCATTGTGGGCACCCTCGTCGAGATCGGCATGCATCGCCGCGATCCCGAGTGGATGCGCGAGGTAATTGATGCCTGCGATCGCTCCGCTGCCGGTCCTACGGCGCCCGCATGCGGTCTTACTTTTATGGGTGTGGACTATGACCCCACCGAGCTTGTGGTGCTCGATTAGGGAAGTGGCTGCCTGACGGCGGTCTTTGCGCGCGGCGCCTGTGGGCGGGGCGTGTGCAACATCTGTTCTTGACGTGCATCGCGGCGGGCGACCGCCCGCATTAATTGACGGGGTGTACCATGAACGACAGTTTGTTACTAGCTGTCGAGAGGACGGAAAACTTGGTTCGACGTGGTTCGCATCCGCGACTTTCGGTGATCCTGATTGTTGAGGGTTCGCCCAGTTATGCGATGCGCGCTCTCGAGAGTGTCCAGAACCAAGACCTCTACGATTTGCAAATTGTCGTCGTTTGCCGCGGCGTGGTAGCCGGTGTGCGCTATTCGCTCGAAGTTGCCGCCGGCAGAGACATTCATATTGATTTGATTGACGTCGAGGACGCGAAGCGCGGTGCTTGTCTTCGTGCCGGTTTTGCTGCCTCGCGTGGCTCTCAAATCATCGCTATGAACGCCGATGAGTGGTTAGCTCCGCAGTCCCTTTCCAAGATGGTCGATATCGCGTGCGATACTGCGGCAGACATAGTGTTCCCCACGGTGTCGCTCGACCGCTATGATGCACATCGAGAGCGCCATTCGCGCGTCTTGGATGCTACTCATATTTCCATTGATAGCAAATCTTCGATGGTGACCGGGCTGCCCCAGTTGATTTTAGGCGGCTTGGTTGCTCAAGTCTCTGGCGTGATGTATAGCCGTCCGCTGTTTGAGGCATGCCTGTCGCACGGCAAGGCGTACCGTACGGTTGAGTTTATGGCATATGCTCTCTCGCAGGCACGATGCGTGTCCGGCTGCGGCGATGCTTGTTTCCACGCGGCGGCACCCAAGCTTACAGATGCCTTTGATCCCACCATGTATGCCAAGGTATCCGATGACATCCGAGCACTCGACGAGCTTGCGGACTCACTCTCGGAAGCAGATAGCGGTGGTCGGCTCAAGCTGGCAAGCCAAAAGTTCTACTTTGCCGGACTGGTCGCCTGCATCGAGAATTTGTGTCTGAGCCCGCATGGGGTGTCGTCAATCGAGCGTTCCGCCCGCATGCGTGATATGCTCGAGGCGCCTCGAACCCGTCAGATGGTCGCCGCGCTCAAGGATAACCATCGGGGGCTCGGTCTGTTGTTTGGGCCGATCGCCAGCGCCAAGCCCGCGCGCTGCGTGATGTGTACGCATCTGGCGGCTTTTCTTAACCGGACGGGCGCAAAAACCGCCTAAACGGCTCATCTCGAAACAAATTTGCATAGAATTGTTTCGAAATGCGTTCTTATACACAAAAGCCTTCAAATAGCGTTAAACTATTCAATCACTGATTGATTGTCTCCGCCATCTTTTGGAGAGAGGGTTTGTATGGCTAAAAAACGCAATGGGCGCCAGGATGCCATTAGAGATATTGTGCGCAATAAGGACGTCCGCACGCAGCGCGTGCTGGTCGATGAGCTCCGCGCTATGGGCTTTGATTGCACGCAGGCGACTGTCTCTCGCGATATTGCCGATATGGGGCTGCGTAAGCTCCCTGAGGGCATCTATGTTCTGGCAGAGGACCTGCACCTGCAGCGTATGGTTTCCGAGCTCGTAACGGGCGTTCTGCGCACCGATAATCTGGTTATGATCAAGGCTCAGCCTGGCACGGCTTCCGGCATCGCCGCCGCCGTTGATGCGGCAGAGCTGCCCGATGTGCTTGGCTCGCTTGCCGGCAACGATACGATTTTGGTTATTGCCCAGACGGCCGAGGACGGCGAGCGTCTTGAGGCGCTGATCAATAAGCTGAGCAATTCTCGCAAGTAGGCGTGCGGGTCGTGCGCTCGGCACTGTGTGCGTGACATAGTGGCTTGTAAGGGGTATCGACGTTGGTCGGTACCCCCTTTTTTGTTTGCCGGTATAAAGACCGCCCACCAGGTCGCTTTAAACTAAAAGGCCCCCGAGCAGTTTAATAAGCTGCTCGGGGGCCTTGTTGCTTATGGCCGGATGATTTCTAGCCGACCGTATCGTCAGGCGTGGGCGAGGGGTCGGGAGTGGGCGTAGGCGTAGGCGTAGGCGTAGGCGTAGGCGTAGGCGTGCCGCCATCGCCGCCGGTCGAACCACCATTTGAGCCGCCCGTCGAGCCACCGGTCGTACCGGTGCCGCCGGTGGTGTCGCCACCCGTGGTCTCGGTGGTCGTGGTCGTCGTGGTAGTCGTTGTGGTAGTTTCCTCTTCGTCCTCGTTCTCGTCCTTGTCGTCGTTCTCCGTCTTCTTGGCGTTGTTGGTGCCGTAGAACTTCCAGACGCTGTTGTTCTTGTAGGTGGGCGCCGTTCCGGTCGCAAACTCCTCGCGCTCGGTACCGGTCAGAACGGTGTTCATAAACCGCTTAAAGACAGGCAGGTTGGTGCTGTCGCCCAGCAGGTCCGTGCCGTATTTTTGGATGGGGATCTCACCTGCGGAATAGCCGGTCCACAGGGCGCACGCCAGCTGCGGGGTATAGCCGCAGAACCACAGGTTGGTGGTGTTGTCGGTGGTGCCCGTTTTGCCGGCATAGGGCTGGTTGACGCTCAAGGCGCCGGCAGCACCCGTACCGCTGCCCTGCATGACGCCGGACAGAACATCGGTGACCGCGGCGGCCTCGCCCTCGGTAAGCACCTGTGAGGGATTGTCCGTGTGCTGGTACAGCACCGAACCGGTACGAGAGTCAATCTCGGTGATGGCGATCGGCTGGCGATAGTAGCCGCCGTTGGCAAACGTCGCGTAGGCGGCGGCCATCTCGAGCGGCGAGATCGAGCCGGTGCCGAGCGTCATGACGGGAACGTCCTCGATGTTGTCCTTGGCGGGATCGATGCCGAGCTTTTTGACGAGTGAGATGATCTTGCTGTTGCCGACGGCTTCCGCCACCTGGATGTAGCCGGTGTTGGAGGAGTATGCCGTCGCCTGCTTAAGCGTGATGTTGCCATAGCTATGGTTGGCGTAGTTTTGGACCTCGGTCGTGGTGCCCTTGGCCTTGAGCGGCGAGTTGCAGTTGAGGGTGACGTTGGGGTTCATGCCGTTTTGGATGGCAGTTGCCAGCGTAAAGGCCTTAAAGGTGGAGCCGACGGGACGCTTGGCCGTGGCATGGTTTACGTGGTTCTCGTCGGCGTTGTAGTCATAGCCGCCCACCATGCACTTGATGTAGCCGGTCTTGGGGTCGACGACGACCATGCCCATGTCCAGGCCGTCGAGCGAGAGCGTGTCGAGCTGCTCGCGGACGGCATTCTCTGCCACCTGCTGCATCGTGGGGTCGATGGTGGTCTTGACGGTCAAGCCGCCCTTAAAGAGCACGTCGGTCGAGAACTCCTGCTCCAGCAGCTGCTTAACATAGGCGACAAAGTAGGGCTGCGAGTATACGTCGACGCCGCTGCCCGAGATTTCGGTCACGTTGAGGGTGATGGGCTCGGCCTGTGCGGCATCGTGCTCCTCCTGCGTGATGTGGCCCAGGCGCAACATGTTGTCAAGGACCTTGTTGCGACGGGACAGCGCCAGGTCGGGGTTGACCGTGGGGTCGTACTGCGAGGGCGAGTTGGGAAGGCCGATGAGCAGCGCGGCCTCGCTCAGGGTGAGGTCGGCGGCGCTCTTGGACAGGTAGGTCTCGGCGGCGGCCTCAATACCGTAGGCGCCGTGACCGTAATAGATGGTGTTGAGGTACATCATGAGGATCTCGTCTTTGGAGTACATGTCCTCCATCTTGACGGCGATGTAGGCCTCGCGCACTTTACGCTCGATGGTCGAGTCGAACTGCTCCTCCTGCAGGATGGTGTTGCGCACCAGCTGCTGGGTGATAGTCGAGGCGCCTTCGTGTCCGCCGCCGAGGGTTGCCACCGCAGCACGCGCGATACCCCACAGGTCGATACCGCCGTGCTCGTAGAAGCGCTCGTCCTCGACGTCAACGGTGCCCTGCAGCACGTAGGGGGAGACCTCGTCCTTGGTGATGGACTTGCGGTTTTGCGTGTAGAAGCTCGCGATCTTGTTGCCGTTGCAGTCGACGATCTCGGTGGGCTCGCTCACCAGATACGCGTTGGCGTCGGTGTAGTCGGGCAGATCGGACAGCCAGCGGTTGACGTTGCCGACCATGCCGATGCCAAATGCCACGCCCGCAATCAGCAGAAAGCCCAAAAACGAGAGCAAGATTATGGGCAGGGCATGCGTCTTTGAACGGCTGCGTCCCTGTCGTTGGCGAGGACCCATATATTGACCTCCAGGTATGTCGTGCCGGACGGTGGATGTGCCGTCGGGGCAGGATGGACATAAGTTATTACACGATAAACCAAACGGGGCGCGCGATGCCTCGTGTATGCTGGAAGACGGCATTTTTCAGAGTGAATGCATACCTTGGTAAGGAGTTTGTCGATGGCGATTCGGACGATGGGGCCGAGCGGACAATACGAGACTGGATTGGATGCTGCTGGTGCGGCGCTGCCCGAGTTGCTGGCGCCGGCGGGCGGGCTCGACCAGATGCTTGCGGCCATCGCCGCGGGTGCCGATGCCATCTATGCGGGGTTGGGCGGCTTTAACGCCCGTGTGAGCGCCCATGGCTTTACGGATAACGAGTTTGCGCGCGGCTGCGCCGTGGCGCATGCCCATGGCGTGCGTGTGTACGTAACGCTCAACGTGTTCGTGTTTGACGATGAGTTGTCCGACGCGGTGGTGTTGGGAGCTCATGCACTGGAGCTGGGCGCCGATGCTCTGATTGTCGCCGATGCCGGGTTGGCCTGCGCGCTGCGCGCGGCGATTCCCGGGGTCGAGATTCACCTGTCTACGCAGGCGGGCGTTCATAGCGAAGGCGCCGTGCGGCTTGCCGCCGATGAGCTGGGGGTCGAGCGCGTGACGACGGCACGCGAGCTGACGGTCGACGAGATTGCGGCGCTATGTGCCACGGGTGTGCCCATCGAGGTATTCTGCCACGGTGCGATTTGCATCGGCTATTCGGGGGCGTGCGAGTTCTCTGCCCTTCGACGTGGCCGCTCTGCGATGCGCGGTGATTGCACGCAGCCGTGCCGTCTATCCTATGACTTGGTGGACGAGGCTGGGCAGAGTGTTGCCGCCGTCGAGGGAGATCGCCTGCTGTGTCCGCGCGACTATCTGGGTATTGCGCATCTGCCCGAGCTTGTAGATGCCGGCGTGGCGTCGCTCAAGATCGAGGGGCGCATGAAGAACCCCGATTACGTATTCAACGTGGTGCGGGTGTGGCGCCGGGCACTCGATATGCTGTGCGACGGCGCGTGGGACCCCGATGCCGTGGAAGAGCTTGAGCGCGAGCTGGGAAGGTCGTTTAACCGCGGGTTTACCGACGCGTATTTGCGAGGCCGCTCGGGTGCGGAGCTTATGAGTTTTGAACGCGCAATTAACCAGGGCGTGCGCGTGGGGCGTTTGGTCGCTGTGGGCCACGAAGAGGTGACCGTTGAGCTCGACGCCGCCGTGGCGGCGGGTGACACGCTCGAGATTCGGTTCTATCCGGGTGTCGACGCGCGTCCCGATGCGCCCAAGCGCTGGCCGCAGGTGCCCTGCCCGGTGGATGCAGCAGCGGGGAAGCGCATCGTCGTGCATTGCAAGCGTAAGGTGGACGCGGGCTGCGAGGTGTACCTGATTCGCAGCGCCGGCGTGTTGGATCAGACGGCGGCGGTGTTGGAGCGCATGCGGGCCGAGGCGGATGCGATTGCGCCCGTTGAGCGTGCCGTTGAAGTGCTGCCCTTTGAGGGCGTTGCGGTGGATGGCGGTGCATCGACGGAGTTGGTGGAGTGCGCGGTTCCCACTCGCATGGTTTTTGCTTGGCAGCTGATGGATGCCGACCCGCGCGGAGAACTCGATTTGTCCGACGCCGTTGTGGTGCTTGACGAGGTGTGCCGCGCGAGTGACGCTGACCGGACCCGCTCACTGATGCAGCGTGCCGGGCGCATCGTCTGCCGCAACCTGGGGCAGGTGGCGATCGCTCGCGAGCTGGGCGTGACGTTTGACGTGGCGGCGCCGGTGTTCTGCGCGAATCGGGCCACGCTTACCTGGCTGCGCGGATTCGGTGCGGGGCGGGTGTACTTGCCGGCCGAGTTGCTCGGCAATGATGCGGAGCGTATTGCCGAGCTGGCTGCTGAACCCGGCGTCTTGGGTCCGGTCGACGCCGACCGTCCCGAGCTTATGGTGTGCGAGCACTGCCTGCTGACCGCCGAGGGCGTCTGCGCCACCGATGCGACGGGACAGGTTCGTTGCCGCGACTGCTTGCGTCGTCGGCAGGTACGCTATCTGGTCGAGCGTGACGGTACACGTCTGCCAGTTGCCATTGACGCATGCGGCAGGACGAGGATTTTCCTGTCGTAGGTGCCGCGTCGCGTCAGTTTGTTATCATAAGAGAGTTTATGGACTTCCAGCACCGCCGTTTTCGGCGAGGGTGCTATAGAAAAAGGAGGATACCCAATGCTGTCTGTTGACGAGCAAATGCGTATCATCACCTCGGGCGCCGCGCAGATCGTTCCCGAGGCCGACCTTCGCAAGAAGCTTGAGAAGGGCGAGCCCCTCAACATCAAGCTCGGCGTCGATCCCACCAGCCCCGACCTGCACCTGGGCCACGCCGTGCCCCTGCGCAAGATGCGTCAGTTCCAGGACCTGGGCCACAACGTCACCCTCATCATCGGCAACGGCACCGCGCTGATCGGCGACCCTTCGGGCAAGAATTCCACCCGTCCGCAGCTTTCGCAGGAGCAGATTGAGGCCAATGCCGAGACCTACGTGAGCCAGGCCATGAAGATCCTGGATCCCGAGAAGACCACCATCGTGCACAACGGCGACTGGATCCTTTCGATGGACCTGGCCGGCCTGCTGCAGGTGTGCTCCAAGTTCACCGTCGCCCGCATTCTTGAGCGCGACGACTTTACCAAGCGCTACCAGTCTCAGACGCCGATCGCCCTGCATGAGTTCCTGTATCCCGTGATGCAGGCTTTCGACTCCGTGCAGATCAAGGCCGACGTGGAGATGGGCGGCACCGATCAGCTCTTCAACCTGCTCGCTGGCCGTGAGCTCATGGAGAAGATGGGCATGGAGCCCCAGATCGCGCTCACCATGCCGCTGCTCGAGGGCACCGATGGCGTACGTAAGATGTCCAAGTCCTACGGTAACTACATCGGCCTGACCGACGCGCCCAAGGATATGTTCGGCAAGACCATGTCCATCCCCGACGAGATGATCGGTAAGTACTATCGTCTGGCGAGCTCGCTCACCCCGGCCGAGGTCGACAAGATCGACGCCGCCCTGGCCGACGGTTCCGCCGACCCCTACGAGCTCAAGCGCGCTCTGGGCCGCGATCTGTGCGATACCTACCACGGCGCCGGTGCCGGCGACGAGGCCCAGGCCGAGTTCGACCGCGTGTTCAAGGAGGGCCAGCTCGCCGACTTCCCCGAGAAGCATGTCGAGCTGACCGTCAACGACGAGGGCCAGATCTACCTCGCCGGCCTGCTCAAGGACCTGGGCCTTTCGGCCAGCGCCGGTCAGGCCCGCCGCGACATCGACGGCGGCGGCGTCAAGATCAACGGCAAGGCCGTGGCTCCCAAGAGCTACAACATCGACCCCAGCGCCCTCAAACTGGGCGACACCCTCTCCGTAGGCAAGCGCAAGGGCTTTAAGTTGATTTAGTTCCGCCGTTCTACCGAATGGCGGACCGGCCGACGCTGCGCGGGCCGCATTTGGACAATCTGACGTTCAACTTCAAGGGCGCGACCAGAAGGTCAGCGCCCTTTCGTTTCACGTCACCTTGTCTCAAATGCGACCCGCTCGCTGTTATTGCCAAAACATCGGCGCTTCCGTTGTTGGCACTTGGGGACGTTCCTTTTAATATGAGCAGGACATTGTCAAGAGGCAAAATCGGGCCTGG
>CABRIC010000036.1 GCA_902470905.1 uncultured Collinsella sp. | reverse complement strand
GCCAATACCGCCGAGATTGGCCTGTTCAAGATCATTTCCGAGTCCTCTACGGGCTCGAATGTCCGCCGTATCGAGGCCGTGACCTCTAAGGGTGCTCTCGACTATATGGCCGACCGCCTGGCGCTCGTCGACGCCGCCGCCGCTGCGCTCAAGTGCCGCGTGGACGAGGTTCCCGCTCGCGTGGAGAACCTGCAGGCCGAGCTGCGCGAGACGTCCAACAAGCTCAAAAAGGCTCTGACCGGTGGCTCCTCCGACGCCATTTCCAGTGCCATCGAGGGTGCCGTCGAGCTCGGCGGCTACAAGCTGGTCGTCGCTGAGCTCCAGGGCCTTGAGGCTGCCGATCTGCGCAACGTATGGGATACCGTGCATCAGAAGGTCGCCGGCCCTGTCGCTTGTGTCGTCGCCAGCGTGACTGAGAAGGGCACTCCGGCCCTGCTCGCTGCCGGCTCCGATGACGCCGTGAAGGCCGGGTTCCACGCCGGTAACGTGATCAAGCAGATCGCGGGCTTGGTTGACGGTCGCGGTGGTGGCCGTCCCAACATGGCCCAGGCCGGTGGCAAGAACGCTGCCGGTATCGCCGATGCCCTCGCGGCCGCTAAGACCGCACTCGGCGCCTAAGAATCTAAGAAGTCACTATGGTCGCGCTTGCGCTGGACATAGGGGAGACCAGGATCGGCATCGCCGTCTCGAGCCGTGATGGCAAGATGGCGATGCCCGTCAAGGTGCTCCCGGCTGCAGAGGTCACCGGTATGGCCAAGACGTTCCGCTACCTGGTCGAGGACTACGAGCCCGACATCCTGGTAAGCGGACGTCCCCTGACCATGGCCGGTGAGCCCGGCCCCCAGGCCGAGCGCGTTGCCGCCGTGGCGCAAAAGATTGCCGACGAGCTCGATCTTCCGCTGGAGTTTGAGGACGAGCGTCTGTCCTCGCAAGAGGCCAAGCGTATCCTGCGCGAGCAGGGCCTCAACGAAAAGCAGATGAGGGGCAAGATCGACATGATTGCCGCCAGCCTGTTTTTGCAGACGTGGCTCGATCGTAAAAACGAGGAGGTTTCGCATGCCTAGTGCTTCCGATCCGCGCCAGCAGAATCGTACACGGCAGCCGGCGTCGCGCCCTGCCCAGCCTGGCCAGCGTCCGGCACAGCCGACGCAGCGTGCAGCTCAGCCTGCCGCGCGCCCGGTGCAGTCCTTCTCTCATTCGGCCCAACCTGTTCAACGGACGGGTCAGCAGCCTTCTGCTCGTTCGGTTCAGCATTCGGCTTCTCACGCGGCTCAGCAGCCCACTGCTCGTACGGCCCAGCCTGCAGGCGGTACCCGCTTTAAGCAGCAGGCACCTACCCAGCGAACGCAGGCCCCTCAATCGCATTCGCATCACGCTCGCGGTTCGCACGGAGTTGCTCCGGCCACTCGATCGAGCTACAACTCACATGCTCGTTGCGGTGCCCAAAAGAAAAGCTCCCCGGTGCCTATGATTATCGGTGGCGTCGTCGCCGTGCTTGCGCTTGTCGCGATCGTTTTCTTTGTCGTGCCGGCCGTCAAGGGTTTCTTTGCCGGTGAGGATACGAAGGTTACGGCTGGTCAGCAGGTTACGGTGACCATTCCCGATGGTGCTTCGGGCGATACTATCGCCTCGATTCTCTCCGAGAATCATATCGTCGAAAATCCCAAGGATTACTATGCGGCGGTAAAAAAGCTCAACGCCGATATGTCGCTCAAGCCTGGTGATTATTCGTTCACCACACTCATGGATGCGACCAAGGTTGTTCAGCAGCTCATGGAAGGCCCCAACGCGGGCTCCAATACGCTGACTATCCCTGAGGGCCTGACGGTCGATCAAGTCGCCGACCGTGTGGCCCAGGCCTACGACAGCATCTCTAAGGAAGACTTCCTCAACCAGGCCAAGGCCTCCAACTACGTGGACGACTATAGCTTCCTTAAGGGCGCCGCCAACGACTCGCTCGAGGGTTTCTTGTTCCCCAAGACCTATTCGTTGGGTGATTCGCCGACTGTCGATGGCGTGATTCGCGCTATGCTCGATCAGTTTAAGACCGAGTACAAGTCGCTTGACTTTGCGAGCTGCGAAGCCAAGATCAAGGAACGCTACGGTGTGGAGATGTCCGACTACGACATCGTCAACTTGGCCTCTATCGTTGAGCGCGAGGGCCTCAACGCCGATCAACGTGCGCACGTGGCCTCGGTCTTCTACAACCGCCTTGCCGGCAAACTCGACGGTCTGCGCTATCTCAACAGCGATGCGACCATGATGTATGTCACCGGTGGCGAGGTTACCGCCGACGACCTGCAGAGCGATAGTCCGTATAACACCTATAAACACGAGGGTCTGCCGCCCACGCCCATCTGCTCTCCGTCGCTCGAGGCACTCAAGGCCACGCTTGAGCCGACCGACTCCGAGGACCTGTATTTCTACATTACGCAGGACGAGGAGTACTTCTCGCAAACCTACGAAGAGCATCAACAGTCTTGGAATTAGCATGAGGATTTTTAGCCCCAAACGATACGTTGCCTCGGTCGATCGCATCGACCTTGATACCCTGTGGGCCGACGGCAAACGCGCCATTCTGCTCGATCGCGATAACACCTTGGTGCCGCGCGACACCGAGCAGGTTCCCGCCGCGGTTTCCGCTTGGCTCGACACCGCCCGCGCCAAAGGCTTTAAGCTGTGCATGGTGTCCAACAACTGGCATCGCGACCAGGTCATGAGCTCTGCGCGCGAGCTGGGACTCGAGGCCATCAGCCACGCCATGAAGCCGGCGCCGTTTGCCCTCAAGGCAGGCCTTAAGCGCCTCGGCGCCACGGCCGGCGAGGCGGTGCTGATCGGTGATCAGCTCTACACGGACGTGTGGAGCGGCAACTTCGCCGGCGTCGATACCATCCTGGTAAAGCCGCAGGCGACGCAGGACCTGTGGTATACGCAGATCTTCCGTATCTTTGAGCGCCGGGCCCTGCGCGACCTTCCCTGCGAGGAATAGGTCTCGTCATGTCCCAGCACACCAAACACGGCTGCGACCATATCTTCTTTATCGGCTTTTTGGGCGCGGGCAAATCGACGCTCGCGCGCAACGTCGGCACTATGTTCAAGCGGCGTTTTATCGATACCGACCGACTGGTCGTGCGCCGTTGCGGTAAGTCGGTAACCGAGATTTTTGAGACCGAGGGCGAGGATCGTTTTCGTGAGCTCGAGACCTCGGCGCTCCGTTCGCTCCAAAGCGAGCGCAGCCTGTTGGTTTCGTGCGGGGGCGGTATCGTCGAGACGCCGGTGAATATTGAGCTGATGCATGAAATGGGTACGTGCGTTTACCTCGAGGGCGACTTTGAGGATTCGATTCGCCAGATTCGTCGGTCCGATACCCGGCCCGATTTCCGCTCGCCCGAGCATGCTGCGCGCCTGTTTGAGCATCGCCGTCCGCTGTATCGCCAGGCCGCCGATATTACCCTTGATATTCGCAACAAGTCCTTCGAGGACGTTTCCTACCTTTGTGCCGAGATGCTTTTGGAGCGTGGATTGCTATGATTCGCCGTCAACTTATCAATTTCCAAAACCGCAGTGTCGATGTTCGCGTCGGTCTTGGCGCGTTTGAGGAACTGTCGCGTATGTTTGCCTCGGCCGTGGGCAAGCCTAAGCGCGCGATGGTCGTTTGGAACACCGCCACATCCGAGCGTTTTGGTGAGGTCGTCGAGCATGCGCTGGTCGACGCCGGTTTTGCCGTGTCGCCGCTAGTCCTCGAGGTTTCGCCTGCTGGTGCCACGCTGGCCGATGCTGATGCTATCTTTGGCGCCCTGTCTGCCAACGGCGTTACCTGCGACGATCTGGTCGTCGCCGTTGGCGATGCCGCAACCTGCTCGGTTGTTAGCTGGTGCGCCAACCAGTGGTTCGGCCGAACCGAGTGCGCGCTGTTGCCGACGACCTTCGACGCCATGCTCACGGTCGCGACGACCATGAAGCCGCTCGTCGCCTCGTCGGCCAATGCGCTTCCCGCTATCGCGTTCCGTCCCGAACCGGGCTTGGTCGTGTGTGGCCTCGACCTTGTTCGTGAGGCGGATCCCGAGGACCTCAAGCTCGGCTTTGTGGTGCTTGTTGGCACCATGCTTTCGAGCAGTAAGTCCCGCTGGAATCAGTTTACTGAGACCGTCCCCGAGATTCTCGCGGGCGAGGAGGTCGCGCTCGTTAATGCCGTTCAATGGTCTCAGACTGCCCGTAAGGACGTACTGATGGCCACGAACCCGAGCGCTCGTCATGCGCTCGATTTTGGTAAGACGGGGGAGCGCACCCTGCGCGCCTGCTTGGGCGATGCCGCTTCGCAGGTCCCTGCCTACCAGCTGTTGTCCGAGGGCATGCGCTTTGAGGCGCGCGTTGCCCACGATGCCTGCGACTTCGATATCGATTACGTTTTTGAGTTCGATGACTGCCTGGAGGACTTTGGCATCGAGGAGCTTGCCTTCGACCTGGAGCCCACCGCGTTTATCGAGGAGTTCCGCAAGCAGCAGTTCGCCCGCTCGAACCGCAGCATGTTGCCGCTGCCCGCGGCACTTGGCGCCATTCGTCTAACGAGCGTTGAGGACGAGGTTCTTGAGCGCCATGTTCACGCCTACTTGGCTTCTCGCAAAGAACTTCTCTAAGATTTATTGACATCCATCGTCTTTCGTATCATGTTGAGGGGCGGGTTTTCAATCGGTTGCGGATCGCATGCGATTCCGTCGTTCGGTTGAGATCCGTCCCGTCTTTATAGAGACAATAAGAAAGGAATCTGCATGTCTGAGTTTGCTGCCGGTCCTGCCGGTCGTATCGAACGTGT
The DNA here is from genome assembly GCA_902470905.1 of uncultured Collinsella sp. Taxonomy (GTDB): domain Bacteria; phylum Actinomycetota; class Coriobacteriia; order Coriobacteriales; family Coriobacteriaceae; genus Collinsella. The sequence goes on along the minus strand of CABRIC010000036.1, from coordinate 16,057 downwards.
CCGTGCCCTGATGGTCGAGCGCGGCTACGACGCTATCGTGGTACGCGACGAGGCCAATCTTCGTTGGCTCACGGGCGTGAAGGGCGTCTTCGATTACACCTTCGAGTTCCCGCACGCGGCGTTTATTACGGCTGACCAGTGCCTGTTCCATACCGACTCGCGCTACCTCAACAGCTTTGAGGAGAACACGCCCGCCGGCAGCCTCTGGGTCTACGACATGGACGAGGGCACCATCCCCGGTTGGGTCGCCGGCAAGATCGCAGCCAACAAGTGCCGCGTCTGCGCTGTCGAGGACGACATGCAGATCAACTTCTACCAGGGTATTCAGCGTGGTCTGGAGGACCGTTCCGTCGCCTGCATGTTGCCGCTGATGCATGACGACATCCGTAAGATGCGCGCCATCAAGGACGCCGAGGAGATCGAGCTCATGCGGCATGCGCAGTCGATCACTGACGCCGCCTTCCAGCATATGCTCGGCTTTATTAAGCCCGGTATGACCGAGAAGCAGGTTCGCAACGAGCTCGAGAACTTTATGTTCGCCAACGGCGCCGACAGCCTGGCCTTCGGCTCCATTGTGGCGAGCGGCCCCAACACCGCCAACCCGCATGCCGTGCCGAGCGACCGCGTGATTGAGAAGGGCGACTTTGTCCTCATGGATTACGGTGCGGGCTACTGCGATTATCGTTCCGATATGACGCGCACCGTCGTGATGGGCGAGCCCACGCAGGAGCAGCTCGACCTGTACGCGCTCGTGCGCCGTACGCACGAGGAGTGCGTCGCCGCCATCCATCCGGGCGTCGAGGGCAACGACATTTTCAAGCTTTCCAAGAAGATTATCGGCGATGCCGGGTATGGCGATTACTATAACCATGGTCTGGGCCACGGCGTGGGCATCGACATCCACGAGCTGCCCAACTTTAACCGCAGCAAGAACACCATCGAGATCGGCTCGGTTATCACCATGGAGCCCGGCGTGTATCTGCCCGGTGTGGGCGGCGTGCGTCTGGAGGACTACGGCGTGGTCACCGAGAACGGCTACGAGCCCTTCACCAAGACCCCGCACGACCTGCACGTCATCGATTGCTAGCCCATTTCGATAGATTTTTGGGGCGGGGCGTCCGGATCAATTCGGGCGCCCCGCGTTCTCTTTTTATGCGCTCGCTGCAGGCGCCGTCTGCAAGTGTATAATTTCGGTCGTATGTAATTTGGACGCTTGTGCGTTCTGCCCATAACAAGAAAGGTCGCTATGCCTACCATTTCTACCGCCGACTTCAAGAACGGCCTCGGTCTCCGCATTAAGGACAAGGTCTACACCATCGTCGAGTTCCAGCATGTCAAGCCGGGCAAGGGTGGCGCGTTTGTGCGCTACAAGACCCGCGACATCAAGAGCGGCCGCGTCGTCGAGAACACCTGCAACGCCGGCACCAAGTTCGAGAGCGTCATGCTCACCACCCGTGAGTTCCAGTACCTCTACAACGATGGCGCCGACTACATCTTCATGGACAACGAGACCTATGAGCAGGTTCCCGTTCCCGAGGACATGGTGGGCGAGAACTCCAAGTGGCTGCGCGAGAACGACATTTGCCAGCTGCTCTTCGCCGACGATGAGCTCATGGGCGTGACCCCGCCGATGTTCATCGAGACCACCATCGTCCAGACCGACCCGGGCTTTAAGGGCGACACCGTCCAGGGTTCCACCAAGCCGGCCACGATCGACACCGGCGCTGTCATCCAGGTCCCCATGTACCTCAACGAGGGCGAGGTCATCAAGGTTGACACCCGCGACGGCAAGTTCGTCTCCCGCGTCTAGCAACCAACTCTTCTAGGAGGACTCATGCCCCAGGAAATCAAGATTGACGGCATCGGCATTTCACCCGATGTTCTGACCGCCATCGTCTCGCGCGCCGTGTCGGATGTCGAGGGCATCGCCTCCGTTGGCGTCAAGGACCTTGCCACCAACCTTGTCTCCATGATGCTCTCGTCCAAGGCCCCGGCTTCTGAGCCGGCGGTCGAGGCCGAGGTCGTCGGCGACAAGCTCGCACTCACCGTGCGCGTCGTGGTGTTCTTTGGCTATCCGTTCAAGAAACTCGCCGAGGCCGTTCGCGCCGCCGTGGTCGCCGCCATCGATGCCCAGGTGGGCGTTGAGATTGAGCGTGTTGACGTTTGCATCGACGGCCTCGTTTTCCCCAAGGAGTAACCTTTGAGCCTTAAGGTTTATCGCGGGCGTACGCTTGCCCGCAGTCAGGCGCTGCAGCTGCTGTTCCAGGCCGAGGCCACGGACAGTCCGCTCGAGCGCGTCCTCGAGGGCGATTTCCTGATCTCGAAGGGTCCCCTCGACCCCTATGCGCTGGAGCTTTGCCGCGGTGCCTACGAGCATATCGACCGCATCGACTGCGCTCTGCGCTCCGTTGCCAAGAACTGGGATCTTATGCGCATGCCCGGCGCCGACCGCAATCTGCTGCGTATCGCCGTTTACGAGATGCGTTTCCTCACCGACGAGGAGGTCTCGGACGCCATCGTAATAAACGAGGCCGTCGAGCTTGCCAAGGCTTATGGCACCGACCAGTCCGCGTCGTTCGTCAACGGCGTGCTGGGCAAGATCGCTCGCAGCGAGGAGCTGCCGGGCGAGGACCTGTACCAGGAGCTGCTGGCCGAAGATCGCGCTCGCGAGGAGGCGCAGGCTGCCGAGGCTGCCGCCAAGGTTGCGGTTGCCCAAGCTGAGGCTGGCGTGCTGGCCGAGGATGCGGACGCCGCCGAGGCTGACATCGACTCCGTCGAGGAGTAGCCATGCCAGAGGGTTCTGTCCGTAACTTTGATGAGATCTCGGACCGTCTGGATCAGATTATCGCTACCGTTCGCTCCAAGGATACCTCCTTGGAGCGTTCGCTCGATTTGTTTGACGAAGCGATTGAGCTGGGCTCCCGTGCGGTCGATATGGTCGACAAGTTTGAGTTGACGCCGCGTGAGGCCGACAAGCTCGAGCAGGAATACGATGAGGATGCGGCAAACGAATCCCAAGATAGCTAGGCCGCATCTCCGGATACGAATGGTTGATGGCATTCATGAAACGCGTGCGTCTTGATGACGAACTGATTTCACAGGGCATCTGCGCCGATCGCGCGGATGCCCTTCGCACTCTTATGGCCGGCTTGGTCTCGAGTGGCGGTGAGCGCTTAACTTCGCCGGGCCTTAAGGTGACCCCGGGCCTGCCGCTGCACGTGAAGGGGCGCATTCCCTATGTTGGCCGCGGCGGTCTTAAGCTCGAAGGCGCGCTTGATGCGTTTGGCATCAATCCGACGGGCCTTGCCTGTCTGGATGTGGGCTGCTCTACCGGCGGCTTTACCGATTGCCTGCTCAAGCGCGGAGCTGCGACCGTTGTCTCGGTGGACGTGGGTCGCGCCCAGTTCGATTGGTCGTTGCGTCAGGACGATCGCGTGACGCTGCATGAGCGCACAAACGTGACACAGCTGCCTGAGCTTGGCTATGCCGGCACCATCGACTTGGCTGTGTGTGATGTCTCGTTTACCAGCATCGCGAACATTATCGATGCGGTGCTGGCGTGCCTGGAGCCCACGGGTGCATTCTGCACGCTCGTAAAGCCGCAGTTTGAGGCTCCGGCGGCGCTGGTGGGCGAGGGCGGCATTGTGACCGATCCCGCCGTGCGCCGCGATACACTCGTGGCGGCGGTTGAACTCTTTGCTGCCAAGGGCCTGTTCCCGGTCGATGTGTGCGTGTCGCCCATTCATGGTGCCAAGGGCAACGTTGAGTTTTTCCTGTACGGCACGAGATTTGACCCCGGCGATCGCTCGCAAGACGAGCTGCAATCCCAGGTATCGGTTATGAGCGAGAAAGCTGCAACGCTATGAAGGTCTTTCTGGTTCCCAATTACTACAAGCAAGAGGCGGTCGAGAGCGGCCTGATGCTCGAGCTTTGGCTGACTCGCCAGGGCTATGAGGTCGCATGGGCTGCCGACCAGCGATCCAAGATTCAGAGCACGCCTGATATTGACGGCTCCGATCTGGTCATTACGCTCGGCGGCGACGGCACGTTGCTGCGCGCTGCCCGCATCCTCAACCATCGTGAGATTCCTATCCTCGGTCTTTCCTATGGTCACCTGGGTTTTTTAACTGCTGCGAGTCCCGAGGAGCGCGACATTCTGCAGGTCGTGAGCGACGCCCTGTCCGGCGAGCTGCATGTGAGCCGTCGCGCTACCATCGCCGCGGATATCGTGTCCGTGCGCGAAGATGGTACGAAGGATGTCGTGCGCACCTTCGCCCTCAACGACATGGCGCTTACGCGCGGCCCCCTGTCCGATATGGTCGAGTTTGACATCACGGTGTCCGGTCACCATATCGACCGCCTACGCGGTGACGGTGTCGTCGTTTCGACGGCGACTGGTTCTACGGGTTACGCGCTCAGCGCCGGTGGCCCCATCGTGAGCCCTGACTATACGGGCATGGTCTGCGTACCCATTGCGCCGCACACCATTCAAGCTCGCGCTTTCTTGACTTCGCCGAGCGATGTCGTCGAAATCTTTATGTCTGATGACCGTCCGAGCGTTCCGGCGATCGCTATCGATGGACAGTTTATTACCTGCGACGGCACGGTCGAGAGCGTGGCCGTGCGCCGAGGCCCCGGCGATGTGCTGCTGCTCGACTACGGCCCCGAGAGTTTTTACAACTCGGTGAGCCGCGTATTCTACGGAGTCCGCCATGATCGATGAGCTGCAGGTTTCTAACATTGCACTCATTCGCGAGGCGACGCTGGTGCCGAGTGCCGGCCTGACTGTCCTGACTGGCGAGACCGGCGCCGGCAAGACCGCGCTGCTCTCGGCCCTCAAACTTATTTTGGGCGAGCGCGCGGATTCGTCGACGGTGCGCGAGGGCGAGGCGCTCGCGAGCGTCGAGGCACGACTCTTCGACGGGCCGCACGACACGGAGGGTTTTACCGTGCAGCGCAGCCTTTCTGCCGAGGGCCGCAGCCGCGTGAAGATTGACGGCCGCATCGCCAGTGTGCGCGAGCTTTCGGAGCGCGTCGGCGTGATGATGGATCTGTGCGGCCAGCACGAGCACCAGCGCTTACTCGATCCGGTGCATCACGTTGCGATGGTCGATGCGTGGGCGGGACGCTCTGCGCTCGAGGCGCTTGATGCGTACCGCGCCTGCTTTAAGGCATCGCGCGCTGCCGCCAAGGAGGTTCGACGTGTTGAAGAGGCCTCGCGTGCGCAGGGGAGTCGCGTCGAGGAAGCGCGTTTTGCCCTCGAGCGTATCACCGAGGTCGACCCCAAGCCAGGCGAGTACGAGGAACTCGAGGAGCTGCTGCCTCGCTCGGAGCACGCCGAGGTCTTGGTGGCGACGGCAAACGAGGCCCATGCATCGCTTGCCTCTGAAGGGGGAGCGCTCGATGCCGTGAACAGCGCCGTGGCAGAGCTTTCCCGAATGGCTACCGTCGATCGCAAACTGGGCGACATTGCCGATGCACTTTCGGATGCCTGCATCTCTCTTGAGGATTGCGCGAACGAGCTTCGTTCCTATCGCGATGGGGTTGCCTTCGATCCTCGCGAGCTCGCTCGCATGCGCGAGCGGTATTCCGACCTCAAGGGCCTGCTGCGTCAGTGGGGTCCGACCATGGACGATGTCTTTGCCATGCGCGACCGCTCACAAGAGCTGCTGTCGCTGGTCGATGATGGCGATGAACAGATCAAAAAGGCGCGTGAGGCACTCGGGAGCGCCGAGCGCGAGCTGTTCGCTGCTGCCAGGGCACTTAAGCGCGCTCGCAATACGGCGGCCCCGCGCTTCTGCCACGAGGTCGGCCGCCAGATGGCTCGCTTGGAGATGGGTGGCGCCGAGCTCGTCTGGGAGTCGCGCGATCTTCCCCGTGCTGAGTGGACGCCCGTTGGTCCTTCGAGCTACGAGCTGCTATACCGCAGCGGTGCCGGCTTGACGCCACGTCCCCTGCGCCGCATTGCGTCGGGCGGCGAGCTCAGCCGCGTCATGCTGGCAAGCAAGGTCGTCCTCGGTAACGCGGACGGTGTTGATACGCTGGTGTTTGACGAGGTCGATGCCGGTGTCGGTGGCTCCACGGCGCGTGCGCTCGCGGGCGTGCTGGCAGATCTCGCCGCTACTCATCAGGTGATTGTCGTAACCCACTTGGCGCAGGTCGCCGTCATGGCTGACAAGCATTATGTCGTCAGCAAGGAACCGGGCGATGTTCCCCAGACGCATTTGGACGAGGTAACCGGCGAAGCGCGTACTGCCGAGATCGCCCGCATGTTGAGCGGCGATCAGTCCGAGGCAAGCTTGGCCCACGCGAAGCAGATGCTCGAAGAAGCTCGAGGTTAGGTCGTATCAGCGGTGTTGGTGGGATAAAATAGACTGAAATTTTTGTCCCACTACGCGTTTTACTCAACGACTTTATCCGGCTGGATGAGCTCCTCGTAGTAGCTGATATGTTCGCGAGCGTCTTCAATCTCGGGCAGCAGGAAGTTGTAGATGACTTCGATGATCATCGTGGCACTGATCTTGGAGAACGCAAAGTCGCCCGTCGTCAGCAGCGCTTCGTGGTTGACGGTATTAAAAGTGTAGTCTGCCAGGCGCGCGAGCGGGGATTTGCTGTCGCTGCTGATGACGACTACGGTTGCGCCGCAGTCGCGAGCCGCTTTTGCCATGCGATTCAGTCGGCGCGATTTGCCAGAGTTTGAGATTAGCACGATAACGTCACCCGGGCGCAACGTGAGCGCAAAGCCGATTGATGTCTCGCTAATGGTGCTCGCCATGCAGCGCAGGCCCAGCTGCGAAAACTTAAACGTCGCATCGAGCGCGACCGCGTTCGTATTGCCCACAGCCGCAAACTCAATAACCCCTGCATGCTTAAGGGCATGCACAACAGCCGCCAGCGTATCGTGGTCGATTCCGTCGATGGTCGCATTAAGCTCGCTCACCTTGGCAGCCAGGATGTTCTTGAGGCTCTGCTCCATATTGTCGAGCGAGACCTCGTCGGTCAGGCCCTCGTTGCGCTGGCTTTCCAAATCCCTCGCCAACGAAAACTGAAAGCTGCGGAAGCTGCCAAACCCAAGCTTGCGGCAGAAGCGCGAAACGGTCGCCTCGGACGTGGCAGCGGCGCGTGAGAGCTGAGCCGCCGTGAGGCGTGGAGCCTCGGACTGGTGCTCCAATATATAGTCGACAATGCGCTGCTCGGATTCGCTGTATCCCTGATGGGTGCTAATGAGGGAAAGTGCGCTCTTGCTACTATCGGTCATGGATGGCTCCTGGTTGGCATGAAAATCTAATTTGATTCGCAATGCCATAGTATACGGGCATTTTCAATTACAAGATACACCTTGCCGTTTCAAGTGTTGATGGTAAACTTTCACTTACCGTTTACGGTTATGAAAGAACCTTTCACCGGAGATTTGCACCTTAGCTCTTCTCACGCGGACGGTAGGTTGGTATCTTTCAGTTGTGGAAAAACGCGCATCGAAGCGCGTGTAGGGGAGCGCCCGCGGGCGCTGTACTCAAGAAGGAGGGACACATGGCTAAGTTTGACATCATCGCCGCAACCGGTTGCCCGACTGGCATTGCGCACACCTTCATGGCGAAGGAGGCGCTGGAGAAGGCAGCTGCCGAGCGCGGTCTGACCATTAAGGTCGAGACTCATGGCCAGGTCGGTGTCGAGAACGAGCTCACCAAGAGTGAGATCGCTGGTGCCAAGGCCGTCGTCGTCGCAGCCGACAAGGATGTCCAGGCTGAGCGTTTCGCCGGCAAGCCCATGGTTTCCGTTGGTGTTTCCAAGGCCCTGTCCGTTGAGGCCGCCGGTAAGCTGATTGACCGCGCGCTCGCCGCCAAGGGCGACGACACGGTTGCGGCTGCTGCCGATGTCGAGGACGAGGTCGAGGAGAAGGAGTCCATCGGCCACATCATCTACAAGCACCTCATGAACGGCGTCAGCCACATGCTGGTCTTCGTCGTTGCTGGTGGTGTCCTGACCGCCGTTTCGTTCCTGTGGGGCATTACGTCCTTCGATTCGACGGCGTCTGACTACAACAGCTTTGCTGCGATGCTCAAGATCATCGGCGGCATCGCCATGAACCTCATGGTTCCGGTGCTTTCCGCCTACATCGCCGAATCCATCGGCAAGCGCCCGGCGCTCGTCCCCGGTTTTGTTGCCGGTATGATCGCCATCCAGGGCCTGCCTGTTAACGCCGAGACCGGCATGATCGACGCCGGTGGCGCCGGCGTGGGCTTCGGCTTCCTGGGCGGCATCGTCGGCGGCTTCCTCGCCGGCTATGTCATCCTGCTGCTCGAGAAGGTCTTTGCCGGCCTGCCCAAGAACCTGGACGGCCTCAAGGCTATCTTCCTGTACCCGCTGTTCTCGACGGCTATCGTCGGCCTGGTCATGCTCGGCATTTCCGGCCCCATGGCTGCCATCAACACCGCCATGATGGACTTCCTCAAGGGCCTGTCCGCCTCAGGCGCCGTTGTACTGGGTCTTGCCATCGGCTGCATGTGCGCCTTTGACATGGGCGGCCCGGTCAACAAGGCTGCTTACGTCACCGGTACCGCTATGCTCACCGAGGCACTGGCCGCCGGTGTTGGCACCGATACCTACAACTTCGGCACCAACTTCATGGCTGCCGTCTCCGCCGCCTGCATCGTTCCGCCGCTGATCACCACCTTTGCCGTCGTTGTCGGCAAGAAGTACTTCAGCCAGGAGGACCATGACGCCGGTGTCGTCAACCTCATCCTTGGTTGCACCCACATCACCGAGGGCGCCATTCCGTTCATGACCAAGAACATCTGGCCCGTCATGCCCATCATGATGCTCGGTTCCTCTATCGCTTCGATCCTGACCATTATGTTCAACGTTCACGATCCGGCGCCTCACGGTGGCTTCCTGGTCCTGCCCGTTGTCGAGAACGGTCCGCTTTGGGTCCTCGCGATCCTCATCGGCGCTGTGGTCGGTGGCATCCTGTTCGTGGCCTTCAAGAAGTACGACTTCGAGAAGAACCAGAAGGCCGCTCCTGCAGCCAAGCCCGTCGAGGCCCCCAAGGCCGAGGCCGCCGACTTCGTGAAGGTCGAGAATGTCTTTGTCGCCGAGGACTTCGCTTCTCGCGACGAGGCTCTGAGCTTCGTTTCCAACCAGGCTGTCAAGGCCGGTATCGCCAGCGACGCCGACGCCGTGATGAACGCCTTCCTGGCCCGCGAGGCCGAGGGCACCACGGGCATGATGGAGGGCTTCGCTATCCCGCATGCCAAGTCCGACGCCATTACCGAGGCTGCCGTCATCGTCGTCAAGGACGAGTCCGGCGTGACCGGTTGGGATACCATGGACGGCGCTCCCGTCAACGTGGCTATCGCCCTGCTCATCCCCGGTGCCCAGGCCGGCACTACGCACCTCAAGATCCTGTCCAAGGTCGCCGAGGCGCTCATGGACGAGGACTTCCGTGCCACCGTCAAGGGTTCCACCGACGCCGCCAAGATCGCCAAGACGATCAACGCCCGCCTGGTCTAATCCAGCAGTTAGCGAATAATATCGCCCTGTAACAAAGGCGGAGACCCTCTCCAGGGCCTCCGCCTTTTTCATCCCCAAATAAGTTGCGGTGAAATAGGAACTGTTTAAACGATTCAACCCCAAATTCAGTCCCTATTTCACCGCAACTTATAAAAGGGCATAGAGGGGGCTACCTATCGAGTCTTTGTCGCGAACAGTTCATCAGCCAGAATTCCGTTCGCACGATATTACTTTGGATCGACCGAGTTTCCGCAGCTTGCTCGCCGGGCGGGGCGATTAAGTTTGTCGCGAGTTCCGCACGCAAAGGAAAGCACTTAATGTGCTTTCCGTCTTGCGCAGGACTGTAGAGCAGCAAACTTAATCGCCACGCCCGGCGAGCAAGCGGACGACAAACACATCTGTCCAATAATTCGTCTGAAACACAATGAAAAACCGTTTGATGTGAGTTAATATAAACAACGTCGTGAATCTGACTCCTGCCACATGCATGACAGGGGTTAAACACAAAAAAGGAGTCAACTATGGTTTCTGAGAAGGCTACCCTCGTTAATCCTCAGGGTCTGCACATGCGTCCGGCTGGTCTGTTCGCCTCCACCATGGGCAAGTACGCCTGTGACGTGACGGTCGTCACCCCCGAGAAGGAGGTCAACGGCAAGTCCCCGATGGCCCTCATGGCTGCTGGTATCCCCTGCGGTACCGAGGTCGAGGTCAAGTGCGACGGCGCCGACGAGGCCGAGGCTCTGGCTGCTGCCATCGAGCTCATCAAGAGCGGTCTTGGCGAGTAGAACTCAAACGGGTCGCATGTTGAACAACTAAGTTCATATTTGGGGGCGCAGTGACCTGTTTTAAGGTAGCTGCGCTCTTTTGTCATGGATATGGCAAAACGCTTTATCACGTGACACGGAGAGAGGAATGGGAATGTATCAGGGAGTCAACGCTTCCGAGGGCATCGGTATCGGCACCGTCATGGTCGCCGTCGATCCCGACTTGACGTTTGAGCCGCACGAGGTTGCTGATTCGGCAGCAGAGAAGGAGCGCTATCAGTCCGCTCTTTCGGTCTTCTGCGAGAAGACCCAGGCTCAGGCCGACCACATGAAGGAGACGGTGGGCGAGGCCGAGGCCGAGATCATGAGCGGACACATTGTCCTGGCTCAGGACCCGGGGATGACCGACGCCATCAACGCCGCCATTGACGGCGGTACCTGCGCCGAGCAGGCGCTCATGGACACCTCGACCATGTTCGAGAACATGTTCCTGTCCATGGACGACGAGATGTTCCGTCTGCGCGCGGCCGACATCGCCGACATCCGCACCGGTATTCTGGCCGAGCTGCTGGGCAAGGAGGTCGTCGACCTCTCCGTCCTGCCCGAGAACACTGTCGTTGTCGTGCACGACCTCACGCCGTCCATGACCGCCACGATCGATAAGGCCCACGTTGCCGGTATCGTCACCGAGACCGGTGGCCGCACGTCGCACTCCGCGATTATTGCGCGCGCCCTTGAGATCCCGGCTGTCCTTTCGGTTTCCAACAGCTGCACCGCTCTGCGCAACGGTATGACCGTTGTCGTCGACGGTGGCAAGGGTATCGTTGAGGCCGATCCCGACGAGGAGACGCTCGCTGCCTACACCGCCAAGGCCGAGGCCTTCGCTGCCGAGAAGGCAGCCCTCGAGGCCTTCCGTGGCAAGCCGTCCGTGACTGCCGATGGCATCAAGAAGATCATCGCCTGCAACATCGGTAACCCCGATGACGTGCCCAACGCGCTCGATCACGACGCCGAGGCCATCGGTCTGTTCCGCTCCGAGTTCCTGTTCATGGACTCCGCTGAGCTTCCTTCCGAGGAGGAGCAGTTCAACGCCTACCGTAAGGTCGCCAGCGCGCTCAAGGGTGCTCCGGTCATCATCCGCACGCTCGATGTGGGTGGCGACAAGGAGATTCCGTATCTGCACATGGTCAAGGAAGACAACCCCTTCATGGGCTTCCGCGCCGTGCGTTACTGCCTGGCCAATCCCGACCAGTACAAGGTCCAGCTCCGCGCTCTGCTGCGCGCTAGCGCCTTCGGTGACGTCAAGATCATGATCCCGCTCGTCACCTGCGTCGAGGAGGTCTTGGCTGTCAAGGAGCTCGTCGAGCAGTGCAAGGCCGAGCTGACCGAAGAGGGTCGAAAGTTCAACGAGAACATCGAGGTCGGCATCATGGTCGAGACGCCCGCCGCTTCGCTGCTCGCAGACCGTCTTGCCGAGGTCGCCGACTTCTTCTCCATCGGCACCAACGACCTGATCGGCTACACCATGTGCGCCGACCGTGGCAACGACACCATCTCCAACCTGTACCAGGTGTACTATCCCGCCGTGCTTCGCTCGCTCAAGAACATCATCGAGAGCGGCGTGAAGGCCGGCATCATGGTCGGTATGTGCGGCGAGGCCGCTGCCGATCCGCTGCTCGAGCCGCTGCTGATCAGCTGGGGCCTGGAGGAGTTCTCGATGAGCGCTCCGTCGATCCTGCGCGCCCGCAAGACCATCAGCCAGTGGACCAAGGCCGAGTGCGACGAGCTCGCCGAGAAGGCGCTCGCCTGCAACACTGCCGCCGAGGTCAAGGCACTGCTCGAGTCCGCAGCTCGCTAATTTGGTATCAGGGGTAACCGCGTGGTTGGAATGGGCCGGCCACGCGGCCCTCACATATACAGGGGGTACTGTAAATGTTCTACACGCTAACCGCTAACCCGGCTGTCGACATGACGGTTTCGAGCTCTCCGCTCGAGCCCGACGAGAACGTCCGCACCGGTTCGGCCAGCTACACGGCTAACGGCAAGGGCCTCGACGTGTCCTTCGCCTTTAAGAAGATGGGCGTCGACACCGTCGCGCTCGGCTTCTTCGCTGGCTTCACGGGCAAGTTTATCGTCGAGGAAGTCATGAACCTGGGCTGCCTGTGCCGCCCGGTCTGGACCGACGGTATCACGCGCATCAACACCTACGTCAACGATGGCCAGCACGAGTACGGCATCCTGAACCCTGGCGCTCCTATTACGCCGCAGCACCAGGAGGAGCTCTACAACATCCTGGACACCGCGGGCGATCTTGAGTGCCTGATCGTCTCCGGCTCCGTGCCTCCCAAAGCTACGCCCGACTTCCTGGCTCAGGTCATGGAGCACGCTCAGGCTCGTGGCGCCGATGTCGTCCTGGACCTGTCCTCCGACAAGCTCAAGGAGCTCGCTCACAAGAAGCCGCTGCTCATCAAGCCGAACCATCACGAGATGAAGGCCATCTTCGGCGTGCCGGTCGACACCGACGACGAGGTTCGCGTTGCCATGAAGATGGCTCACGACGCTGGCGTTCAGAACGTGCTGCTCACCCGTGGTAGCCGCGGCGACGCTTACTTCTCCAACGGCGAGGACATCTGGTACGCCAAGCGTGAGTTCAACATCAAGCTGGTTTCTTCCGTCTGCGCCGGCGACTGCACCCTCGCTGCGTTCCTGCACAAGTGGTACAGGGATCGCGACAACGTCGAGGAGGCCATGAAGCTCGCTATGGCTACCGGCGCCAACGTTGCCGAGTCTGTCGGTATCGGCGACTTCGGTCACGTCGATGAGTACAGCAAGCGCGTTGCTGTCCGCAAGCTCGATCGTCAGTAATCGAAACGCGACATATTCGTGCGCATGCGGCGCCCCGGTTTCGGCCGGGGCGCCTTTTTTGTTCCGCCATGGGGGAGAGGTGTCCCGCCGTACTTCATCGCTTCCACACCGTTCACCGAGTTGTCCTAGCCTTTTACCGATGCGTGGAATATACTTTCATTAACACGTTGCTTCGTGAAAGGAACATTCATGATTTACACGCTCACTGCAAATCCCGCCATCGACTACAACATCGCCTGCGACGGCCTTGCTGCCAACACCGTCACGCGTACCCGCAACGCCGTCTACACGCCCAACGGCAAGGGCCTCAACGTCTCGTTTACGCTTGACCACTACGGTGTCGACACCACGATCTTGGGTTTCTTCGCCGGCTTCTCGGGTGAGTTTATCGTTAAGGGCGCCGAGGCCCTGGGCGTGCCCGTCAAGCCCGTGTGGACCGACGGCATCACGCGCGTCAACGTGTTCCTCAATGCCGGCCCCGACACCGAGTACAACATGGTCAACGCCGGTGCCGCCATCAACGAGGCCAACGAGCAGGAGATGTTTGAGCTTATCGATTCGCTCGATGACATGACCTGCTTGGTCATCAGCGGCTCGCTGCCTCCCAACACTTCCGAGGGCTTCTTGGCCGAGGTCCTGCGCCGTGTCAAGGCCAAGGGGGCCGAGTTCGTCCTCGACATCTCGAGCCATCAGCTGGCAGACCTCATTGCTCTGGAGCCACTGCTGATCAAGCCCAATGACGACGAGCTGCTTGACATCTTTGGCATTAAGGTGAGCGGTGGCGACGATGAGTCTGTTAAGGGCGCAATGGCTGAGCTTCATGCCAAGGGCGCCAAGAACGTGCTGCTGACCCTTGGTGGCGCCGGCGCGTACTTCTCCAACGGCGAGCATATCTGGTTTGCCAACCGCACCTTTGAGGTCAAGCTGCTGTCGACCGTCTGCGCCGGCGATTCCTCGCTGGCCGCCTTCCTGTCCGTGTGGCACGATGCCCCCGAGCGCGTCGAGGACGCCCTGCGCCTTTCGATGGCTACCGGCGCCAACGTGGTCGAGTGCCCCGGTCTGGGCGATTTTGCCAAGGTGGACGAATATAAGAAGCACATCGAGGTTCGCCAGGTCTGCTAGCCGCATCGATACATCGTTGCCGAACACCCGCTTTGGATTACCAAGGCGGGTGTTTTTTTGCGCGCTGAACGTATGTGGCGTCTGCTGTCTCGTTTTATCGAATCGACGAAGCAATTGCGTGTGCGCGCTTTCTCGTTTCTTGCTAGACTTCTTGAGAACCATCGATTAACGCTCACAAGTGCAGGAGGCCATAGGCATGTGCAATGTTTCGCTCAACGGTACTCAACCGTCCGATGCCTCCCTGCGCGTCCTTCGCGCGCTTGAGGCTGGTGGTCTTGAAGCTTGGTACGTGGGCGGCTGGGTGCGCGACGCCCTGATGGGGTGCCCCAGCCATGATGTTGATATGTGCTGTAGCGGCCTGTGGCAGGAGTCCAAAGCTGCGCTCGAGGCCGCCTGCATCGCGGTCGTGGAGTCGGGCATTAAATTTGGCGGAATCACGGCTATTTGCGATGGCGAGCGCATCGAGGTCACCACCTACCGTCTGGATGGCTTTTACACCGATGGTCGCCATCCCCAGAGTGTGGAGCGTGCTGCCTCGCTCGAGGACGATCTGGCGCGCCGCGACTTTACCGTCAACGCCATGGCCTGGCATCCCGAGCGCGGTCTTGTCGACCGCTACGACGGCCAGGGTGACTTGGAGCGCAAGCTGATTCGCGCTGTCGGCGATCCCAAGCGTCGCTTTAACGAGGACGCCCTGCGCATGCTGCGTGCGGTACGCTTTGCCTGCCGCCTGGACTTTATGATTGAGCCCGAGACTAAGCGCGCGCTTGCCGAGTGTGCGCCGCTGCTCGATGCCGTGGCGCGTGAGCGTGTGGGTATTGAGCTCGAGGGCATTCTTTCGACCGGTCATGGGGGAGACGCGATGCTCCGCTATCCCGAGCTCATTTGCGCCGCCGTGCCCGAGTTGGCGGCGGGTCGCGGGTTTGATCAACGCAGTGTCTATCATGCGTTTAACGTCTACGAGCATATCGCCCGCGTGCTGACGGTGGCGGGGGAGCTCGCGCTGTGTGACGGCGTCGCGCCCTCGTCGAGCCTTATGTGGGCGGCGTTTTTGCACGATGTGTCCAAGCCCGAGTGCTTTACGGTCGATCACGCCGGCAGCGGACACTTCTACGGTCATCCCGAGCTCGGCGCCAAGAAAGCGCGCGTCATTATGGATCGCCTGACGCTCTCGCACGACCTGGTGCGCGACGTGTGCCTGCTCATCAAATATCACGACAAGCCGCTGCGCCCCGAGCGCTCCTGCCTGCTCAATATGATGCGCGCGCTTTCGGGTGAGGGCGTCGACACGGCCCGCCTGATTGACGAGCTAATGGACCTCAAGCGTGCTGACACGCTTGGCAAGGCCCCATCGTGCTTCTATTACGTTGAGACGATTGAGGAGATGCGCGCGCTGGCGCA
The DNA here is from genome assembly GCA_902470905.1 of uncultured Collinsella sp. Taxonomy (GTDB): domain Bacteria; phylum Actinomycetota; class Coriobacteriia; order Coriobacteriales; family Coriobacteriaceae; genus Collinsella. The sequence goes on along the minus strand of CABRIC010000036.1, from coordinate 395 downwards.
CGAGCTGCTGAAGGCAGGGGAGCCCCATACGCTCAAGATGCTCGCCATCAACGGCGGCGACCTGATCCGTGCCGGAGTCAAGCCCGGGCCGGAACTGGGTCAGCTTCTCAACTCCGCCCTCGACGCCGTGATCGAAGACAATATTCCCAACGAGCGCGAAGCTCTTTTGGTCCATCTCAACTTGAATTAGCTACCAAGTTTACCTGCGTGTTCCATAACCTGCCGACAATTTTTCGGCAATTTGAAATTTCTTCTTGCGCTGACTTTTTTTGTCCCGTAATATATTTCCTCGCAGCACGGCAGTGCAGATGTCATGTGGCCCGTTCGTCTAGCGGTTTAGGACGCCGCCCTCTCAAGGCGGAGATCACCAGTTCGAATCTGGTACGGGCTACCAC
>CABRIC010000035.1 GCA_902470905.1 uncultured Collinsella sp. | reverse complement strand
GATAGCGTAGCGTCTCGTGGGCTCGGAGATGTGTATAAGAGACAGGCGTTACCCTCGCCCTCGAGGAGGAGCGCGCCAACGGTGCTCCGATCGACGACGTCGCCATCCAGGGCGTCAAGGTCGGTATGATGGGCCCGCTCGCCGGCGTCGGCGACCCTGCCTTCTGGTTCACCCTTCGCCCGATTCTGGGCGCTCTGGGCGCTTCCATGGCCCTGTCCGGCAGCATCGCCGGTCCGCTGCTGTTCTTCTTCGCGTGGAACATCATCCGTTACGCCTTCCTGTGGTACACGCAGGAGTTTGGCTACAAGGTCGGCTCCTCCATCGCCAAGGACCTCTCCGGCGGTCTGATGGGCAAGGTTACCGAGGGTGCTTCCATCCTGGGTATGTTCATCATCGGCGCCCTGGTCGAGCGCTGGGTGTCCATCTCCTTCACCCCGGTCGTCTCCAAGGTCACGCAGTCTGCTGGCGCCTTTATCGACTGGGCTAGCCTGCCCTCCGGCTCCGAGGGCGTCAAGGAAGCGCTGACGATGTACAACTCCATCGGTGCTACCGCCCTTGATCAGGTTAAGGTCACCACGCTTCAGGCTAACCTCGATCAGCTCATCCCCGGCCTTGCCGCTGTGTGCCTGACCCTGCTGGTCTGCAAGCTCCTCAAGAAGAAGGTCAGCCCGATCGTCATCATCCTGGCTCTCTTCGCCGTCGGCATCATCGGTCGCGTCTGCGGCTTCATGTAAGCACGCTTCGGCTTAAGACCGAGAGTTGCTAGGCAAGGGCTTTTGAGCCATTGAAACGGACCGCACCCAGTAGGTACACTGGATGCGGTCCGATTGTTTTATTTGGAGGGCGAGGTGCGCATGGCGCAATCTCAGAACAGCACGGTCGATTTGGCAACGCCGGCAACCTGCCTGATGGGGCTTACCAGCCACGGTAACGTGATGGTGGGCAATAAGGCGTTCGAGTATTATAACGAGCGCAATCCCGAGGATTTTATTCAGATCCCGTGGGACGAGGTCGACTATATTGCCGCCGAGGTTTTGCGCGGCACCAAGAAGATTACGCGTTTTGCCATCTTCACCAAGGACAACGGTCACTTTACGTTTTCGACGCGCGACGACAAAGAGACGCTTCGTGCGGTCCGCAAGTACGTTGACGAGGATAAGCTCGTGCGTTCGCCCGACTTTATCGATGTGACGGCCAAGGGCGCCAAGAGCATCCCCTCCGTCATCAAAGGCCTCTTCCACAAAGGCAACTAGCTCCTCATAAGTTGCGGTGAAATAGTTCCTAAATACGGCTTTAATGCTTTAGGCAGGAACTATTCCACCGCAATTTCGAAGTCTAGTCATGCGACGTATGGCGATGCAGTAAATCTGCTACACTAGTACAACATGCCTCCGTAGCTCAGGGGATAGAGCACCGCTCTCCTAAAGCGGGTGTCGACGGTTCGAATCCGCCCGGGGGCACCAGAGATTTGCCGAGCCCGGTACCACCACGGTGCCGGGCTCTTCTGGCCTAAAGGCCGGATTCGGGCCGTCGACACCCGCGTCACCAATTTCCCCGCGGGGGGAGTTCTCGAATCCGCCCGGGGGCACCAGAGGAATATCGAGCCCGGTACCACCACGGTGCCGGGCTCTTCTGGTTTAAAGAGATGCCGTAGTTTTCGCCGCTTCAGATAAAGAAAGTGCCCGTTTGCCGGGGGAGCAAACGGGCACCATTGAGCGAATGTGTTTGCGGCATCAGCCGCTGTGGGCAACGTCTTGATGACTAGTTGGTCGTGCTGGAGTCGCCACTCGTATCGGAACCCGAGCCAGAAATCGAAACAGTCAGCGTGATCGTGCTGTCGGTGGACTGCTTGCCAGTGGGGGAGACGCCCGTCACGGTGGCGTTTTCGTTGCCACTCACGGGGTTGCCGTTCTGATCGCAGAATGCGATGTTGTAGAATCCGGCGTTGTTGAGCGCGGTGACGGCGGAGGAGATACTCTTGCCGTACAGGTTGCTCGGGACGTTTGCCTTGCCGGACTTCTTGGCGATGACGACGGTGATCGTGGCGCCGGGCTTCTGCTTACCGCTGGGGTTCCAGCTAATGACGGTGCCCTCGGCGACGGAATCGTTTTCCTGGTAGCTCACGTCGACGCCAAAGCCGGCCATGTCGAGGGCGTTGCGTGCCTGAGCCTCAGTCATGTCGGTCAGATCGGGGACGGAGGTGGTGTCGGGTCCGCTGGAGACTTTGTACGAGATGGTCGTGCCCTTTTCGACTTCCTTGCCGGCATTAGTGCCCTGCTCAAAGACCTGGCCTTCTTCGGCCTCGTTGGCCTCCTCGGTTGCGTCGCCCTTGAGTCCCACACTTGCCAGCGCGGCCTCAGCCTGGTCCTTGGTCAGGCCGACGAGCTGCGGAACCTCAACCTTCTCGGAGGGCTTGGGGCCCTTGGAGATTACCAGGTTCACCTTGGTGCCCTTAGGCTTCTTGGTGTTGCCGTTGGGGGTCTGCTCGGCAACCTTGCCCTCATCGACATCGTCGTTGTAACTTTGGTCGACGGTGCCGACCTCAAGGCCTGCCTCTTTGATCTGTTCGATAGCGGTCTGCTGGTCCTTGTTAAGCACATCGGGTACCGTGACCTGCTCGCCCCCAAAGAGTCCGGTGGCGAAGGCCACCACAACGCCAACCACGGCGATTGCGGCGACTACGGCGGCGATAATCTTGTTCTTGTTGGACTTGGGCTGATCGACCTCGTAGGAGCCCGTGGAACCCGAAACGGCGCTGTGGGCGTTGCTCTGGCCGCTCACGCCCGAGACGGGACGAACCATGGCGCGCGTGGAGTCAGACAGCTCGCGGGTCTTGGTGGCGCCCAGGTCGCCGGCGGCGCCAATGATGCGCGTGGGCTCGGAGACGTTGACAGCGCGGCCAGACAGGTAGTTGTTGAGCACCTGACGCAGCTCATCTGCCGTCTGGAAGCGGTTCGCCGGATCCTTTTCCATGCACTTTAGGATAATGCGCTCCAGATCGGCATCGACGCCGGAGTTGACTTGGCTCGGCGGAACCGGCAGTTCGTTTACCTGCTTGAGTGCAACCGAGATGGCGTCGTCGCCGTCAAAGGGGACGCGGCCGGTGGCGCACTCGTACATCACAACGCCCAGGGAGTAGATATCCGAGGTGGGACCGAGGTCCTGGCCGCGCGTTTGCTCGGGGCTTACGTAGTGGGCAGTGCCCAGTACATTGTTGTCCTGCGTGAGGTGGCTGTTCTTGGCGCGGGCGATGCCAAAGTCCATGACCTTGATGTTGCCGTCGGGCAGCACCATGATGTTTTGCGGCTTAATGTCGCGGTGGATGATCTCGTGCTTGTGTGCGACCGAAAGCGCGGAGCTGATCTGCGAGCCGATCTGCGCGACCTTCTTGGGATCGAGGGCGCCGTGGCTCTTGATGCCGCTCTTAAGGTCGGTACCGCGCAGGTACTCCATGACGATGTAATAGGTGTCGCCGTCCTTGCCCCAGTCGTAGACGCCCACGATATAGGGGGAGGACAGGCCGGCAGCTGCCTGGGCCTCCTGCTTAAATCGGGCGGCGAAGGTGGCGTCGCCGGCATACTGCGGCAGCATGATCTTGACGGCAACCGTTCGGTCGAGGACCTGATCCTGTGCACGGAAGACGGTCGCCATACCGCCCGTTCCCACCTTATCCTTAAGGAGGTATCTTCCCCCGAGGACCCTCTGTTCCATTCCTGCTCCTAACATAACTATTCGCTCAACGATGTGTGTAGTACCAAATGTGTGGCCGCTGGGGCCGTGTGGCGCGTTGCCGCTAGCTCATCGGCCGCGGAGCGCCCCAAGTATCCGCTTTGATCACGGGCATCACGCTCCCTGTGCGGCGAGCGCCGCGGTCAGGACGATGCCGGCAATCTTGGCCGCCTTGACGTCGTGTTTGTCGTAATCCTCCAGGGCCACCGAGATGGCAACCGTGGGTGAATCGTAAGGTGCAAAGCCAACAAACATAGAGTTGACGTTGGTGCCGCCGGTCTCGGCCGAACCGGTCTTGCCGGCAACCTTGACGCCCGGAATCTGGGCATCGGTGCCGGTACCGGACTGGACGACGGCGAGCATGGCCTGCTTGACCTGATCGGCCGTGGCAGAGCTGACAGCCTGGCCCAGCGAGCGGGACTGCGTGGTCTTAACCACGGTTCCGTCCGGGGCGAGTATCTGGGACACAAAGAACGGGTCCATGACCACGCCGCTGTTGGCGATAGCGGCAGCGATCACGCAATTCTGCATGACGGTCGTCTGCGGGCCAGGCGTGTGGTCCATGCCGACGGGCTGGCCGGCGCCTGCCCAAGCGGTCTCCCACTCGGTCATAAGCGACGGGTCGGCCATGATGGAAGCCGCGGTGGTCAGATCCTGACCGAGCTTTTGACCGTAGCCAAAGGCGTTGGCAAACTGGACGAGCGAGTTGGCGCCGACCTCGTTGGCCACCTGGCCAAAGACGACGTTGGACGACACGGCGAAGGCCTGCTGCAGGCTGATGGTTCCGTAGCTCTCGTTGGCATAGTTGGTGACCGGCGCGTTGCCAATATCCATGGAGCCGGGCGCCTGGTACGTGCTGGTAAGGCTGGCGGTGCCGGTTTCGAGCGCCGCGGAGAGTGTGACGACCTTAAAGGTCGAGCCCGGGGTGTAGAGCGCGTCCATGGCGCGGTCGTACATGGAGCCGTCCTCGCCACCGCCCGACTGCATCAGGGCATCGATGTTGGTGTTGTCATAGGTGGGCGAGCTCGCGCACGCGAGGACCGCACCGGTACGCGGATCCATGACTACCACAGCGCCCTTAAAGCCCTTGAGCGCCTGCTCGGCAGCCGTCTGGATGCGCGAGTCGATGGTGAGCTTGGCGGTATTGCCCGGCTGGGTCTGCCCCGCGAGCGATGCGATGGCGTTGTTCCAGCTGGAGTAATCCTTGGAGCCGGTGAGCGTATCGTTCATGACGCTCTCGATGCCGGCGGTGCCGTATTGCTGGCTCACGTAGCCCACCACGTGCGCGGCCATGTTGCCGTTGGGGTAGGAGCGGGCGTAGGTGCCGTCCTCCTGCTGCAGCGACTCGGCTAGTGTCACGCCGTCGGACGTGATGATGGAGCCACGCTGGATGTACTTGGAGCGGGCGATGGTGTGGTTGTTGGTCGGCATGTCCTGATAGTCCTTCGCCTTGATGACCTGGACATAGGTGAGGTTGCCGATAAGGATGGCGAACAGCGCCGTGAAAGCAAACACGGCACGAGTCAGACGGTTGGCAAGTGCAACGCGGCCGAGCACGCCGGACTCTGGCGTGTCGAGCAGGCGACGACGCATGCGAGAACCCGCAGAGTGGTTGCCGTGGCTGTAGGAAGGTGCGTTGGCAAAACGCGTACCGGTCGGGGCAGCGGCGGATGCGACCTGATCATCGGTGATGGCGGCCATGGTGCCGGTGCCGGTGAGCTCGGCTTCGCGTCCGGTTGCCTCGTCGCCGGCGCGCAGCAGCAGCGCGACGATGATAAAGCTCGCCAGCAGCGAGGAGCCGCCCTGGCTCATAAAGGGCAGGGTGACGCCGGTCAGCGGGATCAGGCGGGTTACGCCGCCAACGATTAAGAATGCCTGGAAGCTGATGGCCGCCGTAAGGCCGGTCGCGCTAAAGGCGGCAAGGTCGGACTTGGCGCGGGCGGCCGTGGTGAGGCCACGCACGGCAAAAAGCATAAACAGGATGAGCACGGCGCCGCCGCCCAAAAGGCCCATTTCCTCGCCGATGGCCGAGAAGATAAAGTCGGACTCGACGACGGGGATGTTGTTTGCCATGCCGTTGCCAATGCCGACGCCAACCAGGCCGCCGTCAGCCAGCGAGTAAAGTGACTGTACGATCTGGTAGCCCTGGCCCTGGGCGTCCTTAAACGGATCGACCCAGACCTGAAAGCGCACTTGCACGTGCGACAGGAACTTGTAGGCGCCCACGGCTCCAACGGCCAGCAGCGCAAGGCCGATGATGACGTACGAAAAGCGTCCCGTGGCAACATAGAGCATCAGCAAAAAGATGGTGTAGAACAGGACGGCCGAGCCCAGGTCGCGTTCGAAGACGACGATGAGCAGGCACACGCCCCACACGGCAAACAGCGGCAGCAGCAGGCGGAGGCGCGGAATCTTGAGGCCCAGGATCTTGCGGTTGGAGATGGAGAGCAGCTCACGGTTCTCGGCCAGATAGCCTGCCAGGAACAGGACGATGAAGACCTTGGCGAACTCGCCGGGCTGGATGGTGAAGCCCGCGATGCGAATCCACAGCTTGGAGCCCGAGATCGTGGTGCCGATAAAGATCGGCAGCATCAGCAGGATGATGCCGATAATGCCAAAGGTGTACTTGTAGCGCATGACCACGTCGAGGTTCTTGACCAGTGCGAGCGTTCCCACCATGAGCGCCACCGAGACAAACAAGATGATGAGCTGCGAGATGGCGAGGTCGGGGGCCAGGCGCGTTACGAATGTGATGCCGATGCCCGAGAGCACAAAGACGATGGGCAGGATGGCGGGGTCGGCGCCGGGCGCCAGGATGCGCACGGCGATATGCGCCGCGGCGAAGGCGGCGAACAGGCCGATCGGCACGGCGAGCGTCTCAAAGGAAATCGTGGCACCCGCGGTGAGCACGTACATCGCATAGAGCAGGATGACGGGGAACGCCGAGGCGATGAGCAAGAGCAGTTCGGTGTTGCGGCGACTCATAAGCGGCACTCCCTTTCTAATTCTTATCAGAGGCTTCGGCCTCGGCTGACTGTTCGGCGGTTTTCTCGGAATCTGACTCGGAGGTGGATTCCTGATCGGTGTTGTTGCGAATCGTTTGCGCGTCAATCACCTGACGGGTCTGCTCCTCGTCAATCTGATGGCGGTACTTGGAAATGGTGTCCTGCGCATCGTCGACACTCGTTTGCGGAATGCCTGCCTTCAGGCGGTTTTGCGTGTCTTCGGGCAGGTCGGACAGCTTGATGCTGGTTTCGCTCTCGAGCCAGTGGAGCTCGACCCCGAGCGTCTTGCCGGGCAGGCCGCGCCAGACGGCGACATTGCCGTGGTAGGTTCCCAAGTAATAGGAGCCGGTGACGCCCGTGTATGCCCAGATGCCTGCTACCAGCACAAAGACAAGGGCCAAGACGGTGGCGATGGTGACATTTCGGCGTCGGACGCGTTTTGCCTCGCGCATGACGCCGTCGTCGACCAGGTCGACGACCACCACGGTCACATTGTCGTGGCCGCCGGCGGCGAGCGCCGCGTCCACCAAGTTGTCGACACAGATCTGTGCGCTCGAGGACTGCGTAGCAATGTTCTCGATATCGCTATCGGGAATCATGCTCGAAAGACCGTCGGAGCACAGAATCAGGCGGTCGCCTTCCTCGATGTGCAGGGTAAAGTGGTCGGCATACATGGCGGGATCCGAGCCCAGCGCGCGGGTGATGACCGAGCGGTTGGGGTGGACGCGGGCCTCGTCGGCCGTAATCTCGCCGGCATCCACGAGCTCCTCCACGTAGGAGTGGTCGCGGGTCACGCGGATGAGCGTACCCTCGTGGAGCAGGTAGGCGCGCGAGTCGCCCACGTGGGCGATGGCGAGCGTGTCGTTTTCGATGTAGGCGCAGGTGGCCGTGCATCCCATGCCGGGTTTGCCAAGGCCGTTGAGGGCGGCCTCGATCACGGCGGCGTTGGCGGCCTCAACGGCTGCGGCCAGGCGCGCGGCGTCGGCGGACTGCGGCGCCGTCTTGGCGATGGTCTCGACGGCGATGGAGGATGCCACCTCGCCGGCGGCGTGTCCTCCCATGCCGTCGCACACGCAAAAGAGCGGCGACTGCACCAGATAGGAGTCCTCATTGTGTGGGCGTACGCACCCGACGTCGGAGCGGGCGCCCCACATAAGCTGCGTGGTGGTGCCGGCGTCGTAGGTCGAGTCGGTCTCGATGCGCTCGTCGGTCAGCGGCTCGAAGCTCATGGTCGAGCCGGGATCTTTGAGCTTTGCCTCCACGGCCGCGACATCGATCTCGGCGGTGTCGCCGGGGGAGACGGTGTCGGCATCGTCTCCCGACTCGGCGTCGGAGACGTCCGGAAGGTTGAGATCTTCGGTTACGCGGTCGGCGGGATCGCCGTCCTGCTGCGGCTCGACAGCCGTCGGCTCGGGCGTCGCAAAGTGCGACGGCACGGGCGCGCTCTGAGGTTGAGCGGAGGGCTCGGGAGCTGCGGCGGGCGCGGCAACGGGCTGCTCGACTTCGGCAGGCGTTGCGGGCGCGGATGCCGCCTCGCTTGCCGGGGCGACGGGGAATACCGGCGCGGCAGGCTCGGGGGCTGCAAACACGGCAGCGCTCTCGTTAATCGCCTCGGCGACGGGCTCGGCAAAGTGAGCCGGTGCGGGCGTTGCCTCCGGTTCCGCGGACGGCTCGGCAGCGTGCGCCCCGATGGGGGCGTCGAGCTGCTCGGTGTCGGCGTCCTCGTCATCGACGAGTGCCGGATATTCTTGAGTTACATGCGAAAGAGGCAGGGAGAACACCGTGTCCTCGGGCTCCACGGTCGCAGGGCGCGTCGGAGCGGCATGAGCCGGCGCAACTGCGGGGGCAGTTGGCGTCTCGGGCATGGTTGCGGACTTGTTCTCCTCGTCGATCATCGACGGTTCACCTTCATGACCACGTCGCCAATCTGGACCTCGTCACCCTCGCGCAGCGTTGCGGGCTCCACCAGCTGACGGCCGTTAACGAGCGTGCCGTTCAGCGAGTTGAGGTCTTCGATGATGAGTGCCGGGCCCTGCAGCGAAAAGCGTGCGTGCGAGGCCGAGACAAACGGTTCGTTGATGCAGATGTCCGAGGACGGCGAGCGGCCCACGATGACGGGGCCGAGCATGTCTACATGGATGCCACGGATGCCGCGCGGACCCTTGTCCACATCGATCGTCCAGATAGCGGAGTCGCGGCGCTGGCCGCGTACGAGTCCCACGCCGGTTTTCATGACGGCGAACAGGAAGATGTAGAGCAGGGCGACCAGGACGATGCGGCCTGCAAAAAGGACGATATCGATGTTCATAAGCGACTATCCCCTAAATTCAAAGGTGCTCAGGCCAAACGTCAGCAGATCGCCGTTGCGCAGCGGGCAGCGCGTGATGCGGCGGTTGTTGACGAGCGTGCCGTTGGTGGAATTGAGGTCCTCGATCGACCAGTCCGAACCGGTAAAGGTGAGCTGGGCGTGGCGGCGCGACACGTTGGGGTCGCGCAGGGCGATGTCCGAAACCGAACGCTCGCGACCGATGGTCACCTGCGCGGAAGTGATGCTGTGGCTCTCGCCGCTCACGACATCGACGAGCTGGGCGAGCGGGCGCTGCGGGGCGCGGGTGCTCGCCATGTTGGAGGCAATACCGGCCGCGGCGCCAAGGCCCACGGCGGCACCGGTCGCGGCGGCTCCGCCCATACCGGCGAGGGCGTCACGAGAGACGGTCTGCGGCACGGGGATGGGCGCGGCGGCGGGGTCGGGGGCGTTGGGCGCAAAGGGATCGGCCACGGCGAGCGGGTCGGGAGCGGCGGTGCGGGGTGCCGGCTGCTGCTGCGGCATGGCAGCGGGGTGCTGCTGCGGGGCGGCAAACTGCTGCTGGCCGGCGCGCGGGGCACTGGCGGCACGGCTTGTGGCCGAGCTGTTCTGGCCTAGGCCGTTTTGGTAGGCGCGCTCTTCCTCGTACAGGCGACCGAGCGTGGGGGCATCGACGTTCTCGGCAAAGACCGAGAACTTGCCGCCGCGCAGCTGCGGGTCGATCATAAAGCGAACGAGGGGCTCGCCGACAAAGACGTAGCGGCGCTTTTCGGCCTGCGCTTTCACAAACTCGCGGACCTCGCGCGAAAGCTCGGGGTAGAACGGGGCGAGCATGGGGTCATCGTCGGCGGCAATCAGGATGGTATAGAGTGCCGGCGCGGTGTTGACGCCGTTGATCACCAGAGTCTGATCCTCCATGTCGCGAGCGGCCTGCTTGGCAAGCTTCTTAAAGGAGAACGGGGCACGGGTGGCACCGAAGATGCCGGCCACGTGGTCCTCGAAGATGTTCAGGAAGTTCACGAAAGATCACTCTCCGTATAGGTTCTTTGGTATCCGAGCAAATAAAGGCATATCCCAACGATTATAGAGGATAGGATTCCCGCAACCGCCGCCTTGGCGACGACCGGGCTCGCAAGGCTGGCAATTTCCATATGGTGTGCAAGACAAAACGATACGGCCGAGCCAATGCCGGCGACGGCAATTGCGACGATGGCGGCAAGGTTCGACCCCTGCTCGGCGCGCTTGGCATGAGCGTTGAGCAGCAGCGATGTTGCCGCGGCCGTTGCTGAAACCAGCACGATTGCAGCGAGAAGGAGCGCGTCTCCCAGCGCTACGGCGACATTGCTAAGCCCCAGTACGCCTCCCGCAGAGAGGGCTGCTGCGGCAAGGCGGGCAAAGAGTGCGCCCATGCCCGTAGCCGTCGCGGCACTTGCCGGAGCGAGCCAAAACGCCGCGAAGCCCCCGGCGGCTCCGGCGGCAAGGAGGGCGTCGCCGGTTAGGCAACCCAGCGCAAGCGCGCAGGTGAGCGCCGCGCTCGCAGCTGCCTCGGTGCGTCCCCAGGCAATCCACCAACCGGACATGGCGGCGGCAAAAATGACCGCGACCGGCAGCATCGACAGGATGCCCTGCGTCTGCATGGTGGCGTTGGCCATGAGCACCAAAAAGCCCACGGCCGAGATGGCCGAGCCGATCTGCGGGGCCAAGCCTGCCGCCGCGCCAATAGCGATGGCCGCCACGACCAGCCCGGGAAGCGCCGCGACGCCCGCTGTCTGCATAAGCAAAAAGCTAAAGGCTCCGCATGAGAGCGCCGAGATGGCGCGCATGGTGTAGTTGCGCGCGTGGCTCCAGCGCGTGCCCGCCCAGCCGAGTGCGGGGTCGACCTCGATGGCGTCGTCCTCGTAGTGCGACGGCTCGATATCGTCGAGCTCCTGCTCGTCATCCGAAAGCTCGCCAACCATTTGCTCCAGGCTGCGACGGCCTTCGCGCACGCTGCCCAGACCGGCAAGGAGCTGGTCGCAAAATGCCTCGATGCTGTTGGGGCGGTCCTGCGGCATGGGGGAGAGCGCGCTCATGAGCGCAGCCTCGGCTCCCGGGGGAAAGTGTGGTATCAGCTCGCTGGGATAGGTGGCGCCGCCGATGATGCGGTCGAGCGAGTCGGCGGGCGTGGCCGCCATAAAGGGTGTGCTGCCGCACAAGCCCTCATAGATAACGCAGGCAAGGGCAAAGACATCAGCGCGCTCGTCAACCGTGCCAGTTTCGATGTCGAGCTGCTCGGGCGGCATGTAGCCGATGGTGCCGCCGCGCGAGCCGCCAAAGCCACCGGCGGACGACAGTCGCGCCATGCCAAAGTCGGTGAGCTTTACATTGCCCGAGTGGTCGATGAGCACGTTGGCGGGCTTTATGTCCAGGTGGAGTACGCCATTACTATGGGCGAAGGTGAGCGCCTGGCCCAGGGCATCGGCAATGGCCGCGGCCTCGTCAAAGGTAAGTGAGTGGCCGTCCACGCGGTGCAAAAACTCGGCCAGCGACATGCCATCGACATATTCCATAACCAGGTAGGCATAGGCTGTGTCGTGCGTAAAGTCGATGACCTGCACGATATTGGGATGTTGAAGCATGGCGGCGGTGTGCGCCTCGCGCAGGACATCCATGATGTCGCTGGCGGGCATGCCGGCACCGTTGATAAGGGGGATGCGCTTAATGGCGACGCGGCGGCGCAGGTGCGTGTCGCGGCAGATCTCGATGGAGCCAAAACCGCCAGTCGCAAGTGTCTCGAGCGGCTGGTACCGCTTGAGCAGCTCGCGAGAGCTGGTGCCCTCCAAGGGAACGTCCGGCGAGAACCGGGCGGTATGTTGCGAGAAAAGCGGCATGGCCAACCCTCGTGCGTTTAAAGTTCGTTTGCGAGCGGCGGGCGCGGAGCCGAGCCGTTCGCGGTGGCATAGATGCTGCTAGTGTAGCACGCTCGGGCAGATGGCGAGGATAACGGGATGCGAGGCTGCCTGTCTGGCTTGGCCTTAGCGCTTCTTCTTGTTCTTTTTCTGCTTGCGCTTGGTCTCCTGGGGCTTGTCGCCCTGTTTGGCTTCGGCAGCGGCCTTTTCTGCCTTCATCTTCTTGCGCTTGGTCTCGATGCGGAGTTTTTTGTTGATGCGGGCCTTGAGGAAGGGGCCGAACTGCTCGGCATCGCCACGGACGAAGGTGTCCTTGGGGATCGTCACGCCCTGGTCGGCGAACATGGCCACAAAGATGCGCTCGCCGTCGAGTACGTGGTCGAGCTTGTCAAACGGGAAGAACTGTGACTTACCGCTCTTGCCCCAAACCATCAGGCCGTCCTCGTTGGCGGCGACGCGGCGATAGCGGCCACCCATTGACTCGTCGGCCTCAACGGCGTCGATAAAGTCGCGGGCGAGCGTGTGGTGCAGGTTTTTGCTCCACCAGGCCAAAAAGGCGCCGAACACGATCAGCACGACGCCGAACTTGATCCAGCTGCCGCCGGCCACCAACATGCCGATGCCGATGAGCGCGGCAATTGCCGCGGCGACATACAGCGAGCCGCGACGCCTGGGCGAGGCGACCAGACGGGCGAAGTCGGTGACCAGGTCGTTTTCATACTGGTACTCGTTGAGGTACAGGATGCCGTCGTCGGCTGCGGCCTGCTCCTCGAGCGCGACCTCGACCTGGTCGGCTGCTTCGGAGGGAACGAGGTTGCTCTCTGCGTCTGCCATGCTCTTTGGACTCCTATCGCGGCGGGCACGCCGTACGGGTTATTATGAATACAGTATGCCGTGCGACCACATGGCCGCCGCGGCAACAAGACTCAGTATACCCGGGGGAGCACCCATGGAATCGTTGTACCGAAAGTATCGCCCGCTCACCTTCGACTCCGTGGTGGGCCAGCAGCATATCGTCTCGACGCTCGAGCACGCCATCACCGAGGGGCGCCTGTCCCACGCCTACCTGTTCTGCGGACCGCGCGGCACGGGCAAGACCACCATGGCGCGCATTCTGGCCAAGGCGCTGCTGTGCCGTAATGCTGAGGCAGCGCGCGCCGAGGGTGCAAGTGGCTGCATGCCCGACGGTACTTGCGAGGAGTGCGAGCTCATTGCCGAGGGCAGCCACCCGGATGTCTACGAGCTCGATGCCGCAAGCCGCACGGGCGTGGACAATGTGCGCGAGGAGATCATCAACTCCGTCAACTTTGCCCCGGTGCGCGGCAAGTACAAGATCTATATCATCGACGAGGTCCACATGCTCACGACGGCGGCGTTCAACGCGCTGCTCAAGACGCTTGAAGAGCCGCCGGCACACGTGATCTTTGTGCTGTGCACCACCGACCCGCAAAAGATTCTGGAGACCATCCTCTCACGCTGCCAGCGCTTCGATTTCCATCGCATCGGCAACGAGGATATCGAGCATCGCTTGGCATACGTGTGCGAGCAGGAGGGCTTCGATTACGACGACGAGGCGCTGGCTATCGTGGCGCGCCATGCAAAGGGCGGCATGCGCGACGCGTTGTCCACGCTGGAGCAGCTGAGCGTCTTTGGCAACGGTTCTGTGCATGCGGACGACGCCCGCTCGCTTTTAGGCGAGGTTTCGGACCAGATTCTGGGCGAGTTTTCCCGCGCCATTGCCGATCGCGATGTTGCCGAGCTGTATGGGCTTATTCGCGCGCAGGTCGAGGAAGGTAACGATCTGCTGGAACTGACGCGCGACCTGGTGGCGCACGTGCGCGACGTGTATGTTGCCTGCGTTGCCGGTGCCCGTGCCGAGTTGTTTGAGGGCGGCTCCGAGCAGGCCGAGGCGCTTGCTGCCGAGGCCGCTGCCTTTGGCGAGCATCCTGCCGACCGCCTGGCTCGTGTGCTGACAGTGCTCGACGATGCCGCACTGGAGATGAGGGGCGCGAGCGACGTGCGCCTGGTGCTCGAGATTGCCTGCACGCGTCTGGCGCGTCCCGAGGCTGATTTAACGATTGAGGCATTGGCCGAGCGCGTGGCACGCCTGGAGGCCATGGTTGCCAATGCCGCCGTGCCGGCGAGCGTGGCGGCTGCTCAGGCCGCCGCGCCTGCAGCATCCGTACCCGCTGCTGCCCAGCAGCCGACGCTGATCTCGGGTGCCCGAGCTGCTACTCCTGCGGCGACCGCCGCCCCCGCTGCTACGTCCGCGCATCAGGGCGGCATGCCTTGGGACCGCGGCGCTGCTGTTCCGGCTGCCCAGCCTGCGCCCCGTCCTGCGTCCGTGTCAGCTTCCAAGCCTGCAGCGCCTGCACCTCAGCCTGCGCCGGCCCCCGCGCCTCAGCCCGTTGCGGCCCCCGCGCCTGCCACCACTCCGGCACCTAAGCCCCAGTCCAACAATGCCGCTCAGGTTGCCGCCGCCGGTGCTGCCGAGACGCCCGCGGTCGAGGATGCCGGAGAGCTGCAGCGCAAATGGGCCGAGGTTGTCGAGCGTGTCAAGGCGCGTCAGGCTTCCTACGCAGGGCTTTTGCTCAACGCCCGCGCCACGGCCGACGACGGCTCCAAGCTCACGGTCTCGTTCCCCGCGGGTTCGACTTTTGCCATCAAGATGCTCGGTCGCGCCGATACGCAGTCGGTGGTCCTGCCGACGGTCTGCGCGGTCTTCGGTCGTCGTACCGTCGACTATGTCCTGGATGGGGGTGGCACGCCGGCTCCTCAACATGAGGAGCATTCTCCATCTGCACGGGCTGCGGTATCTGCGGACCCGCAACCCGTGTCCTCGGTGCCCCCTGCATCCTCGAGCGCCAGCGCGACGCAGCCAAAAGCGGCGCCGGTAGCGGCACCGACCCCGTCGGCGCCTGAACCCGCTGCGCCCAAACCGGCTGCTCCGATCCCCGCGCCCAAGTCCGCTGCCGCGCCTGCGCCCAAGTCATCCGACCTGGCCAAGGCCCCTTGGCTGCGCTCCGACAACCCTGCCGGTGCTCCTGCCACGGGCAAGCTCCCGACCGAGCCCGCGCCCCGAGCGCCCGAGCGCGCGTCCGTCCCCATGGCTCAGCCGCCTGCGCAGGCTGCGCCATGGGAATCCGAGCAGGTGCCCTACGACGATGCTATGGTCGGTGGTTTTGCTGCCGATGCCGGCGGGGACGATCTGCCCCCGTTCGACGTGCCGGGTGCGGCGTCCGCGACCAAGGCCGCTGCTGTGGCACCCGCAGCCTCTGCAAACGACGACGTCCCCGCCGCTCCCTGGGAATCCAATCCCGGTGCTGGCAGCCCCTTCGGCCATCAGGGCGCAGCCCCGAGCATCCCGCAGACCGAGGACGAGGCCAAGGCCCTCATCCGCAGCGTCTTTGGCCAGGCCACCATCTTCAAGCCGGTGGAGTAGCTGCGCAGGCGGGTATACTGCTCAAGAAGAGGACCCCTTGTCCGGGCGCATCTGTATTTCGGACATGTGTAGTGTGGTGCCGCGTATGTCGCATTTGAGCAGACAGGTGCGTGACGGTCGGCCTAGGATGCTGAGGTCGATACGATACGTCGCATGGCTGTCCGTGTACTCGACTTGCTCGGCGTTAATGGTTGCTCCGATTGCCAAATAAACGCCTAGCTCGGCATCGACAATCTTGAAGTCCTTTATCTTGACCTTGAACTCTTGGTAGAGGGACGGGCTGTTGTAGTAAATGGTTCGGGTTCCATCGGTGCACTCATCGGTCGCTTCCCATTTGACGGTGGGCTGGTCCGAGTTGGCTATCAGCAGTTCTGCTCCAAAGGCTATAGTATGGGTGATGACAACCAGCAATGCCCAGCCGACAAAGAGATAGAGAACCACATATGCGACGGGGTGTTTTGAGCGGATGTTTTGGAGCGCGTCGGGGGCATTCATGGGGCACCTCCAAATTGCTGTCTATGGCAATCAAATTATACCCTGCCGCCATGTGCGCCGCCTCGAGTAGTGGCTCGGCATTTAGCCATTTAGTGGTACGCATTAAATGTCGGATTCCGGCTCTACAAGATTTAGCTTTCAATATTATGCAGATGCGAATTATTCAACTATGCATAATCTTTGGGTGCGGCTTGCACTCCAGGACATGTATATCGACTGAGGTAACACGTCCGCCCCGCTCGCTGGCCTCGCGCCGTGGTACGATTTTTGAGTTTGAAAGTCCCGCCGTGCTCCGGCTGCCCTTGCAGCTCGGCGTGCGGCCGCACGTAAAGGAGCCATCATGGCCGGTATGAACATGCAGCAGATGATGAAGCAGGCTCGCAAGATGCAGGAGCAGCTTGCCGCCGCGCAGGAGAACCTCAAGTCCCAGACCGTCGACGCCTCTGCCGGCGGCGGCATGGTCAAGGTGACCGTTAACGGCGAGATGGAGCTCGTCAACCTCACCATCGACCCCGATGCCCTCGATCCCGAGGACGTCGATATGCTGCAGGACATGATCATGGCTGCCGTCAACGAGGCCGTCCGCGGCGTCAACGAGCTCGCCAACAAGCAGATGGGCGCCATCACCGGCGGCCTCAACATCCCGGGCATGCCGTTCTAAGACACGCATATATATGAGTGCGAATCACAGCCTGCAAAAACTGCTCGATGAGCTGGGCCGTCTGCCGGGCATTGGTCCCAAGTCGGCCCAGCGCATCGCCTATTACCTGTTGGAGGCCGATGCCGAGGAGGCCCGCCGCCTGGCCGAGGCCATCCTGGAGGTCAAGCAGGAGGTCCACTTTTGCAGCCGTTGCTTTAACTACGCCACGGCCGACGAGTGCTCCATCTGCCAGGACTCGATGCGCGATACCACTCGCATTTGCGTGGTGGGCGAGCCGCGCGACGTCCAGGCGATCGAGCGCACGGGCAGCTACCACGGCCTGTACCATGTGCTGGGCGGCGTGATCAGCCCCATGGACAAGATTGGCCCTGAGCAGCTGCACATCCGCGAGCTGCTGGCGCGTCTGGGCCACGAGGATATCCATGAGGTCATCATCGCCACCAACCCCAACATCGAGGGCGAGACCACGGCGAGCTATCTGGCCCGTACCATCAAGCCGTTGGGCGTCGAGGTGTCGCGTCTGGCAAGCGGCCTTCCCGTGGGCGGCGACTTGGAGTATGCCGACGAGCTTACGCTTGGCCGCGCCATTGAGGCCCGTCGCGCGATTTAGGTGGCGAGCCTGCTCCTGCCGTATGTTTTCCTCGCGATGCACGGGGTAGTCAGAATTTCCCCGTGCGACTGTGAGTTTGTTGTGCAACAAAGATGCTTCGTATCCGCTTATCGCATGGATGCTTCCGCTCGCATCCTTAATTTGCCCATTCGTTGCGCAACCTTTTAGGTTCGCTGATACACTCAAATATGGATTTGAATGAATGCGCCGCTTCTGAGCGGCGTGTTTTTCTTGGAGGAGAACGCATGCGGCCCGGTGGCACTCAGACAAAGCGCGGCGCCGCGGTGCGCATGCGACGCCGACTGGGCTTGGCGCCGCGGGCGTACGTGCTGCTGTCGTGCTCGCTGGTGCTGGTCATAGCTGGTGTTTCTGCCTATGGCATGACCGTGCCGTCCATGATGCAGGCGCATGCCGCACGCGAACCGCGTGTGGGGCATGAGGTCAAAAGTGATCTGGGTACCACGACTGGATATGCTTGGGCAAGTGTGGTCGCGCATATTGTGTTTGGCACCGACGATGCGGACGGCGCCAAGGCCCCGGACAACGAAGTCACGCTTGCCAATGGCAAAACCATCGTGCTCACCAACACCAAGATCATCGATCGGTTGTCCAGCAATAGCGTGGCGGCAACGGTGAATAAGGTCGAGCAGCAGAAGGAACAGGACGCCCAGCAGTCCGGAAAGCCCGGTAGCTCGGATACTTCTGGCTCCGGCTCGGATTCATCGAGTTCGGGCGGCGGCTCTGGGTCGGGTTCCTCCACCGGAGGGTCTGGAAACGGCGGCTCGACGGGCGGCAACACTGACAACGATGCAAACTCCGGTGGCCTTTCCGCTGCTGAGGAAGAGAGCATTCACAGTTGGCTTGTGACCAAGTACAACATGCTCGACGGCTATGTTTCTCGTGCCAATGACGTGGTCTCGACCTATAACTCTACGGGAGATCCCAGACCGTGCGACAGCCTGGTCGGGGAGATGTTTGTCATTCGAGCCGAGTTCGGTCGTCAGACATTCTCGCCCCGGTCAAAGTGGTATCAGCAGTATGCCAATCTGTGGGGCTGTTACACCAACCTATGTCAATGGGTCGGCCATTACGGCGATGATGACGTCGCGCTCGGTAACTTCAACAATAACGTGGCGGCGCTTGCCCTATGATGACCGATCTTGCATCCACCACACCACAATCGCTCGGTCGCGATTCCATGGTCGGCCTGCGCCTGGCGCGTGTCGACGGGTTTGAGCCGGCCATTGCGCTCGGTCAGGACGAACTGCCTGCCTATCTGCGTCGTTTTACGATGCTGTTTGCCGACGATGCCACCATGCGCCGTGGCGGTATCGGCCGCGTGACGCGTGCCGTCAACGCCCAAGGCGAGGCCGTGGCACTCAAACAGCTCATCTTGCCAGCGCGCGACGAATTTGATGACGATGTCGCCCACGAGGCGCTGGTCACCAAGTTCAAGGCGGCGTTTCGCGAGGAATATGAATACCATCGTGCC
Organism: uncultured Collinsella sp.; assembly: GCA_902470905.1. Taxonomy (GTDB): domain Bacteria; phylum Actinomycetota; class Coriobacteriia; order Coriobacteriales; family Coriobacteriaceae; genus Collinsella. The sequence goes on along the minus strand of CABRIC010000035.1, from coordinate 2,507 downwards.
CTTTCGGGCCTTAAGGGCTTTCCCCGCCTCTATGGCTGGGGCGAGGTCGACGGTGTGCCCGCAATTGTCATGGAATGGGTCGAGGGCGAGACGCTTGCCCGCTTGCGTTCGCGACTCGCCGTGGACGATGCCGGACGCCTGTCGCCGCTTGTGGCGGCGCGTCTGGGTCGCGACCTGTTCGATCTGCTCTGCCGTATGAGCCTGGTGGGTGAGGGCTTTGTCCATCGCGATATCTCGCCCGCTAATATTATGGTGCGCACGGCGCGTCTGCCGCTTGACCGGCAGCTTGCCGAGGGCACCTTTGACCTGTGCCTGATCGACTTTGGCTCGTCGCTGGCGCTTGAGCCTGCGTCGGCCGTGGCCGGTACCGGCGGCAAGGCGTCGTTTACGGAGCGCTATGCCACGCTGCGTCGCGCGACGGTGGCCTACGCTCCGCCCGAGATGCTCACCGACGATATTCCCGACCTGCGCGCTTTGCGTATGTCGCCGGCGATTGACGTCTATGCCGCGGCAAGCACGGTTTACGAGCTCATTGCCGGCGTCGCGCCATACGAAGCCGCGCCGAGCACTTCGGGCACCTCGGGTTCGCGCAAAAAGACGCGTGACATCGCCAGCCCCTACCGTCTCAAGATGGACACGCGGCCCGACTATCCCATTGGTGCCCATGCGCCCGGTTGCGATTTGACTCAGCTGCTTCGTCGTGAGCCCGATGTGGCGCTCGCCGCGGCCGAGCAGGCCCAGCAGCTGGGGCTTGAGCCGGATTCCGAGGAGCTACGCGATGCGCTGGCGTTTGTCGATGCCCAGCTGTTCGACGTGGTGATGGCCTGTCTGTCCAGCCACCAAAAAGATCGTCCCGAGCCGGCGGCGGTCGAGGCGGCGCTCTCGGCGTTTTGTGACCACTATGCGCAAAATGTCGGTCGTTCGCTCCGCGGCGAGCCGCTCACGCCGTGCCCCATGGATGCGTCTGGCCGCGCGGTTCGTCGCGCGGCGATGATCGGTGCGGCGGTCGTTTGCAGCGTGGTTTGGGCTGTGGTCGTGGTCTCGGCCGCGCTGCTGGCGTCGGGCGCCCGCGTGACGGCGACTTTGGGATCGCTCGTGTGGTCTGGGTCGCTACCGGGTATTATTGCCGCACTGGCGTTGGCGCTGCCAGGCATAGCCGGCGTTACCGCGGGGGCACTTGCGCGCAATCGGCGCTCGGGCTTCCTGCAGGGTGTGCTTGCGCTTTCTGCCTGCGAGGTTCCGGTGCTGGTTGTGGCTGCATGTAGCGTATTTTCCCAACGCGCCGTGATGGGCGGCCTTGTTGCCGCTCTGGTTGCAACCTATACGCTTACGTGGTTTTTGCTTGCGATGGGCTTTGCCTTTGAACTTCCCGTTTCGGCACCGCGACGCACAAAAGCCCAGATGGCGACTCCGCTTGCCGGTGGAGCCGCAGCTGCCCGTACTTTTGGCGGACCTGTCGAAGTATCGTCCGATTCTATTTCTACGACCAAGGAGGCCTAGGTCATGGCATCTCAAGTTGAGCTCACCCCATGCGGGGCCATGTTTGACATCTTTAAGCGCGCGGCGCATCTGAGCCATATCGAGCTGTGCGGCTTGGTGCTTTCGTCCCGTCCGCTCGCCGACGGCCGCAGCCCGCAGAGCCGAGCCGCCGATCGCTCTTGGGTTTCCCGCTTTATCGTTCGCGCGCCGGTCGGCACGCTTCAGCAGCGCTACTTTGCCGAATACGGTACCTCGGCTGCGCGTATTATGTCGCAACTGGCCCTGCGCCAGCGCAATCCCATGGACTCCACGGCTGTGATCAATATGGTGTGCGGTCCTGCAGGTGAACCGATGGTACGCGCGCTCGAAGAGTGCCACCAGGACACGAATCTCTATCGCAACGCGCTCGATCGCCTGTCCCAGGCGGCGGAACTCATGCCCGCCGAGCGCGCCGAGGCCGTGCTGGTGCTGTTTGTCGCCGTCGGTTGTTCGGCGGATGTGCGGTCCTCGGTGAACTATGCCATCGACTACGCACACGCGACCTGTGGCGGAGGCACCTCCACGCCGCGTTCGCTTGGCATGTCGATGGCCGCGGGCGAACGCGAACCCGCCCCGGCGCACCCCTTGGGCTTGCTGCGCGTACAAAACAGTTTTGTCGTGAGCGCCCCGCGCTGGATTCAGCCGAGTGAGCAGGGTGTTGAGATTGGCGCGCTGGCCACTGGTGAGGGCGATATTACCGACGTCGGCGACGATGTCTCGGCCCGCCATGTCCATATCTGGTGCGATGCTCAAAATATCTGGCACGTCGAGGACTTGTCGTCCACCAACGGAACCGTGGTGGTAAACGGGGCCACGCGCGTCTGCATTCAGGTCGAGCCCGGCCGTTCCGCCCAGCTCAATCCCGGCGACGAGCTCAAGCTCGGCGAATCCACTACCTACGCCATTCTCTTCGGTGCCCTCTAGCCGGCAGTTAGGGACGTTCCTTTTAATATGAGCAGGACATTGTCAAGAGGCAAAATCGGGCCTGG
>CABRIC010000034.1 GCA_902470905.1 uncultured Collinsella sp. | reverse complement strand
CTGTTGGTGGGAACGAACGGCGAGTCCCGACACATCGGAGAGCGAAGGCATACTCTATATGAACCGCGTGGGACGCGACGGCGACGTCTTTACGTACGCAACGCCTGCGGAAAAGCCAAACAAGCGAACCTGCGTGATTCCTGGATTCTGCATCTAAGCAGCGGGCGTCTTGCCGTGGCGGGACCCCACCCCGGCAATTGTCTTGATCTGTAACACTAGCTCGGCAGATACAGGTCTAGATGTTACAGAACGAGACAAAACCCCAGCCCCGCGAGACAACATCTCAATCTGTAACAGTAAGGGGTTAAAAACCTCTCTAGATGTTACAGAACGAGACATTTGAGTTGACCCCGGGCAGTCTGTCTCAATCTGTAACAGTTAGAGGTCATATTTGGTGCTAGATGTTACGGATCGAGACATTAGCTTGCCGAGAACTTCGCCTCATAATATATGACTCAAGTGTGTCGATATTTCCTTGCCAATGTTGCGCAACAGAAACCCTTTCGGCGGTCGTAACGTACGAATTGTCATAGGTACCCCTTCAACGATTGGGAGAAGAAATGGCAAAGTACGCACCTAAACACTTGGAAGTCTCAAGCGGCGGCGAGCCTCGCCCCACATTCTCGGGCCACAAGGCAACACGACTCGCCGTCACCGCGGCAACCACCATCGCTATGACCGGCTCGTCGCTGCTCGCGCCGTTCTCGGCATTTGCCAACGATGTGAGTGATACCACGGCACAGGACGCGATCATGTCCCCGCTTGCTGTCCACGCCGGCGAGGCGGCAGGCTCCGCAGTAAAGGCAGACGCCCAGAAGATTGCCGACTTGCAGGCTGCTATCGACGCCGCAAAGGCTGCCGAGGCAGACGCCAAATCCGACTACGATACGGTGGCTGCTCCCTATACCGAAAAGCAGGCGGCCCGCGACAACGCACAAAGCACCTATGACGCCTCCGTCTCCGATAATTCGCAGGCAGAGGCCGCCGCGCGTGCCGAATATGCTCGCCAGCTCGATGAAAGCGTCAAGGCGGCCGACAGCGCCAGTGCCACGCTGAAGGATGCCCAGGGAAAGCTCGATACAGCCAAGACCGACGCCGAGGACAAGTCGAAGGTCCTTGATGCCGCAAAGCAAGCGGCAGCTGATGCGCAGGCCAAGCTCGAGGCAGCCCAGAAGGCAGCCGCCAACGCAACGCCGGAGGAAATCAAGGTCGCCGAGCAGGCTGCCGCAGATGCGCAGGCCGCTCTGAACCAAGCAAAGGCTGCGAAGGCCACTGCCGATTCCGCGCTCGCCGATGCCCAGCAGGCTCAGAGCGCCGCGCAGAGCGCTTACGACGAAGCGGCAGGCACGCTGGCTTCCGCTCAGCAGGAAAAGAACGCCGCGGATGGTAAGGTAGTCGCGGCACAGACAGCGTATGACAGCGCACAAGCCGATTTGGCGGCCGCAAAGGCAGGCGCCGAGGGCCCGGAGTATGACGCCGCCCAGGCAAAGGTCGATGCTGCCCAAAGCGCACTCAACCAGGCGAAACAGCAGCAGGCGACTGCCGAAGCAGGCCTTTCTCAGGCAAATAGCGACGTTGAATCCAAGCAGGACGCCCTCACCGGCGCCGAAAGCGAGCTCGAAGCCAAGAAGCAGACAGTCGCAGCAGCCGAAAAAGACGTAACGGCAGCCCAGACGAAAGCCGATGCGGCGCAATCGGAGTTGACCTCGGCAAAGCAGGCACATGCTGCCGAACTGGAGAAGGCAAAGGCCGCTCAGAAACAAGTCGACCAGGCAAAAGCCGAGAAGGAGCAGGCAGACAAGGCGCTCGAAACTGCCAAGGCAAACCAGGCGGCCGCCGATCAAGCCGTTGTCGATGCACAGAAAGCATACGATACGTGCAAGGCAGCAACCGATAAGGCAACGACAGCGGAGGCGCAGAGCGTCATCGGCTTCTACCAGTTCATCGGTGCCAACGACGCTGCAAACATCATCTATAGGCAGAGCGATAAAAACCCGACGACCATTGGCGATAAAAAAGACGGCACGTCACTCGACAACGCCAAGCTATCGTTTAACAAGCTGCGCGAGATTAACGAATACCGTGCAAGCGTTGGATTGAGTGAGCTTAGGGTGACGGCCGAGCAAATGGCAATCGCTCAATCCGACTCCAATTACTCTGACAAAACGCTAGGTCACTCAGATTACGCCATTTGTGAAAATGCCGCTTGGAACTTCAGTACTAAAGAAAACATCGCGCACCAATGGGTCGATGATGAAAAGGGGATATTTGACGAGGCTGCAGCGAAAGCCGGCCTTGGCAACGTTGCCCCCAAAGATGCTTGGGATACTTTCTGGAGCCACAAAACCGAATTCGAAAAGCACGGGGCAGACTTTGGCACCATCGGCCATTATTTGAATATCGTACAACCTAACGCCAAAACCATGGGATACGGCATCAACTCGCGCGGAACCCTTTGGCCGTATGTGTTCGTCTTGGAGATCGACAACAATTACGGTTCGTACGAGAAAGAATACTCGATCGATGAACTCGAGAATCTCTTTAATCAGTATCAGCTGAGCCTCTCCAAAGCCAGCGAAAAGCTCGCCGCCGCAAAGACAGACCTTGAGCAAAAGCGCAGCACAGCGGCATCGAAAGCCGATGCCGTAAAGGCAGCTGAAACCCTCGTCGCTCAAAAGCAGGAAGGCATTGTTGCCGCGAATAGCGACCTTGCCGCCAAGAACGACAGCGTAGCAAGTGCCGCCGCCGCTGTTGCCCTAGCAAAGCAGAATCTCGCCAAGGCAAACGGAAAAGTTGCCGAAGCCGAAGACCAGGTCAAAGCCGCCCAAAGCAACGTGGCGACCGCAGAGCAGGTCGTCAACCAGAAGCGCGCCGAGCTTAAGGCATCGAAAGAGCACGCCGCTCAGAGTCAGAAGAAGGTTGATGACGCCAAGGCAGAGACCCTCGTAAAGCAGCAGACTCTGCAAGATGCAAAGAAGGAACTTGCCAAGTATTCAGCCGATGTTGCTGCGGCTCAGGAGAAAGCCGATGAGGCCCATCAGGCGCTTGATGAAGCCACGGCAGCCCAGACGTCTGCCCAGAGCGCTCTCGAAAAGGCGAAGCTCGACGAGGCTGCCAAGAAGCAGGCCCTCGACACCGCGAAGGACAACGCCGAGGCCAAGGCGGCGACCGCGGAGCACGCCACAAGCAATCTGGCCACGGCGGAAAACGACTTTGCTTCAAAGAAGGCCCGTGCCGACGCCCTGAGCAATGCAGCCGATAATCTTGCCACCGCCGAGGCGGCCAAGAAGGACGCCGACACAGCAGTGACTGAGGCCGGAGTCGCCCTTGGTGCGGCAAACGACGCCATCGCAAACGGCGAACAGGCGGTCGAGAATTCTCAGGCCGCATCGGACGCCGCTGCCGCTACTCTCGGAAAGCTCAAGTCCATCAACGTCGAAAACGGCATTGCTACTGGCTCTGACGCAAACGCGAACGATACGCTCAATGCCCTCTTTGCCAAGTGCGTCGCCGCCAAGCAGGCAGAACATAACGCAAAGGCCGCACTTGATGCCGCTCAGGCAGACCTTGATGCTGCGACGCCCGCCTACACCGAGGCTCTCAACGCCTACAACGAGGCAAAGGCAAAACGCGTTGCCGCCGAGCAGGCCCTGAAGGACGAGATCGCTCGTCAGGAGCAGGAGGCGGCGAAGGCCGAGCAGGCCAAGATCACGCAGGCCGCCGCTAAGCCGGTTGCTGGAAAGCCGTCTGCCGGCAACGCCAAGACGGCCGACAACTCGGCGCTTCCCACCACGGGCGACAATGCTGCGCTCGCCGGTGAGACGTTTGTCATCGGAGGTGTCGTGCTCGTAGCCGCCGGCGTCTTCCTGACTGACAAGAAGCGTCGTCAGGAGTAAGGATTTCGGGAGGACGGCTTCTCCTCCCTCCCACCGCTTCGCAAACCCTGCCCAACATGCGCCGGGGCGCCCATCACGCGGGCGCCCCGGCGTTTTACGTTGTATGCCCGGGGCATCTGCTCCGAGATTGTCTCGATCTGTAACAACTAAGACCCAAACATCGGTCTTACTGTTACAGATCGAGACGTTCGGGTTACCCTCGAATGGTTTGTCTTGATCTGTAACAGTTACTCGGTAAAACGGGGTCTAGTTGTTACAGATCGAGACATTAGTTTTCGGCCGATTTCTATGTCTTGATCTGTAACAGTTAGAGGTCATATTTCCCTGCTAGATGTTACAGATTGAGACATTGAGTTTCCTGCCAACTGTTTATCTTGATCCGTAACAGCTATGGTTCAAAAACCGATCCAGATGTTACAGATTGAGATGTTTGGTTGGGACGGTCCATCGGTCAACCAACTACCCTCATCTGTAGCGAGATGTCATACATTTCTCTCTGCACTGGACACCCCCAGGGGGTATGGGTGTATAGTATCGGTAGGTTAACAATTCCAACACCGAACTACAGAAAGGAGAAGCCATGGCTCAAGATAAGTTCGACGTGGGCGGCATGACGTGCGCCGCCTGCCAGGCGCATGTTGACCGCGCCGTGAGCAAGCTCGACGGCGTCCAAAGCGTCGCGGTCAATCTACTCGCCGGTTCCATGCTGGTGGACTACGACCCCGCGCAGGTCAGCCCCGATGACATCTGCACCGCCGTCGATCGCGCGGGCTATTCGGCCTCGCCCGTCAGCACGGGCACCGATGCCGCCGGCTCAAGTGGCAGCGCGCAAGCCAGGTCCGGCGCCGCCCATATGGAGTCGCCGACCAAAAAATTGGAGGCCGCCGCCTCTGCCATGCGCACCCGCCTCATCGTCTCGATCGCATTCCTCATCCCACTGTTCTACATAGGCATGGGGCACATGCTTGGTTGGCCGCTGCCTGGTGTCTTCACCGACCATACCCACAGCATGACGCTCGCCCTCACCGAGCTCGTCCTGCTCATCCCCATCGTCTATGTCAACGACGCGTACTTTATCAACGGGTTTAAATCGCTCGCGCACGGCGCGCCCACCATGGACGCCCTCATCGCCGTGGGCGCCACCGCTTCCGTCGCCTGGTCGCTCTACGCCATGTTCGTCATGGCCGACCAGCTAGCCGCCGGGCAAGTGCACGAGGCCATGATGACGGGCATGGACAATCTGTATTTTGAGAGCGCGGGCACGATCCTGTCGCTCGTCACCGTGGGCAAATACCTCGAGACGCGCAGCAAGTCAAAAACTGGCGGCGCCATCGAGGCGCTGATCGACCTGGCGCCCAAGACCGCGACCGTCGTGGCAGAGGACGGCACCGAGACCACCGTCGACGTCGACAGCATCCTTCCCGGCCAGGTCCTTCGCGTGCGCCCCGGCGAGTCCATCCCCGTCGACGGTGTGGTGCTCGAGGGCGCCTCGGCAGTCGATGAAAGCGCGCTCACCGGCGAGTCCATCCCCGTGGAAAAGACCGCCGGCGACACCGTCAACGCCGCCACCGTCAACCGCACCGGTTCGTTTACCTTCCGCGCCACACGGGTGGGTACCGAAACATCGCTCGCCAAGATTATCCAACTCGTCGAGGACGCCAACGCAACCAAGGCGCCCATCGCCCGCATGGCCGACAAGGTCGCCGGTGTGTTCGTGCCCGTGGTGTTCGTGATCTCGGCCGTGACCTTTGCGGTGTGGATGGCGCTGACCGGCAGCATAAACGAGGCACTCACCTCCGGCGTGGCGGTGTTGGTGATCAGCTGTCCGTGCGCACTCGGCCTAGCCACGCCCGTCGCCATTATGGTAGGTACCGGCAAGGGCGCCGAGATGGGCATTCTGTTTAAGAGCGCCGAGGCGCTGGAGAACCTGCGCAGCGTGGGCACCGTGGTGCTCGATAAGACGGGCACGGTCACCCGCGGCAAGCCCGCCGTGACCGATATCGTAGTAGCGACGCGCGCCGACGGCTCGCCCGCCATGAGCGAAAAGGCGCTGCTCAAGCTGGCCGCCGCGTTGGAGCGCTCAAGCGAGCACCCGCTGGCCGAGGCGATTATGGCCGAGTGCGAGGCGCGCGGAATTGTCGCGCGCATGGTCGAGGACTTTGCCGCCGTGCCCGGTCGTGGCGTTACGGCGCGCGAGGGACAAAATGTCATCGCAGCCGGCAACGTACGCCTGATGGACGAGCTGGGCGCGAAGGTTCCCGCCGGCCTTGCCGAACAGTTCGCCGCCGAGGGCAAAACACCGCTGTTCTTTGCCAAGAACAGCGAGCTTGTCGGTACCATCGCCGTGGCCGACGAGGTCAAAGAGACGAGCGCCGAGGCCATCGCCGCGCTCCACAAGCTCGACGTCGACGTGCGCATGCTCACCGGCGACAACCGTGTGACGGCCGAAGCAATCGCCCGCCGCGTGGGACTGAGCAGCAAGCAGGTCATCGCCGACGTCCTCCCTGCCGACAAGGAGTGCCACGTCCGCGAGCTGCAGGATGCGGGCGGCAAGGTCGCCATGGTGGGCGACGGCATCAACGACTCCCCCGCCCTGGCGCGCGCCGACGTGGGCCTTGCGATCGGCACCGGCGCCGACATCGCCAAGGAGGGGGCGGATGTCGTGCTCATGCGCAGCGACCTCATGGACGTCGCCCGCGCCATCGAGCTTTCGCGCGCCACGATTCGCAACATCAAGCAGGACCTGTTCTGGGCGCTGTTCTACAACGGCATCGGCATTCCGCTCGCCGCGGGCGTGTTCTTCCCCCTCACCGGTTGGCAACTCTCGCCGATGTTTGGCGCCGCGGCCATGAGCCTGTCGAGTGTCTGCGTCGTAAGCAATGCGCTGCGCCTAAAATCCTTTAAGCCTAAAGTGGCAAAATAGGCTCACCATTAAGTCCATTTATAACGGGTTTTCCAGGTGCCCGAGATTGACCTGAAAGAGGAGCGACGCGTACTTTGGTACGCGAGCGACGACTTGAAGGTCAAGATCGGGTGCCCGGGAAAGCCGACACAACAGAGAGGAATACCCATGCGATACACAATCAAGACTTCCGGCCTTATGTGCGGCCACTGCGACGCCACCGTCGAGACGGCACTGCTCAACGTGGCCGGGGTGACCGACGCCGACGCCGATCACGAGACCCAGACCGTCCAGGTGGAGTGCGCCGACACCGTGACCGCCGAGCAGCTCGCCGCCGCTGTCGAGGCCGCCGGCGAGAAGTTCCACGCACTTTCGGTGACCGCCGCGTAGCAGGCGCTGCCTACTCAATCCTCAGAAGTTGCGGTGAAATAGTTCCTGTTTTAGCGCTTCAAGCCTGCAAACAAGAGCTATTTCACCGCAACTGAGGGCGAGGTATTTGAAGGATTGACCAGAAACGAGGACCGCCATGATGGCAGACCATAAATCGGTGACCCGCATGCTCAAGACGGCACGCGGCCAGATCGACGGCATCTTGCGGATGGTCGATGAGGACCGTTATTGCGTCGATATCTCCACGCAGCTCATGGCCACACAGGCGCTCCTCGCGCGCATTAACGCCGACGTGCTCAAGGCGCATATCGAGGGCTGCGTGACTTCGGCAATCGAATCGGGCGACGAAGACCTCAAAGCCGCCAAGCTCGCCGAGATCGAACGCGTCGTCGACAAGCTCTCCAAGTAATTGGGGCATTGGGGACAGACTACTTTGCACCGTCTTGGTGTTCCGGGGACAGGAATGTTTGTGCCACCTTGGTGCAGATTTACCTGTCCCCCTTGCTCTAAATCGGGTATAAAGGCGTGCAGCATATCGAACGAAAGGCAATTTGCATGAATGACTTTATGAAAGGACGCAATGGCGCTGACGAGCTCACCATCGTGATGGGTTTTGCCGGCATCGTCATCGCGATGGTCGGATCGATAGCCCGCATCCAGTGGCTCAGCTGGATCGCCATCGCCGTTATCGTGATTGGCGTGCTGCGCGGCCTGTCCAAAAATATCGATGCACGTCGCAAGGAGAACGACGCCTTTGTCGCCAGCTCGGCTAAGGTCCCCGGCTTGGGCAAGTTCGTCGCCAGCTTGGGCGGCGGGGCCGCAGCGGCCAGCACCTCACGCGCGGCCGGCACCAGTAAGGAAGACTTTGAGCGTGCCAAGCGCACGGCCAAGAAGATGTGGAAGGGTCGCAAGACTACGGCATACCTCAAGTGCCCCAACTGCGGCCAGATGCTCTCCGTTCCCAAGGGCAAGGGCAAGATCCGCGTCACCTGCCCCAAGTGCCACGCCAAGATGGAGACGCGCTCATAGCAGCCATACCATGGGACAAAATAAAAGCCGAGGCCTCGCACTGGGACCTCGGCTTTTTTGATTATGACAAAGGGTCCATCCCTTTGTCACACCTATGCCACGCCGTCGCGGGCAAGCTCCTCGGCCAGCGCCTCAGCCGGCATGGCCATAATCGTGTCGAGCTCGTTATCAACCTCGGGAATACGCTTCACCTTGAGTTTGCGCACCAGATCACCGCGACACATCACGTGTATCGGCTCACGCAGCGCGCGCAGGTCATCGAGCGGGTTCTTGCGCGTCACCAAGATATCGGCGGCCTTACCGCACTCGATTGTGCCGGTCTCGCCGCCCAGCCCCAGCAGCTCGGCATTGACTTGCGTAGCCGTATGCAGCGCGAAGGCGTTGCTCACGCCGACATACTTGGCAAAGTAGGCCACCTCGCGCCACATGTCGTACTGCGTCACGAACGGGCAGCTCGAATCTGTGCCAAGGCCTACCTTAACGCCAGCTTCCAGTGCGGCACGGGCGCTCTCGATGATGCCCGAGCACACGATGTCGCCGTTCTTCTTTTGCGTATCGGTCGAATGGGTCTTTTCCGGGTCGAGCAATACAAACGGCAGCGCCGGGCTGATGGTGCAGGTCACGCTGGGCGCACGCCCCTCAAGCTGCGTGCCCGCGGCGCCGCGGTACAGTTCCAGGATCTCGGGCGTCAACGGAGCGCCGTGTTCAATCGTGTCAACGCCGGCCTCAAGCGCGGCCTTCACACCTTCGGTGCTCTCGACATGGGCCATGACCGGAAGGCCAACCTCGTGCGCCGCCTTGCACGCCGCCGCGGCAACCTCCACCGGCATACGCAGCACGCCCGGCTCGCCCACCTCGGTCGCGTCGAACACGCCGCCCGTTACGAACAGCTTAATGACGTCGGCACCGCGCGCATACAGGTCGCGCACCTGTTCGGCTGCCTCGGCGGGACTGTTAGCCACCTGGGCGAACAAGCCAGCACCATGGCCGCCCGGCACCGTGATGCCCGTTCCTGGCGCCACCAGACGAGGACCCTGATACTTGCCGGCATCGATAGCATCGCGCACGGCAAGATCGGCAAACAGCGGGTCGCCCGCGCCGCGCACCGTGGTCACGCCACTTGCCAGCTGCTGTTGGGCGCTACCTTTGAGGATATGGCGCACGATGGCGCGCCCCACGGGATTATCGAGCTTCTTCATCAGCGCGCCCGCATCGCCCGCCGAAACCGGCTTGCCCGAGCCGCATAGATGCACATGCATATTGATGAGACCCGGCATGAGATACGCCCCTGCCAGGTCGATGACCTCGGCACCTGCAGGCGCCTGCGCCACGGCACTCGGCCCCATCCACGTGATGAGACCACGCTCAACGACCACGGCCATATCGGGCTGCGGCTCCATATGTTCCGAACCATCCAGGACGGTCGCATTGATAAACAACGTGGAACGATCGGCAGACGCCATATCGAGCTCCTCCCTCACGATTAACTTGAACATTTGTCCATTATCACCCAATGCAGCGAACTAAAGTCAAACATATCGGTTAACGGAGGGAAGAGAGAGATGTAGGGACAAACGGAGACAGCGCGGCGTTGCTCTGGCCGTGCTGACGAAACATCTCAATCTGTAACAGATACGGCCCCAAACACCCCCCCATATGTTACAGATTGAGATTTTCAGTCACACGCCCAGCCTTTATCTCAATCTGTAACAGGTAGACCAGTTTTCAGCCGCCAGATGTTACAGATTGAGATTTTTCGTCAGCCGCCAACCTTCCGTCTCGATCTGTAACAGTTAGAAGGTAAAACAGTCCTTTGTTGTTACAGATCGAGACATTCCCCAGCCCCATCGTCAAACGTCTAAATCTGTAACAGGTAGACAGGTTTTCGGCCTCTAGATGTTACAGATTGAGATCTTTTAGCGGTAGCCAACCTTTTGTCTTGATCTGTAACAGTTACGAGGCCAAACGGCCCCTTGTTGTTACAGATCGAGACGAACTCGCCCGGAACAACCACATCCGCGTTAGTCGTACCCCTCAGCGCCCATACCACTGACGCTTCCATTCCTCAGCCAAATCGGCCCGCTGTGGAATACCCGCCAGCCTCATTTTCTCGACCAGCTTCACCGGATCTTTGAGTTCGTTAAACGTGAACCGAAGCACCTTGTGCCCGAGCATTGTCAGATGAGATTCCCGCTGACGCTCTGCCACGAACGGGTCGACCGACTCCCGACCCTCGCCGTTCTGCAAGGTATACTTCCCCTTTCCGTCGAGCTCGCCGATGACACATGTCCCGTCCTCGAGCCTCCAGAAATAATCAACGCGAAACACCTGACTCGAATCGAGCGGATCGCGAAACTCCACCTGCAACTCTGGCACCGGAAAACCGTATGCAATAAAGAACGCTCGGAACCGAGACTCGCCACCGTTTTCGGACAGGCCGTCCGCATGCGACGCAATCACCTGAGCTCTGCGATACCCTCGCCTGCCCTCGCAATCGGCCTGGAGCCGTTCGCAGAGGTCGTCGCGCGACATGCCCTTCGCCCGCAATGCAGAATCGGCGATCGCCAGACCATACGAAAACGGCGCACGCAGCAGACAATCCTCCACCGTGCGCCAAAACGACGTCACCCGCACGCCATCGACTTGTTCAAGTGCACCCGCCGCCTGCGGACGCAGCAGTCTACACCCCATACTCAATGCCACCGAACAACCCGTCTTGACCAAGTAACGCGGCCCGAGCAGATCATTCGGCACCTCCAGACCCCATATCAGCGCGGCATCATATCCCCAAAACGCCCAATCGGGGTGAAACTCGGCAAGCCCCTTGATGGTCCACCGCGCCCGCTCCGGCGGCGTCAACGCATCCCATTCATGCTGAAAACAGAAAAGGTGCGATTCGGGCTCCACAATATCGTCTGTGCCCACATGGCGCCGCAGCCACATGAGCTCGGCATTGTCGTGCGTCACAAGCGGCACGCCTTGTTCAGCCGCCTCCGTGAGCCTGGCAAGCATCCTATTCCGCGCCAAGGTGTTACGCGTTGCATGCTTGTGTTTAAAAACGGTATTAGACACTTCCATCACCACCACATCGGAGAAATGGGCCATCGCCGCTGTTGCCGCCGCCGACAAACGTCTTGATCTGTAACAGGAAGACAGTCTTTGAGCCTCTAGTTGTTACAGAACAAGATCTTTCGGCACCGCATCCAACCTTGGTCTCAATCTGTAACAGTTAGGTCGAGTTTTGGCCTCTAGATGTTACAGATTGAGACATTCCCCCTGCCAGGTTCAAAACATCTCGATCTGTAACAGTTAGACGTTCTCCAGGCCCCTAAACGTTACAGATTTAGACAAACCAGCGGCGCTCAAGCATTCGTCTCGATCTGTAACAGTTAGACCGGTTTTTTGTCCCTAGACGTTACAGACCGAGACAAATAGACAGGCGGCGACACTGCGACTGCCCATCCCCTACTCCCATTCCTGTTCGTAGATGTTGAGGGACTTTACGTAGCGCCCCTGGGCGCCCATGATGTCGCGGACCAGCCTCAGAAAGAAGCTGATATACGAGGTGTCGAAACCATCTTCCAGATCTTCCGGATGCACCGCGCCCGGCCCGTCAACCGCCGTGTCACTCAGGCGTGCGATGTCATACAGATAGAGTTGTCCCGCCGTCAGCCAGACATCGTCGACGCAGGCGAGGCGCACCGCAATCGCTCCGTCGCTCCAATGCTCCTTTTGCACGATATGCGGATCGTAGACGTCAAAGCGACGGTCGGTGCGTGTGTCCTTCAGCGCGACCATACCAGTCGCAGGATCCTTGTCCAAAATGCCAAAGCGCGAGAAATACTGCGTGTCGCATACCTGCTCGAGCCGCTTGAGCGAGGCAGGCGAAAGCGATGCCGGCGGCTCATCAACATACAGCTCGAGCAGCGTCTTGCCATGGCGATAGGGGCGCTCGAAGAGCAGCCAATCGGTAAATGCCATGTTGTAGGCCATGATTTCGTTTTGGGAAGGCTCGGTGCAATAGCCGAGCCACGGGTCGACAATGATCTCGAACTGCTCGCGCGCCGGCTCCAAAAACTGAAACTTCCGCAGCATCCAAAAATGGGCCATGTCGGCAATATCGTTGCCAACGGCTTCGGCCAGATGCGCTCGGTCTAAAACGTGGTCAGTCACGGCATCCTCCTCAAACTGATGAACCTCAATTTGAGCTTACGAGGAGGGTGGGCAGCCACTGTCAGCACGGACAAAATAGGCCTCCGGCTGCAAACCAACTGCTGACCAAACACTTGACGGGATGCTTGACCGAAAATGCGCACCGCAATAAAACCGCAGGTAAACATAGACGGCCAACCCGCCCTTTTGAGCCATATGCCCACAGCCACCACAGAAACAACAGGTGACCACAGCTCAAGAAAACGCCGAATGGACACTCGCGCGTCGACAAACGAGCAAATCGGTCGCAAACCCGCAAGAAGTGTCCCCGAATGCCGACCCAAAAGGAACGTCCCCAGCATGCCGGCACTTGGGGACGTTCCTTATGTGCCGGCCGTTGGGGACAGCCCTTGACGATTCAGCTGTGGACAGCCGCCTTACAGCTCCAGCGCGTCGGCGACTTCGGCAGCGCAGGCCAGGGCATCGGCCACGGCGTTTACCACGAGTGAGCTGCCGTTGCGAGCATCACCCGCCACATACACCGGCGCGGCATCCGCGGCGACGCCGTCGACACGAGCCGCAAGGTGCGAGCCCTCGGCAGCCATCACCGGCAGCGGACGACCAGCGGTGGCAACAGGCACGCCAACGGCGTCGAACACACTGTGCTCCGGGCCCGTGAAGCCGCAGGCGATGAGCACCAGCTGCGCCGGCACCTCGTGCTCGGAGCCCGCGATGCGCTCGGGCTTTCCCGCCGACCAGTCCAGATCGACCACGCGCAGACCCGCAGCCGCGCCTTTCTTGTCCAGCAGCACCTCGAGCGTATCCACGCCCCAGGCACGCATCTCGCCACCCATCGCAGCGATAGCCTCCTGCTGGCCGTAGTCGGTCTTCTTAACGTTGGGCCACTGCGGCCAAGGGTTACTCGCTGCACGCTTATCGGGCGCGGCCGGCAAGAACTCAAACTGACGCACGCTGCGCGCACCCTGGCGCACCGCGGTACCCACGCAGTCGTTGCCGGTATCGCCGCCGCCAATGACCACAACGTCCAGGCCGCGCGCGTTCACCGCGGGCTCACCGCCATCGAGCACCGAGACGGTCGAAGCCGTCAGGTAGTCCACGGCATACACCACGCCCGGAGCATCCACGTTCGCAGCCGAAAGACCACGGGGCGTACGAGCACCGGCAGTCACCACAACGGCGTCAAAGCCATTGAGCTTGGCCGCCACCGCAGGGTTCGTAACGTCAGCACCCAGCTCGAACACAATGCCCAGCTCGCGCATAAGTGCCACGCGACGCTCGACCACGGACTTCTCGAGCTTCATGTTGGGAATGCCGTACATGAGCAGGCCGCCCGGGCGGTCGTCACGCTCAAACACCGTCACGCGGGCGCCGCGACGCGCAAGCTCCCATGCTGCCACCAGACCAGCAGGACCGGAGCCCACCACGGCAACCGTGGGCGCGCCCTCCCCTGCCGGCTCAAAGCGACGCGGACCGCCGTTTGCCCATTCGTGGTCGCTGATCGCACGCTCGTTGTCATGGATCGTCGTGGGCTGGCCATCGACCGAACCCAGGTTGCACGCGGCCTCGCACAGCGCCGGGCACACACGGCTCGTAAACTCGGGCATGGGCGAGGTGAGCGACAGGCGCTCGGCAGCCTCGTCCCAGCGGTCGCGGTACACCAGCTCGTTCCACTCGGGAATCAGGTTATGCAGCGGGCAGCCACTCGGGCGCGCCTTGCCAAAGCTCGCACCCATCTGGCAAAACGCCACACCGCACATCATGCAGCGGCTCGCCTGGGCACGGCGCGCGTCGTCGTCGAGCTCCACGTACAGCGGATCAAAATCATGGCTGCGCTCCTCCACAGGGCGCAGCTCGTGGGTCACGCGATCGATATCAAGAAAAGCACCGGGCTTACCCATGGCACTTACGCCTCCTTCTTGGTCGAAGCAACAGAGCTGGCAGCCACGGACACAGCGCCCGCAGCACCGCCCGCAACATCGAAGCGAGCAACATCCGCGGCACTCGCGCGACCGGTCACAATGTCAAACGCCAGCTCGTCGGCCTGCGCATGCGTCTTACCGATGGCCTCGGCGGCGGCGATAATCGCCAACACGCGCTCGTACTCGGTCGAAATGACCTTCACAAAGTGCTTGCTCATCGTCTCAAAGCTGTAGAGCAGCTTAATGCCGCGCGGGCTCTGCGTCGCGTCCACGTGCTCCTGGATGAGTGCGCGAATCTGCGCCAGCTCGCCGGCCGTCGGGGCCTTGAGCTCAACGCTCTCGTGGTTCACGCGGGCATCGAGCGTGCCGTACTGGTCAAAGACATAGGCCACGCCACCCGTCATGCCGGCGGCGAAGTTCTGCCCGACCTCGCCCAGGATGAGCGCCAGGCCGCCCGTCATGTACTCGCAGCCATGGTTGCCGCAGCCCTCGACCACCACGGTGGCACCGGAGTTGCGCACGGCAAAACGCTGGCCGGCAAGACCGTTAATGAAGCCGCGGCCGCTCGTGGCGCCAAAGAACGCAACGTTGCCCACGATGATGTTCTCGTCGAACTTGTAGGTCGCATGCGGGTTGGGGCGCACCGACACCTCGCCACCCGAAAGGCCCTTGCCAAAGTAGTCGTTGGCGTCGCCGCACACGTTGAGCGTAATGCCGCGCGGCAGGAAGGCGCCAAAGCTCTGACCGGCCGAACCATCGCAATCGATGGTGACGGAGCCGGCGGGCAGGCCCTCGGGATGTGCCTTGGTCACCGCGTTGCCCAGGATGGTGCCCACGCAGCGGTTGACGTTGGCGATATCGGCGCGGAAGCGAATCGGACGCAGGTGCGCACGGGCATCGGCCGTATAGGGCACGAACAACGTGGAGTCGAGCGTCTTGTCGAGCTCGCTGTCCGCGGCCATCTGCGGGAGGAAGTGGCGACCGTCGGCACCCGGGATATGGGCACCGAACTCGCAGGTCGCGCTCGCCAGCACGGGCGACAGATCGAGCAGGTTGGCCTTGCGGTTGCCCGGCACCTCGATCTGGCGCAGGCACTCGGGATGGCCGACCATCTCGTCGACGGTGCGGAAGCCCAGGCTCGCCATGACCTCGCGCAGCTGCTCGGCAACAAAGAGCATAAAGTGCTCAACGTGCTCGGGCTTACCGCGGAAGCCGTGACGCAGACGGCAGTTTTGCGTCGCGATGCCGGCCGGGCAGGTATCCTGCTGGCAGTCGCGCTGCATGAGGCAGCCCATGGAGATGAGCGGCATGGTTGCAAAGCCAAACTCCTCGGCGCCCAGCAAGCAGGCGACGGCAACATCGGTGCCGTCCATGAGCTTGCCGTCGGCCTCGAGCACCACGCGGGAGCGCAGGCCGTTTTGCAGCAACGTCTGCTGGGCCTCGGCAAGGCCGAGCTCCAACGGCAGACCGGCGTGCCAAATGGAATCGCGCGCCGCGGCACCCGAGCCGCCGTTATGGCCGCTGATCAAAATCTTGTCGGCGGCACCCTTGGCCACGCCGGTAGCAATGGTGCCGACGCCGGCCTCGCTGACCAGCTTGACCGACACGCGCGCACCGGGGTTGGCGTTCTTAAGATCGAAGATAAGCTCCGCCAGGTCCTCGATGGAGTAGATGTCGTGGTGCGGCGGAGGCGAGATCAGGCCGATGCCAGGCGTGGACTGACGGACCTCGGCGATCCAGGGGTAGACCTTCTTGCCGGGCAGGTGGCCACCCTCGCCGGGCTTGGCACCCTGGGCCATCTTGATCTGAATCTCAAAGGCGCTGCAAAGATAGCGGCTCGTCACGCCAAAGCGCGCACTTGCCACCTGCTTGATCGCTGAGTTCTTGGAGTCGCCGTTGGCCAGCGGGGTCTCGCGACGCGGATCCTCGCCGCCCTCGCCCGAGTTGGAACGGCCATGCAAGCGGTTCATGGCGATAGCCATGCACTCGTGCGCCTCTTTGCTGATGGAGCCGTACGACATGGCGCCGGTGTTAAAGCGGCGGACGATGTTGAGCGCGGGCTCCACCTCGTCGAGCGAAACCGGCGTGCGGCCACTGGCATCAAAGTCGAGCAAGTCGCGCAGGCGCACGGCACGGCCGGTGCGGTGCAGGCGGGCGCTGTACTCCTTAAAGGTGTCGTAGCTGTCCTCACGGCAGGCGGTCTGCAGCAAGTAGACGGTCTGCGGATCGATCAGGTGATCCTCGCCGCCGAGCGGGCGCCACTTGGTCAGGCCCAGTGTGGGCAGCTGATCGGGAGCCGGACTCTTAAGAATGGCGAGCGCGGCGTCATAGCGTTCATTCTGCTCGCGCTCGACGTCCTCGACACCCATACCGCCCACACGGCTCACCGTGCCGGCAAAGTACGCGTTGACGAACTCCGGCGTAAAGCCCACGGCCTCGAAGATCTGCGCAGAGTGGTAGCTCTGCACCGTGGAGATGCCCATCTTGGACATGATGGAGACGATGCCCGCCGTCGCAGCCTTGTTGTAGTTGGCGATGCCCTGCTCGGCCGTCACGTCCAGGTCGCCGCGTGCCGCCAGATCTCGGATGCACGCATGTGCGTTGTACGGATAGATGCCGCTCGCGGAGTAGCCCACCAGTGCCGCAAAGTCATGCGGGGACACGGCGTCGCCGCACTCCACCACGATGTCGGCAAAGGTACGCACGCCGGCGCGGATCAGGTGGTTGTGCACGCAGCCCACAGCGAGCAGCGACGGCACGGGCACCTCGCCCGCAGCGGCACGATCGCTCAACACCACGATGTTCACGCCGTCGCGGACCGCAGCCTCAACGTCCTCGGCAAGCTGCTTGAGCGCAGCCTGCAGTGCGCCCTCGCCGGCGTCGCGGCGGTAGACGGCACGGAAGCGGCGAGTCTTAAAGCCCACGCGGTCGATGGCGCAGATGCGGTCAAACTCTTCCTCGTTGAGCAACGGGCGCTCCAAGCGCACCAGCTGGCAGGCCGTGCGGGAATCCTCGAGCAGGTTGCCGTGGTTGCCCAGATAGAGCGTGGTCGAAGTCACCATGTGCTCGCGCAGGGCATCGATCGGCGGATTCGTGACCTGGGCGAACAGCTGATAGAAATAGTCAAAGAACGAACGCGTCTTCTTGGACAGGCAGGCCAGCGGCGCATCGATGCCCATCGAGGCGAGCGGCGCCTTGCCCTGCCGGGCCATGGGACGCACGACCTCGTCAACGTCATCCCAGTGGTAGCCGAGCTTGGCCATACGCACGGCGACGG
This sequence comes from uncultured Collinsella sp., assembly GCA_902470905.1. Lineage (GTDB taxonomy): Bacteria > Actinomycetota > Coriobacteriia > Coriobacteriales > Coriobacteriaceae > Collinsella. Next base: position 3,730 of record CABRIC010000034.1, on the reverse strand, counting down.
GTACCTCGGCGTCCTCGGCGGGCATTGTCGCAACGGGCTCATCGAGCGCGTCAACGGTCAGCGTCTCCTCGGCAATCCAATCACGGTAGGGCTTTTCCTTGGCATAGCGGGCGCGCAGCTCATCGTTGTAGATCACGCGGCCGCGGGCAAAGTCAACCTCGAGCATCTGGCCCGGTCCCAGGCAACCGCTCGTCAGAATGTTCTCGGGGCGCACCTCGATGGTGCCCACCTCGCTTGCCAGCATAAAGCGACCGTCGCGCGTCACATAGTAGCGGGCGGGACGCAGGCCGTTGCGGTCGAGAGCAGCACCCAGGGTACGGCCGTCGGTAAAGGCGATGGCGGCAGGGCCGTCCCACGGCTCCATGAGCATGGACTGGTAAGCGTCGTAGGCGCGGCGCTCCTCACTCAGGCTGTCGTTATGGTCCCACGGCTCGGGCAGCAACATGGACGCGGCACGCGTAAGCGGGCGACCGTTCATAACCAAAAACTCGAGCACGTTGTCCAGAATCGCGGAGTCGGAACCCTCGCGGTTGATGATGGGCATCACGCGCTCAAGATCATGCTGCAGCACGGGGCTGTACAGGTTGGGCTCGCGGGCGCGGATCCAGTTGACGTTGCCCTTGAGGGTATTGATCTCGCCGTTGTGGATGATAAAGCGGTTGGGGTGCGCGCGCTCCCAGCTGGGCGTGGTGTTGGTGGAGTAGCGCGAGTGGACGAGCGCCACGGCCGTCTTGACGGCGGCGTCGTTGAGGTCGATGAAGAAGCGGCGCATCTGCGTGGCGACCAGCATGCCCTTGTACACGATGGTGCGCGAGCTCATGGAGCACACGTAGAAGATCTTGTCGCGCAGGGCAAACTCGGCGTCGGCCTTCTTCTCGATGGTGCGGCGGCACACGTACAGGCGGCGCTCGAAGGCATCGCCGGCGGGCGTGTCGTCCGGACGGCCCAGGAAGGCCTGCAGGATAGTGGGCATGCAGGCGCGGGCCGTCTCGCCCAGGTCGTGCGGGTCGACCGGCACCTCGCGCCAAAAGAGCAGCGGCACGTCGGCCTCGGCGCAGCCCTCCTCAAACACGCGGCGGGCATCCTCTACGCCCTTGTCGTCCTGCGGAAAGAACAGCATGGCCACGCCATAGTCGCCCTCTGCCGGCAGAATCTGGCCGCACTTTTGAGCCTCTTTACGGAAAAAGTGATGCGGAACCTGGAACAGGATGCCAGCGCCGTCGCCAGTGTTCTTCTCGAGTCCCGTGCCGCCGCGGTGCTCCAAGTTGACCAGAATGGACAGCGCATCGTCCAGAATCTGGTGATGGCGCTCACCGTTGATATCGGCAAGCGCGCCGATGCCACATGCGTCGTGGTCGAATTCGGGGCGATAAAGGCCCTGCTGCTGAGCGGAATCTGCCTGCATCGCGATCCTCCCCTAGATATTAGACAGTCAGTTGAATAGGCATACTAGGAGCATCACCGGCCCGTTGTGTTTCCCGCCCGTTTCGAAACAATCGCGTAACGCGCGCCCTGCGAGTGGACACCACCGACCTCAAGGGCGACAACATAGGCCCCAAGTTCGGCCTGCAAGCTCGCCGCTTCAAACATCTCGATCTGTAACAGGAAGACCCAATTTCGACGACTAACTGTTACAGATTGAGATGTTTTCGAGAGACGGTTCCGAATGTCTCAATCTGTAACACGAAGGACCGGTTTTGGCGGTCAGCTGTTACAGATCGAGATATTCCATAGGACCATTTCTTCCTGTCTTGATCTGTAACACCTAGGCCCAATTTCCATCCCTAGTTGTTACAGATCAAGACATTTCGGCAGCCCCCTTCCTCATCCTATTCAAATACAGCTATTTTGTTAGTCTTGGTTAACTTCGAGCCTAAAACGGGTATCCTTTGCGGCGTCAAGCAAACGGCACGCAGGAGCGCACCATGATCAACCATCTCAAACAACACTTTGGTTCCCGGCGCACCGGCGGTCACGGAGGCCTAGACATTGCGCGGCATATCGGCCCCGGGCTGCTCGTGACCGTCGGCTTTATCGACCCGGGCAATTGGGCCTCCAATATGGCCGCGGGCTCGCAGTTTGGCTACACGCTGCTGTGGATCGTCACGCTGTCGACGATTATGCTCATCGTGCTGCAGCACAACGCGGCGCACTTGGGCATCGCCACGGGTATGTGTCTTGCCGAGGCCACGACGCGCCACCTGCCTCGCCTCGTCGGGCGTGCGATACTCGGCAGCGCGTATCTAGCCACGGTCGCCACCGCCATGGCCGAAGTCCTGGGTGGTGCGATCGCGCTTCAAATGCTCTTTGGGCTGCCCGTGCGCGCGGGCTGCGTCATCGTGGCGGCAGTATCGATTGCCATGCTCATGACAAGCTCCTACAAACGCGCCGAGCGATGGATCATCGCCTTCGTGGGCGTGGTGGGACTCTCGTTTTTAGCCGAGCTTGCACTAGTCAAGGTCGACTGGCCGCAAGCCGCCACAAGCTGGATCACACCCAGTATGCCCACCGGCTCGGCCGCGATTATCGTAAGTGTCCTAGGCGCGGTCGTTATGCCCCACAACCTCTTCCTGCACTCCGAGGTCATCCAATCCATGCACTTCGAAGGCCAAGGCGAGCAGGTTATCGAAGAACGTCTGCGCTACGAGCTCTTCGACACGCTCTTTTCGATGGGCGTGGGCTGGGCAATCAACTCGGCCATGGTCATCCTGGCCGCAACGACCTTCTTTGCGCACGGCATTGTCGTAGACGACCTCGCCGTCGCAGCGGCCACGCTCTCCCCCATTCTGGGCCCGGCAAGCTCAATCATCTTTGCGGTGGCACTGCTGTTTGCGGGCATATCGAGTAGCGTGACGGCGGGCATGGCGGCGGGCACCATCACCGCGGGCATGTTCGACGAGGAATACGACATCCACGACCGACATTCCTCGATCGGGGTGGCGGCCTGTTTCGTCGGCGCAGTGGCGGCGTGCCTGGTCGTCCCGAATCCTTTTGAGGGTCTCATTTGGAGTCAGGCGCTGCTGTCGCTTCAGCTGCCGATTACGGTCTTTGTGCTCATACGACTCACCAGTTCGCCCCGCGTCATGGGCAAATACGCCAACTCGCGCCCGCTCAACGCGTTGCTCGTGGGGATCGGTGCCATCGTGACGATTCTCGATGTCGTGTTGTTGACAGGGATGTAATGGGGCGGGGCACCTACCCAGGCAAACGTCTCGATCTGTAACAGATAGACACGCTTTTGATGTCTAGATGTTACAGATCGAGATCATTCCGAGGGACAGCTCCGTTTGTCTCAATCTGTAACAGGAAGACCCGTTTTGAGCCGTTAGATGTTACAGATTAAGACCAAAGGTCGGCCGGACTCACGACAGGCAGAATCGGCTAACAGCAGCCGTGATCCCTTGGGGACGGAGGAAAAGGGCCCCGGCCGGGATATCCGACCGGGGCCCTTGGACAGAGCTATGTGTTGCTGCAAGTCGTGTGCCTACGAGTTACTCCTCGACGAGCTCAAACTGATCGGGACCGACGCCGCAGACCGGGCACACGTAATCCTCGGGCAGCTCGGGCGTGTCGACCTCAACCTCATAACCGCAAACGATGCACACGAACTTATACGTCTTCTTTTCCTCAGCCATGATGTTCTCCTCTCGAACGTGACTGCTGGTGTACTTGCTTATTAGTATATCTGTCTCTTATACACATCTGACGCTGCCGACGATACTCCTTGTGT
>CABRIC010000033.1 GCA_902470905.1 uncultured Collinsella sp. | reverse complement strand
AAAAGATCAAGTCGTCCTCGCAGACGCTCAAGCAGGAATACCTCGATACATACGAGGGAGGTGAATGACATGATAGGCAAGAGCTATGCAAAGATAGCGATTGTTGGCCTTGCGATCGGTCTTGCAATGGCGCTGTGCGCATCATTCGCGAGGTATAGGTCCGAGCAGTCGTTTATCGATGGCGCTGAAAACGGTTTTGGCATAGACGGGATGTATGTCAGCGATGGCGCGACCGGGCCGTCTATGGCGATTCTTGCAGGCGAAGACATGGAATGGCAAATCTGTAATGACGATGGCTCTTGTCTGAGCGGTCGTTTGGCCGCAACGAGCGATCCGAATTCGTTCGATCTTCTCGACAATGATGGATCGGATTGCGGTTCTGTTCACCTGTCATATGCATCGCGAGACGGGATGGACGGTATTCTCTACGTCTCCCACGAGACTGGCGATTTCAAGATGCGCAGGACTAACCGAGTGCCGGCTTTTATCGAGGAGTGAGAATTCCCGGCGGCCTGCCGATCAGGCCGCCGGGGTATCGAACCCCGCATTCATCCGTACACACACGGATGAATGCGGGAAGTGTCCGGATGAAGTTGATAATCAAGGAAACAATGCCGTTCTGCCTGGGACGGCTTTGGCCTGGACTTTAACTACAACATCGCAATCGACACTTATCAGCTCGCGCGACGCGCATGGCCAAATCTCGGACGCTGGTGCATGGAGGACCTTCGAGATTTACTGTACATCCAAAACGACGACGCACACCGCGTGCTCGCCGACTGCGAAGACGAGATGGCTGTCTACAATGCGATCAGAAACGTCGTGAAGTCCGGAGAGCTTTCTGTCGAACCGCCGCGCCGTCGCACGAGCCGACCGGGCAACCCGGGCAATCTGGTCCCGGCTCCCCCGGTCGTATTCCTACGATATCGCCCCTAGATCACCAATGCGTCAGACAAAGAATGAGGCAATGGCTATGATCACGCCTACGGCAGATGCAGCGACTGCGCCCTTTTTCCTCTCCTTTAGTCCGACGAATAGGGTTGCCGTAAAGTAAAGGGCGGAAATGCAGGCTATGGCAAGCGAAACGAGTTCCTTGGGCGGTTTCAGCAAAAGGTCGCTAGCAAAGAGTAATGCAAGCAGGGCAAAGCCGATTGTGTTCAAGTATCTCGATTCATTTTGCGACAACATGGCGACTTCCTTTCAGAGCATGCAAGTGAAAAGTCGGTACGATGTCATTGCGGTTGCAAAAAAGCCGCCGCCTGGACCGGTTGTCACGAGACCGGCGATAACGCATTTTCTCGGTTTCCAGCTCATGACAGACCCCTCTCTCATGGTGCAACGTATACATTATGAGATATACACAATTTGTCCTATAAGCCCCAAGGATGACGATTCCAATACGGACGACGACACCAAAATCGGCATCGACGGCTCCATGGACGATTCGGATTCCAAATAGGCCCTGTTAGTTGAGCCACTTCTTTGCCAGTGTCGTATACGAGACCGCTATACCCGCGGCAATTGCCATCAGGCAGCTCGCGATGAATCCGAACTCATACCTCAAAACGTTTGTTGCGGTCAGGGCGATAATCAACACTGTCAGAATTTGCAGAATTATCGTTATTGCGAAGAGATTGATTCCTTGTTTGGCCGAAGTCGCTGAATGAGTTTGGCTTCGTTGATTCAGGTTGAGGCAGACAAGGAAAGCGACCAGTTCGCTTGATAAGGGGCCGACTACATAGAAAAAGATTGCGTCAATGAAGCCAATAGTGTTGTAAGTGTTGTAAGTTGTTTCGCCGGAAAACACAGCGTATAAAGCATATCCAAATCTTGGCTGATTCATGTATGAGTCCGAAAAGACGAAGAGCGTCAATATTGCTACTACCAGAAGTGCATTCAGGGCAAATCGTTTGCTTTTCATCGATCGCTCCTTCCGGGTGAACTTTATTATGTAATTATAAAGCAGTCATTTGTTATTCAAAGAATTTGACTGTCCTAAATAACATGCACTTTCGCTGGAGGGTCGCTGTTTGGCGGCCCTCTTTTTTGCACAGGCGCGGTGGGATGGTAATATCGGGCGGGAGTCAGCCGCTCTGATAGAATCGTCCTTGCTGTCGGCAGCCCTCGTGCCGGGCAGAGCCCTCCATTTGATGGGAGGTGATGCCCATGACCGATTTCACCGAGCTCGTGAAGCTCCTGACCGCTATGGTCTCGCTCCTCACGGCCCTTGTCGGCCTTTCCAAGGCACTCAAGCAGGGCTCGAAGCCCAAAAAGAAAGGTCACCGTCGCTAAGACGATGACCCAACTTCATTAAGCAACGGCTCTGCCCAGCTCTCTACAACTTGGGCTGCCGTCGGCATCATTCTACCCTCCTGACAAGGAATTCGTCCATATTTCAAAAACCAAATTGCGTTTGCTATCGAAGTTCATTCATCGTCCATGTACATGAGCGGTAACAGCGGAAATCGTTCGCTATGCTCCTGACCGTGCCAAAGAATTACTCGAAACGGGACCACGAGAGTGCGATCGTTTGCCGGATAGCCGCCACTACGACGGATATCCTTGATAGTAAGCGCTAGAATGATTTTGCTCTTATGGAGCTCAGCCCCGGCTGGTAAACCTGACGTTCGGCGCGGTGTACGTGGACGCGCCTGGAGAGCTTGACCTCAAGTACGTTCAAGCCTAGGGGCCTAAGCCCCCCGTGCTCAAGCCTAGGCTTGAGAGAGCAGACTGGCAGGCTGCAACCGGGATATAAACGATTTAGGGGGAGTACTGGCGTACTCCCCTATTTTTTACTGAGTAGCCGAAAAAACGAGGCAACGAGAGGCGATTTAAGGTGCCTGAAAACAGGTACCCCTAGCGGGTATCCAAGTAGGTCTTTTTGGGGTCGTATTCGCGATTGTGTTAAGCCGTTTACCTGGGCGTTTGGTTTCGAATGGGCGTTTTGGCTATTTTTGCGGTGCGCTTGCCGCTGGGGTGTCATCGTCTGGGTCGTGAACGACATACCAGCTGTTTTGGTAATGGCAGATGTCGCGGCACGTGCCGTCTCCGACGACCACGCGCCAGGACTCGGACTGCTTGTTCCTGCCGAGCGCCCATGAGCGGGAGCTGTAGGACTCGATGGAGTCGAACGGGTAGACGGTGCCGTCGTACCATTTGATGCCCCACGGGGCGTACTCGCCGTCGGGGCGGCACTCGACGAGGGCCGTGACCAAACGTATCGACTTATCGCTCTCCCCCACGACGGCACCCCTCTCGAATCAATAACGAACGCGTGTTCTATTATAGCGCAATCACGATTGTTGACCATCGGTGCGGTTGCCGCTGCGGCAAGACCGGAGCAGAATTATGGAATAGCCCTACGCTCGGCAATGTATCTACAAACCCTGAGCGAAGGGAGTGTCGCATATGCATGCAGTGACAATTGACCTTCGGGGGGGGGGTATCTCCTAGAGGTACTCTTCTCCGAGGGCAGTCAATCATCGAGTACGTCCTGATCATCGCGATCATCGGTCTGGTGATCGTGTTCGCGGGACCCGGCGTGGCGGGAGCCATCCGAAACCAGTTCAACCTGGTCGGCAACACGGTGAACAATGGGACGACCGGCGGCGTCGAGGGCGGCGCGTCCGGCGGAGGCTCCACAGGGGCCGATTCCGCGACCGTCCAGGCGGCGGTGGCCAAGGACGCGAAGGACTGGACGCTCGACGAGCAGAAGGCGGTTGCCGAGGACATCGCCGCGAAGGGCGAGGCGTCGCCCGCCTACGCCAAGGCGAAGGCCGCCATGGACGCGGGACGAAGTTCTCGATGAAGCTGACGAACGGCGAGACGATGACCTATCGCATCGTCGGCATCAACCACGATGACCTCGCGGACGGCACGGGCAAAACCGGGTTGAAGTACGAGGGGACCAACAATGCCCTGGCTGTCCAGAGAATAAACGCCACGAGGACCAACGTCGGCGGTTGGAAGCAGTCGGAGCTCCGCGGACGCCTCAACACCGGAGACCTCTGGGCGCTTTTACCCTCCGAGTTCCAATCCAAGGTGAAGCCCGTCACGAAGATGACCGACAACAAGGACGGCGGCAGCGCCGGCACCCCCTCGGCTACGACCGACAAGGTCTTCCTACTCTCGACGACTGAAGTCTACGGAGACCTCCAGTCCGATGGTGCCCAGTACGAGTACTACAAATCCAAGGGCGTGACGAAATCGAACTATTCCGGTGCTTCGTCGAGCAACAATCACTGGACTCGTTCCGTGGCTTCAAGCTACTCCGCGACCTTTCGCTATATCAGCGGCGGCGGTGCCTGGGGCAGCGACTACACCGCGACGAACACCTCCTGCGTGTTCCCTGCTTTCTGTTTCTAACTTGTCTTTCTAGCCTGTCCAACAAAAAGCCTGCGCGACACCGCGCGGGCTTTTCTTTTGGCTACTGCACGAACGATTTGAAGTTCGTGGTATAGGGAGTCGGTTTGAGGAAAAAAGGGGCCATACAGCGGCTCTCAGAGCGCCTGCCGTACTCCCCCGCCATTACCCTTGCGGCGTCCTCGTATAGAGCCCATCCCGCTTGGCGTTTCGTTGCAGCAGCCCACTTGTCCACCGATCAAGTGAACTGCTGGAATAAATATAGCGACACGCTTGTTCGATACAGTGGCTATATCGGTGTAAATCGCCGCGACAAATGCGGCCCATTCTCGGCGTGTACCTGCTGCGCGTATGTAGAATCATATCGCGTTAATAAATCGGCTCAAGTGCGTGCAAAACGCACAAGCAGCCGCAAAAAGTGGTTATCGCGTAGGTAGATTTTTGGCACCCTGTTGATTAATCAAAATTAAGCAATTGCTTCAAACAAAAAAGGTCAGGCACCTAGTGCCTGACCTGCAAACTTCTGGTCGGGACGACTGGATTCGAACCAGCGACCCCTTGACCCCCAGTCAAGTGCGCTACCAAGCTGCGCCACGTCCCGAAGCTTCTGTTTGTTGCTCTGCTCTCGCTCGCAACAGGGAGTATATTAACCCGAAACTTTAGCCTTGTGCAAGAACTTTTTTACAAATTTTGAAGCAAGTCCAAAATTGTATCTGCGAGCTGGGGTTTTGTTAGCACAGGAAGTTCCTGCGTACCCGCTGTGCTCACGATCCAGGCCTTGTTAGTGTCGGTTCCAAAGCCCGAATCGGCGCGTGAGACATCGTTGGCGATAATAGCATCGCAACCTTTGCGTGCCAATTTGCGCTCGGCGTACTCGACAACGTTATCGGTTTCGGCCGCAAAGCCGATCACGCACCGCTCGCCCTTCTGACGCGAAAGCTCGGCTAAGATGTCAACGGTCTCGACGAGCTCGATTCGATCCAGGCGCTCGTTAGCCTTTTTGAGCTTATGGTCGGCAGGGGCCGCCGGGGTATAGTCGGCAACGGCGGCCGCACAAATTGCCGCATCGGCCGTCTGGAAGGCGCTCAGGGCCGCCTGGAGCATCTCTGCGGCGGTCTGCACGCGCACGCACTCCACGCCGCGGGGAACATCGACCGATGTCGGTCCCAACACGAGCGTGACCGCAGCACCGCGGCGAGCAGCCTCCCCCGCCAGGGCGATACCCATCTTGCCCGAAGAGCGGTTGCCAATGAATCGCACCGGATCGATCGGCTCGTGCGTGGGGCCGGCGGTAATCACGATGCGCTTACCTGCCAGGTCCTGAGGCGCGGGGTTTAGCACCTCACAGACAGCCTCGACGATGTCCTCGGGCTCGCTCATACGTCCGGTGTCCACGTCGCCGCAGGCAAGGTAGCCGCTGCCGGGTCCCACCACATGGACACCGCGCTCGCGCAGCGTGGACATGTTGGCCTGTGTCGCCGGCGCCTTCCACATGCCGTTGTTCATAGCGGGTGCGATCACGATGGGTCGCGGCGTCGCAAGCAGCGTGGTGGAGATGAGGTCGTTGGCGATGCCGTTGGCCATCTTGGCGATGATATTGGCCGTCGCGGGCGCCACGACCACCAGATCGGGCTCCTGCGCCAGCGAAATGTGGTGGATGGGGTCGGAGGGATCGTCGAATAGGCCCACGGCAACGGGCTCGTTGGTGAGTGCACGGAAGGTGAGCGGGCCCACAAACTCGGTGGCATGCTCGCTCATAACGACCTTCACGCGCGCGCCGCGCTTTTGCAGCAGGCGCACGATATTGCACGACTTATAGGCGGCGATCCCGCCGGTAATGCCCAGCAGGATCGTTTTTCCCTCAAGTTGCATTGAATTGTTGGGTACCGCGGTCATCGCTAGCCTTCCTTGCTCGGGAGTACCAGGAGACGGTGGCAGTACGGGCAGTGCGTAATCTCGCTACCGTCGTGGTTAAGGTCGCTCATGGACGATGCCTGCAGCGCGGTGTGGCAGACCGTGGGGATGTTGCCCTGGATGGTCTCGACGGCCAGGCCGCGGAACTGCTTGAGCAGACGCTCGTAGTCGGTGAGCACGTCGGCCGGCAGCGTGGCAGCAAGCGCGGTGCGCTCCTTAGTGGCGGCGTCAATCTGAGCCTGCAGGTCGGCAGCCTTGGCGCGGGCGGCCTTGGTATCGGTCTTCACGCCCTCCTCGAACTTGGCGATGATTGCCTGCGCGCGGGCCTCGCGGTCGAGCGCCTCCTTATGGGCGATGACGACATCCTTGCGGGTGTGCTCAATCTTGTCCAGACGCTTGGCCAGGGTTGCGAGTTCATTCTCCAGGTCCTGAACCTCGCGGTAGTCGGAGCCGTCGACATGGCGCTTCTTGGCAGCCTCGATGGCGTTGTTGGTCTGAATCTCGGTGGTGTTGAGATCGTCGAGCTCAATGTCCAGATCCTTGCGCTGGGCGTAGAGCTTGGTCATCTCGGACTTGAGCTTCACATAGGTCTTGCGCTTGGAAGCGAGCTCCTTGAGCTCCGGCATATTGGCAAGTTCGCTCTTGTTGCGGGCGAGCTCCAAATCGATCTGTTGCAGCTTGAGTAGCGTAGCGCCGGCGCTCATAAGTTCTCTCCTTTTGTCACAGTCCACCATTGGCAAGGGTTCAGTATTTTAATCGCATGACGGGGGTCGACCCCGGCGTCAACTGCAGAGTTCATCAATATATCAACGAACGGCTCCTCAGAGCGGTCGTGGCCGAGCAAGATCACCGGTAGCCCGCGCAAGGCAAGGTCTTGCGCCGCGTGGTAGCCCGCCTCGCCCGTCACGACAACATCTGCGCCCGCGGCGATCGCGAGCTCTCCAAAGTCGCCCAGGGAGCCGCCCAAAATGGCGACGGTGTTGCAAGCGTGCTTGGCATCGCCCCACACACGCGGGTCGCTGCCGAAGGCCGTGGCAGCACGGGTGGCAAGATCGCGCAGCGTGCACGGGTCGTTGAGCGATGCAAACGCGCCCAGGCCGGTTGCCTCGGGGTCGTCCACGTGCTCCAGTGAGCTCACGGGTGCGGAACGCAGCAGCTTGCTCAGACAGACACGGGCTTCGTGCGAGCGGTCCAAGTTGGTGTGGAGCGATATGATGCTCACGCCGCAACGCGCTGCCTCGTAAAGCGCCGCGCTGCATTGGGGGCGTGCGGAATCCGACGGACAAAAGGCCTCGGGTGCCTTGATGTATATGGGATGATGCGTCAGCAGCACGTTGGCGCCGGCTTCTTGGGCGCGGCGAACGTTAGCCACGGTCGCATCGAGTGCGCAGGCAACGCCGGTGATCTCCGCGGCCGGATCGCCAACGGAGAGTCCTACGTGATCCCAGCCCTCGGCGTCCGCCTTGGGATAGCGTGCCAGCAGCGCGCGCTCAAGCTCGGCGACGATCATGCGGCACCCACGATCGAGAGCAGCGTCCGGGCGAACTCGTCCAGATCGCTCGGATTCACGCGGTCATCAAAGGAAATGCGCAGTGCTCCCAATGCCTGCTCGCGACCAATGCCCATGGCGCTGAGCACGTGGCTCGGGTCCATGCTGCCGCTCGAGCACGCCGAGCCGGCCGAAACCTCAAAGCCGGCGGCGTCTAGCTTGACGATGAGCTCCTCGGAGTCCATGCCGTCGACGTAGATCGAAACCATACCCGGCAGTCGATCGGCCTGCGCGTAGTCGCCCATGGTGGCGTGAATGCGCGGATGGGCCGTAAGCGCGGCGTAGAGCTTGTCGGACAGGGCCTGCAGCGTCGCACGCTCCTGGGCCACGCGGGGCGCCAACGTGCGGGCGGCAGCGGCAAAAGCCAACTGCGTGCGCAGGTCCTGCGTGCCCGCACGACGTCCGGCTTCCTGTCCGCCGCCAAAGATGCGCGGACGTAGCGGCGTGCGGCTCTTAAGGTAGAGTGCGCCGGATGCCACAGGACCGCCAATCTTGTGGGCGGCGACGGACATGGCTTCGACGCCTAGCTCGGTGACATCGAGCGGAATGTGCAGATACCCCTGGATGGCATCGGTGTGGAACAGGGCGCCCGCGGCGTGCGCGGCAGCGGCAAGCTCGCGGATAGGTTGGACCACGCCGGTCTCGTTGTTGGCAACCATAATGCTCACGAGCGCCACGTCGTCGCCCAGCAAGTCGTTCAGCGCGGCAGGCTCAATGTAGCCCGCGCGGCAGGGCTGCACCAGGTCGACGGTAAAGCCAGCGGCACGTAGCAGCGGCAGGTTGTCCAGAATCGAATCGTGCTCGATGGCCGAAACGATTACGCGATCGCGTTTGCGATCGCGCTGACGGGCGCCCTCGGCAAGACCGAGCAGTGCCAACTGGTTGGCTTCGGTGCCACCGTTGGTCAGTACGATCTCAGACGGACGGACGCGCGCGCCAAAGCTGCGGGCAATCTCGCGACGCGCCATTTCTAGGCGCGCAGCGGCCTTGCGGCCGAGCGAGTGCAGCGAGTTGGGGTTGACGCCGGCAAGCTCGCTGTCGTCGTACTCGTGCTGCGCAAGGAGCGCCTCGGCGCGCATGGGCGTCGAGGCGGCATAGTCAAGATTCACGGGTATGCGGTTTTGACCTGCGGTCATAAGGGTTTATGCCTCCTGTGCAGCCTCGTTGCCCAGCTTCTGCAGCAGCGCAACCTCGGCGGCGGGATCTTCGGACTTAAATACGGCGGAACCGGCCACCAGGACATTTGCGCCGGCCTTGACGACCTCGGCGATGTTTTTGGAAGAGATGCCGCCGTCGACCTCGATCATGGGCGACACGCCGTGGCGCTCACACATGGCTTTGAGCTCGTGGAGCTTATGCAGAGTGCCCGGGATAAAGCTCTGGCCGCCAAAGCCCGGGTTCACGCTCATGAGCAGCACCATATCGACGACGTCGATGATGCTCTCGAGCACGCACACGGGGGTGGCGGGGTTGAGCACCACGCCGGCCTTGACGCCGCGCTGCTGCAGATGCGTGAGCGTGCGGTGCAGGTGCGTGGAAGCCTCGTAGTGCACGGTGATCATGTCGGCACCGGCGTCGGCGTACCAATCGACCGTCTCATCGGGGTTCGACACCATCAGGTGCGCGTCGACCGGTACATCGGTGGAGCGCTTGACGGCCTTGAGGATGTCGACGCCAAAGGTGAGGTTGCCGGTAAAGTGACCGTCCATAACGTCGAAGTGCACATAGTCGGCACCGGCGATCTTGTCGAGTTCGCCCTTGAGGTTGGCCATGTCGGCCGAAAGGACAGACGGAGCGATTTTGATGGAACCCATGGTAGAAGCCTTTCTGCGCTAGTCGGTGAGTCCGTAGAACTCTTGAGAAGGGACGCGATCGGTAAGAATCTCGAGCGCCCTATCCAAAGTAACACCGTTGTAGAGCGTTTGCTCCACGGCAAAGGTGAGTGGAATGTCTACGCCCAGTGAACGGGCGAGCTCGCTCACGCTGCGGGCGGCGACGGCGCCCTCCACCACCATATGCGTGCGCGTCTGGTACTCGTCGAGCGAAACGCCGTGGGCAAACTCGTAGCCAAAGGTGCGGTTGCGCGAATGCTCGGAGGTGCAGGTGGCAATGAGGTCACCCATGCCGGCAAGACCCATGCAGGTCATGGCCTGGCCGCCGCGGGCGTGCACCAGGCGGCTGATCTCGGCCAGGCCTCGCGTCATGATGAGGGCGAGCGTGTTGTCGCCCGCACCAGAACCGGCGGAAATGCCGCACACGATGGCGATGACGTTTTTCATAGCGCCGCAAACCTCGACACCGGTCATGTCCTGCGACAGGTAGATGCGGAAGGCCGTGGACAGGAGTAGGTCCTTAAAGGTCTCCCCTACCTGCGCGTCTTTGCTGGCGATGACGGCGGCAGAAAGTCCGCCGCGGCAGATCTCCTCGGCATGGTTGGGGCCCGAAAGCGCCGCGACACGTGCCTCGTTGCCGATCTCACTGGCGATGACCTCGCTCATGAGCAGGCCAGACTCGGGCTCAATACCCTTGGTGAGGCAGAGCACCGGGGTTTCGGCGGCGATAAAGGGCGCTGCCCGATGGCACACGTCGCGCAAGTGCGTGGAGGGCACGGCAAAGATGATCGCATCGGCACCGTCGAGCGCCTGGGCGAGCTCGGTCGTTGCTACCACGTTGTCCGGCAGCTCGTAGCCCACAAGGTAGCGGGGGTTGCGGTGCTCACCGTTAATGCCGGCGGCCGTCTGTTCGCTATGGGCCCACATGGTTACGCGCACGGCTCGCGCGGCGGCAAGGCCGGCGACGGCGGTTCCCCACGATCCAGAGCCAATCAGCGCAACATTCATGACTCTCTCCTACTTATCGTCGGGCTCGGTGACGCGCTTGGTAAACGAGAGCTTGGACTCCTTACCGGTCATGAGCTTTTTGATGTTCGCACGATGGGCCCACACCACGGTGATGCCGATTATCGCCATGCAGAACTTGAGTCCCAGGCTGCTGTACGGAAAGACCGCGCAAGCAGCGATGGGAAGACCGATGGCCGCGGCAAGCGAGCCCACCGACACAAACTTGGTGATGGCGACGGCCACGATAAACATGCCCAGCAGCGACAGGCCAATTGGCCAATACCAGGCGAGGATGACGCCCAGGCCAACTGCGATTCCCTTGCCGCCATGGAAATTGAGGTAGGGCGAGAAGATGTGGCCCCACACCGCTGCCAGGCAGATGACGCCGAGCATCCAGTCGCCGGCGGCGCCGGGGGCCATAATGCTCACGGGGAAGCCATAGCCCAAGTCGGCAATGAGCGGACGCGCGATAAGGACGCAGATGGCGCCCTTAAGGCAGTCGAGCAGCAGCGTGAGCGCGGCCACCTTGGGGCCGGCCACGCGCAGCGCGTTGGTGGTGCCGATGTTGCCGGAGCCCGCCTTGCGAATGTCCGTGTGGTTGAACACGCGGCCCAAGATCAGGCCAAACGGAATCGCTCCGATAAAGAACGAGACCACGGCGCAGATGGCGGTCAGCAGAATCGGATTATGCATCCTTTTGCTCCTTCTTTCTAAAGAAGAGTCGAATGGGCGTGCCGGCAAAGTCGAAGGTCGAGCGCATGCGGTTCTCCACATAGCGCTGGTAGGTGTCGTTGACCAAGTCGCTGTGGTTGACGAAGAACGTGAACGTCGGCGGGTTGACGCCCGTCTGGGTCACGTAGTGCATGCGCAGGCGGCGCTTGCCGTCCACCACGGTATGACCGAACTCGCGCAGGTCGGTGAGGAACGTGTTGAGGCGCGAGGTGCTGATCTTCTGCGAGCGCGTCTTTTCGGCAGCGTCGACCATTGCCCAGATCTTCTCGACGCTGCGCCCGGTCAGGGCCGAAATGCGCAGGTACTGGGCCCAGGGAGCCATGACGCCCAGACGGCGGTCGATGGTCTCCATGCAGGCCTCGCGCTTACGGTCGTCGTCGAGCAGATCCCACTTGTTGAGCAGCACAACGATGGCGCAGCCGCGCTCGATGGCCAAGCCCATGACCTTCTGGTCCTGCTCGGTAACGCCCACGGAGGCGTCGACGACGAGCAGCGCCACGTCGGCGCGGTCGATGGCGCGCAGGCCGCGGACCATGGAATAGTACTCGATGTTCTCGTACACGGTGCTCTTTTTGCGGATTCCTGCGGTATCGACCATGCGGTAGTGCTTGCCGTTGCGCTCGACGACCGTGTCAATGGCGTCGCGCGTGGTGCCGGCAATGTTGGACACGATAGAGCGGTCGGCGCCCAGGATGCGGTTGAACAGCGAAGACTTACCGGCGTTGGGGCGGCCGATGATGGCGACGTTCAGCGCGTCGGGGAACTCATCGGCGACCTCGTCCTCTTCCTCGGGAAGCAGGGCCACGATGTCGTCGAGCAGGTCGCCCGTGCCGTGGCCGTGCAGGGCCGAGAGCGGCGTGGGCTCGCCGATACCGAGCGAATAGAACTCCCAGATGCTGTCGTTCTCGCGATCGGGGTTGTCGAGCTTGTTCACCAGCAGAAAGACCGGCTTGTCGCAGCGCTTGAGCATGCGAGCGACCGACTCGTCCTCCTCGGTGACGCCGGTGCGGCCGTCGACCACAAACAGGATGACGGCGGCTTCCTCGGCGGCGGCGAGGGCCTGGTCGCGAATGGACGTGGCAAACACGTCATCGCTCTTGAGCGGCTCGATGCCGCCCGTGTCGACGATGGTGAACTCGCGGCCGTTCCAATCGGCCGTGTGGTACGAGCGGTCGCGCGTGACGCCGCGGGACTCATGGACGATGGCGTCCGAGGTCTGGGCCAGGCGGTTAACGAGCGTGGACTTGCCCACGTTGGGGCGCCCGACGACGGCGACGATAGGTTTCATCTGCACTCCTTTAATGGGTAGGGTCAGCGGGAATAGTTGAATTGGCGGGCGTTATGCCAAGGATGTGCTCCAGGGTATCGAGCAGCTCATGCGGCATGGTCGATACCACATGAACCTCGGCGCCGCGACTGGTAAGGCTTGCGAGTAAATCGTCACGATGATACTCGTCAAGCGTCATGCCGTCAGCGTTGAACATGAGCTTAGGCACAAAGAGCATAACCCCAGAGAGATCCTGCGGCAGCTGCTCCAGAATGTCACACGCGACGATGAGGCCGGTCACGTCCACGTTGCCGCCAAAGTAGCGGTTCTTGATGGCTGTGACGGTGCCGGCGAGACCATACGGCGACTCCACAAAGCGCGCCACGGTGTCGCGTGCGCTGGCGCCCGAGAGGCACAGCAGGTGCTGGCTGCGAGTGGCGATGGCCTCGCGGACGCGGGCCAGTCGCTCGGCATCGGCGGCAAGCACATCGTCCGTCTCGTCTAGGTATGAGCGGATCATGCCGATACCGTCGTAGTACTGCGGATAGCCGTCGTAAAAGTCCGCCTCGGGCGGATCGATGCCGGCGTCCAGGTAGAACTCGTCGCTCATCTGGAAGGTGTGGCGGCCAAAACGCTCGAAGGCGCGGTCCTGGTAGGGACGGATCATGGCAATGGTCTCGCGCGCCAGTTCGGGCTTATCGCTGTATGACCAGCTAAAGCGGTTCTGATGCTTGGTAAAACCGAGCGGCACAATGCCCAGGCTTGTGATTTGCTCGTGCTCCTCGCAAAAGCGCAGGGTCTTTTCCAGCTCCTCGCCGTCGTTCATGCCGGGGCACAACACGATCTGCGCGTGAATCTCGATGCCGGCGGCCATGATGGCCTCGAGTACGTCCATGCCGCGCTGGGCGTTGCGGCCCATCATACGACGGCGGACGTCGGGGCTCACGGCATGGACCGACACGTTCATAGGGCTCATGTTGCGTTGGATGACGTTTTGCACGTCCTCGTCGGAAAGGTTGGTCAGCGTGACGAAGTTGCCCTGTAAAAAGCTCAGACGATAGTCGTCGTCGCGGATGTAGAGCGTGGAGCGGCCACCCTTGGGCAGCATGGTCATAAAGCAGAACACGCAGGCGTTCACACAGGTACGCATACCGTCAAAGATGGGGCCGTCGAACTCAAGGCCCCAGTCCTCGCCCGGGAAGCGGTCGAGCTCGACGGAGGTGACGGTGTTGTCGCGTGGGTCGAAAACCTCGAGGTCGACGGTATCATCGTCGGCCTCCCAGAGCCACACAATCATGTCGGTAAGCTGCTCACCGTTGACCGAGAGCACGCGCATGCCCGGCTCGATACCCACATCCCACGCGGGCGATTCGGGACGCACGTTCTTTACGAGCGCGCCCTCACCCGGCTCGGGGTCGCGGCTGCGCCCGTAATCGGCCACCTCGGCGGCGTATGCGGGTACGGTCTGGTCCATGGTTAGCGGCAAAGCTCCTTGATGCGCGCAACGGCGCGCTCGATGTGTTCTTGCGGGGTGGAGGCTCCGGCGGTGATGCCGATGTGGTGAGCGTCGGTAAACCACGCGGCCTGGATCTCGGAAGCTTCCTCGATGTGATGCGTATGCTCGCAGGCGTCTGCGCAAATCTGAGCCAGGCGGCGGGTGTTGCCCGAGTTCTTGCCGCCCACGACGACCATGCAATCACAGCGTTTGGCAAGTGTGGCTGCTGCCTGTTGACGCTCGCTCGTGGCGGCGCAGATGGTGTTGATCACGCGCAGCTCCTGCACGCGCGGGGTGATGGCAGCCACGACCCCGGCGAGGTTCTGCGCGGTCTGGGTGGTCTGCACAACCAAGCCCACCTTGCCCTTGAGCGGCAAAGCGTTGGCATCGGCGGCACAGCTCACGACCTGCGCATCGTAGCCTGCGTGGCCTAGAATGCCCTCGACCTCGGGGTGCCCCGGCTCGCCCACGACGATCACACGGTAGCCCTCGCGCACCAGGCGCTCGGCGGCCACGTGGACCTTTTTCACGTAGGGGCAGGTGGCGTCTACCACGGTAAGGCCACGATCGTGGGCCGCATCGATGACCTGCGGCACCACACCGTGGGCGCGAATGATCACGGTGCCCGACGCGGCGTCGTCCAAGGTGTCGGCTAGCCCCACGCCTGCCTCAGCAAGCTCGCACACCACGATGGGGTTATGGATGAGCGGACCCAAGGTATGGACCTGAGTGCACTCCCCTGCCTGCGGCGCGGCGGCTAGCGCCATATCGAGCGCACGCTGTACGCCGTAGCAAGTACCGGCGTGGGCGGCGATCTCGATGGTAGGCGCGGTTGCCTGGTCGGACGCAGTCGCGGCGGTGTTCGTCACGTTCTCGCTCATGGCTAGAACCTGCCCGGATGTTCGGCGCACAGCTCGTCTCGCATAGCGTAGACGCGGTTCATGGCCTCGGACTCAAACCATTCCAGGCGCTCCGTGCGCTTAAGCCCAGCCGGTGCGTCGGAAAGCGAGACGGCCTTGCCAGCACGGATCCAGCACTTCTTGGGACGCATGAACTTTTTGCCCGCGGGCGTAATGTCGGACCAGCCGCAGATGGCGAGCGGGTTGACGGGCGCCTTGCCCATCTGGGCGATGAGCGCAAAGCCGCCGTGGACCTCGGGCTTGATCTCGCGCGAACGGATACGCGTGCCCTCGGGGAAGATCAGAACGTCCTCGCCGCGCTGCAGCGCATGCTGGGCGGCGCGCAGGCACTTCATATCGGCAGTGCCACGCTCCACGGGGATGCCGCCAACGCGGCTAAAGGCCCAGCGCACAATCTTGCTCTTGGCGAACTCGGACTTAAAGATGGGACGAATGCGGCGGCCCCCAAAGAACAGCGCCGTCTCCACGGCCAAGAGCTCGGCCATCGAGGTGTGGTTGCAGATGACCACGCTGCCGCGGCCTTCCTGGCGCTCAAACAGCAGATCGGCGTCCTCGACCTTCCAGCGCCACATGAGCTTGGAGAAGGCCCAGAGGATTGCCATGACCACGAAGACGGTGCCGCGGATGAGCGCGGGGAACTCGGCATAAGGAGCGTTGTAATAATCCTCGGGCGTCTGCTTAAACAGGCGCATGGGCTACCTCCTTTGGTTAATGAGGTCCTCGATTATCGAGACGACCTCGTCGATGGTGTGGGCGGTGGAGTCGACGTGCACGGCGTCCTCGGCGGGCACGAGCGGGGCGACCTCGCGGCTGCTGTCGAGCTTGTCGCGCTGCTTAAGGGCGTCGAGGGTCTCGTCGACCTCGGCTTCGAGCTGCTCGGTCGTGAGCGGCTGGGCGTCGTTTTGGTGACGCTGCAGTACGCGGCGGCGGGCGCGCTCACGCGGGTCGGCCGTCAGGAAGACCTTGACCTGCGCATTGGGGAACACGACGGTGCCGATGTCGCGACCTTCGGCGACGATATCGCGGTCCTCGGCGGCGCGGCGCTGGTGGATGAGCATGGCGGCGCGTACGCCCGGGTAGGCCGAGACCTTGGACACGTTGGCGTCGACCTGCGGGGTACGAATGGCGGCCGAAGCGTCCTGGCCGTCAATGGTCAGGCGCGTATCCTCGCCGGTGCCGTTGGTAAAGCGAATTTCGATCTGCTCGGCGAGGGCGTCGATGGCCGTCTCGTCGTCCAGATCGATGCCGCGATCGAGCGCGGCGAAGGTGACTGCGCGATACATGGCGCCCGTGTCGAGCTTGTTAAAGCCCAGCTGGCGGGCGATCTCCTTGGCGATGGTGGACTTGCCGGAACCGGCGGGGCCGTCGATGGCGACGATCATGCAATGCTTCCTTTCGGTGGTTGACGTGCTGGTATGGTTCGCGGGCGTTGGGGCGCGGCGGGTTGCCTAGCCCGTGTAGCGCTCGCGATAGGTGTTGCGCTTGGGTGCGGAGCCATGGCTGCCGTGGTGACGCGTGCGGCTGGTGGGCGTGTCTTGGGGCTTGCCGCCGTTACGCTTGCCGCTCGCCTGCTTGGGCGGGATGCCGCCCGCTTTAAGGATCTGCACCTCGCGGTCGGTGAGCTCGCGCCACGAACCCTTGGCCACATCCTTGAGCTCCAGGCCGGCAAAGTTGCAGCGGTGCAGGCGGATCACCGGATGGTGAATCTTGCTCAGCATGCGCTTAACCTGATTTTTGCGGCCCTCGCGGATGATGACCTCCACGGCGGTGGTGCCGGGCTTGACGCCTTGGGGAGCTACGGCTTCGGCCTCGCGCGCGTTAATGACACGGCAGATTGCCGGCTGGCACAGGCCGTCGTCGAGCTCGATGCCATGGCGGAGCGGGTCTAGATCGCGTTCGGTCAGCTGCCCGTCCACGAGTGCCTGGTAGGTCTTGTAGACGTGCTTGCTGGGGTGCAGCAGGTCCTGTGACAGGTCGCCGTCGGTGGTAAAGAGCAAAAGGCCCGTGGTGTCGCGGTCCAGGCGGCCCACCGGGAACAGTCCCGGAAAGCGGTCGCGGGGGACCAGGTCGGCCACGCAAGGGCGCTCCTGCGGGTCGCTCATGGTGGTGAGGTAGCCGGTCGGCTTGTAGAGCATCAGGTACACGGCGCCCTGGTTGAGCTTGACGGGTATGCCGTCGACCTCGATATGGTCGCGGTCGACATCGACCTTGGTGCCCAGCTCGGTCGCGACCAGCCCGTTGACGGTCACGCGGCCGGCGGTCATCAGGTCCTCCGAGCCGCGGCGGCTCGCCACGCCCGCGCGCGCCAAAAAGCGCTGCAGGCGCATGGTGTGCGGGTAGACGGGCTGGGCGCCGGTTGCGGGTGCTGCGTTGCCCACGGCGTGCGCCTCCCCTGCTTCGTTAGTCCTCGTCATGCATATCCTCCGAGGTCTCGTCGATGACTAGGGTCTCCATGTCCTCGACTGCCTCAACATCTTCAACATCGGTATCGAGAAGCTCGCGCTCTTCGTCCAGGTCCTCGGCTTGTTCCTCAAGCGTGGACTGAATACTGCGCCCGCTCAGACGCTCGCGGATAAACTGACGTGATTGCTCGTCGGGGGCAAACTGCTCCAGATCGGGCAGATCGCGGGTGGAGCGCAGACCGAACTTTTCCAAGAAGGCGTTGGTCGTGCCGTAGATGATGGCCTGACCGCGCTGGGGGTCGCGGCCGAGCTCGCGCACCAGACCCTTGTCCACGAGCGACGCGATGACGCCGTCGGAATTGACGCCACGGATGCCCTTGACCACCTCGCGCGTCACGGGCTGGTGGTAGGCGATCACAGCTAGGGTTTCGAGTGCCGCCTGCGACAACTTTTGCGTGTCCCAGCTCAGCACATAGGCCTCGACTACGTCGTGGTAGGCGGGGTGCGTAAACAGGCGCCAGCCGCCGGCGACCTCGCGCAGCTGAAAGCCGCGGTTGGCCTCCTCGTACTCAACCTTGAGCTCGGCGAGCAGTGACGCGCACTCGCCGGGGGCGATATCCAGTGCGCCGGCCAGCGCGGGCGCACTCACCGGGTCGCTCGACACCAGCAGCAGCGCCTCGAGAGCGCCTTTGAGGCTGTTTGCCTCCAGCGTGGAAAGGGTTGACATGGTTGCCGCTCCTATTCGGTGAGCTCGGGGCCCTCGCCGGGCACGTAGGCCTCGGCGCCCTCGACGCGGTTGATGCGGATGGTTCCAAAGATCTCGTCCTGGCTCAGCGTGAGCGAGCCGCGCTTGGCGAGCTCCAGCATGGCCAGGAAGGTGACGACGAGCTGCTCGGTGGTGGCGTCGCCGTCCAGCAGCTCGCGGAAGGTGCAGGTTTGGTGCGCCATGGTAAAGCGGTCGACCGAGGCCACCGTCAGGTCGAGCGGCACGCGATGCGGCGCCACGTGCTCGGCCTCCAGCAGGAAGGTCTGGCGCTTGCCGTCCAGGTCGGCACAGATGACGGCGAGGCCGCGCAGGGTGATGCCGGCCAGATAGTCGGGCATTAGGCCTAGGAACTCGGGATCGGGGCCGGCCACACGTGGGTGCATACGGCTTTCGGCCTGCATGCGGGCACCGAGGGCTGCCGCCGCGCCCTTAAACTGCTTGTAGGCGATCAGGCGCTGGATCAGGACCTCACGCAAGGCGTCGCCGTCGAGCGTGCTGAGCTCCTCGAGGTCTTCGTCGAACTCGTCATCGTCGCCATCGGCTTTGCGCGGGGCCTCCTGCGGCACCAGAGAGGCAGCCTTGATGTCCAAAAGGGTTGCCGCGACCAGCAAAAAGTCGCTCGCCACGTCAAGGTCCAGCGCCTCGATGCGCTCGGCCTCAGCCAGGTATTGCTCGGCCACCTCGCTGATGGAGATGGCGCCGATATCTACTTTTTGGCGGGTTACCAGCTGCAGCAGCAGGTCGAACGGTCCGCTGTAGACCTGCGTCGACACGCGATACGACATCTTCGACCTCCTTTGACGGCGCCTTCGCGGCGCGGTTTGGGTGCATGTTCTTACCGTTTTGCACGGTCGACCTGTAAGTTTACCTTAGATGCTGGCGATTGCGAAGTTGATCAGCTGCTCAGCGAGCGGATACACGGTAACGTCGAAATAGCGGCTGATTACGTCGATGCCGGTCCACGTAGGCAGCAGGTACAGCACCAGGATGAGGATGGGCATAGCGTATTGCTGCAGATGGTAGTAGTTGTTGAGCGCCTTGCCCTTGAGGAAGGGCACGATGATCGACGAGCCATCGAGCGGGGGAATCGGGATGAGGTTGAAGAACGCGAGTGACAGGTTGACCACGATGAACGTGGCGCCGAAGTTCATGATTTGGGAGGCCACGGCTAAGGACATACTGGTGTAGAGGTTGCCATAGGCCAGGCGCATGAGGACCGCGGCAAGACACGCGAGCGCGATGTTCGATGCGGGGCCGGCAACGCTCACCAGGACTTCGTCGCGCTTGGGGTGCTTGAGGTTGTTGAGGTAGACGGGCACGGGCTTGGCGAAGGCGAACACCGGGCCGCCGGCGGCAAGCATGAGCAGCGGCAAGATGATGGTGCCAAACGGGTCGATATGGTTGAGCGGGTTGAGCGAGACACGACCGCGCGATCGGGCCGTCTTATCGCCGAGTGCCCAGGCCGCGGCGGCGTGCGCACTCTCGTGGATGACGATGCCGACGATAACGGCGACGGCGCTGGCAAGCAAGTTCATCAGGTAGCTGCTGGACATGGCGCTCCCCTAGCGGACGCGGCGCGAGGCGCGCGTGAGCAGGTAGTCGGCCACAAACAGGATGACGGCCACGATGGCGTAATCGAGGCGGAACACGCCACCAAAGGGCGATGTGATGACGCCGTAGCCGGCGATAGCGCTCGGCAGCGCGCGTGAAAGCTCAACGACAAAGCCCACGATCTGCAGTTTGGCGGTGAGGCCGCTAAAGCACAGCAGCACAGTCATCGCACTCATAAAAAAGCCGCAGATGCGACAGGCGATGGCGATGATGCTCATCGCCACGGCAGCGGCCTTACGAGAGTTCACGCGCGGTCTCCTCTTCGATCTGGGTGGAAAGCTCCAGCCATTCGTCCTCGAGCTTGGGCAGTTCTTGCTTAAGGCCGTTATATTCCCCCAGCGCGGCGTTGAACTTGTCCTGATCGGCATAAAGCTCTTCACTTGCCATCAATTCCATAAGCTCGTCATAGCGGGCGCGCTTTTTGTCGAGCTCCGCCTCGATCTTCTTGAGCTGGTTGCGCACGCCCTTGAGCTTTTTGTTGAGCGCGGCGCGGGCCTGGGCCTCGGCGCGCTTTTGCTCCTTGGTCTTTTTGCCCTCGGCAGGCTTGGAAGCGGTGGCGGGGGTGTCGGGCTGGGCCGCGGTGACCTTAGCGGACTTGGTCGCGGCCGGTGCACTCTCCCCTGCCGCCTCGGCGGCGGCGCGGGCTGCGAGGTCCTCGCGCTTGTAGAGGTAGTAGTCGTAGTCTCCGTCGTAGACCGTGACCTTGCCATCGCGGATGTCAATGATGCGGTTGGCCACAGCGCGTACCAGGTGCTCGTCGTGGCTGATCAGCACGATGGTGCCGGGGAAGTTCTGCAGGGCGTTCTCGAGCATGTCCACCGAGTCGATGTCAAGGTGGTTGGTGGGCTCGTCCAGGCACAGGAGCGCCTCGGGGGCCACAAGCATCTTGGCGAGCGCCAGACGCGCCTTTTCGCCGCCGGAGAGGACGCGCACCTGCTTTTCGATGGAATCGTTGTCGCTAAACAGGAAGGCGCCCAGCAGGCTGCGCTGCTGCGGCACGGTCCACTTGGGCGTGACGGTGTCGATCTCTTGCAGAACGGTATTGGACTCGGTCATGCCCTCGAGTGCGTGCTGGGCGTAGTAGGCTACGCCCACGTTTGTGCCCAGATCGCGGGTGCCGGTGGTGGGCGGCTCCAGGCCGGCGAGAATCTTCATGAGCGTGGACTTGCCGGCGCCGTTGGGGCCGACGAGTGCCACGTGCTCGCCGCGGTAGAGCTTGAGGTCGATGTCGTTGTAGATGTGCTTGTTGCCGTAGGACTTGGAGACGCCCTCGAGCCCCACGACCATGTCGCCGGAGCGCGGTGGGTCGGGGAACTTAAAGTCGATGTGCTTGTGGCCCTCGGGCAGGATGACGAGCTCCTTTTTGATCTGCTCGATCTTGCGGATGCGCTCCTGGGCCTGGGCTGCCTTGGTGGGCTTGTAGCGGAACTTGTCGACGAAGACCTGCATGTGGGCGATATCGCGCTCCTGGGCGGCGCGCTTGGCGCGCATCTGCTCCAGGTTGTCCTCGCGCTGCTTAAGGTAGCTGCTGTAGTTGCCGGTGTAGGTGGTCACGCGGCGGTTCTCGAGCGCGGCCACGTGGTCGACGCAGGCGTCCATGAAGGCGCGGTCGTGGCTGACGATGAGTACGGCGCCGTCGTAGTTGGCGATAAAGCCGCGTAGCCACTGGACGCTCTCGAGGTCCAGGTGGTTAGTGGGCTCGTCCAGCAGCAGCAGGTCGGGGTGGCGCAGGAAGAGCTTGGCGAGCGCGATGCGCATCTGCCAGCCGCCCGAGAACTCGGAGCACGGGCGCTCAAAGTCGGTGACCTTAAAGCCCAGGCCAGATAGGATCTTGCGGGCGTTGCTCTCGAGCTCGTAGCCGCCCAGGTGCTCAAAGCGGTCCTGGACCTGTCCGTACTCGTTGAGGAGCGCGTCGACATCCTTCCCCTGTTCGGAGAGCTCGGTGATCTGGGCCTGCAGCTCGTTGGCGCGCTCGCCCATGCGGCGAATTTCCTTGGCGGCCGCCATGACCTCGGCAAGGATGGTGGTGTCCTTGTGCTCCAGGTTGGTTTCCTGCTCTAGGTAGCCTACCTGGCAGTCCTTTGCGTACTGGACCTGGCCGGCGTCGGGGCTGTCGATGCCCATGATGATCTTGAGCATGGTGGTTTTGCCGGCGCCGTTGGGTCCCACGAGCGCAAAACGCTCGCCGGGGTTGATCTGGAAGGACGCGCCACTAAAGAGGACGCGCGCGCCGAAGCTTTTTTCGATCTTGTCGACCAGGAGGATCATGGTGCCGCCTTTGACCTTGTGTGCCTATAT
>CABRIC010000032.1 GCA_902470905.1 uncultured Collinsella sp. | reverse complement strand
GATACATCGGTGACGTTCAAGCAGGAGACCTCCGCAAAGCCTGAGGGGCTGAGCGAGGCGAACGGCGGCTACCGCTTTATGGGCTGGTTCCGCGAGCCCGATGTGCGTGTGAACCGAATCGGACAAGACAACAGCTGGTTTGATGGCAAGACCGATGATGCTGCTGTGAGGGATGGCAAGCGCGTTCAGGACAACACGAAGCACGAGGCGACCTCTATCTACACTGCCGACAACGGCAAGGATCATGCCGAGAGTGAGGGCTTCAAGGGCAATGATCTCTTTATCGCTTCATACGAGGCGCAGGTGCTGTTCTATAACGTTAAGGGCGAGACGCTTGATTGGAAAGACGGCAAGGCACACGATCCGTCCACGGACTGGTACCGCTATGGCGTCGGTTTGACGCCGGCTGCCCCCGCGGATCGCGGCGGCTTGCCGCCTACCGCGACGTTTATTGGATGGACCACGCAGCCGAACGCCGATAAGAGCATGAATGGCGCCTATACTGCCATTACCTCAGATCAGCTGGCTGATCTGAAAAACAAGGGAGTATTCTATCCCGCGGGCAGCGAGATTGCCGTGGTCGGCCCCACCGATTTTTATCCCGTGTACAGCGACTACGTATCGAACATCATGACGGTGTTCGAGGGCAATGAGCAGGACAAAATCGACAATGAGACCCTACGTGACGGCGTTGGCAAAACCAAAGTCGACGTCCAGACTGCCGGGGACGGCACCGGCGTCTACACGGTACAGGTGCGCGACACGGACGGTACGCCCCTGTCCGAGGGCGGCAAGCTGCCCGATGGGTATCGCTTCCTGGGCTGGTACGAAAACAAGCAGGCCGCCGATGGGTCCACGGTTGAGGTCCGCGTAAGCCGTGACCCAAGCTATACACTCCCTGCCGATGTCGATCTGACCGTCCCGCACACCTACACCGCTCGCTTTGAGTACCGTGTGGATTATTACGTCCGCGCGTACGCGAACGATGAATACACGAACTCGGAACTCCTTTGCTCTGTATGGAACGAGTACGAAACACCGTTTAACGATCAGGTCGGCACAAGTTATGTTCGAGAGAACGTGGTGCACTGGGGTTCCAAGCACGTTAATCATGGCGATAGGAATGCCTATAAGGAGGGCTCGTGCGCAGAGGGGTACTACGACAACAATACGCTAATCGTGGCCCCAATGAGCGCATATTCGCATAACGTGAGAAACGATACGGGGGCGGATACCCTAAAGAATGTCCTTGTGGATACAGATTTCCCAGGTTCTGGAACGTTTGACGAGGAAAAGGTTATTAATGCGTTGCAGTACACGTTTAAGCCATCTAGCGATCGTTATAGCTTGAAGTTTTGGACGCTTGAGAGAATCGGCGGTCGATGGACATATCTCAATACTCCTGAAAAGAAGAATACCGTAAAGGCTTCAATCAATTACACTTCGAAATACCGCATGCGTGCGATGGTGACGACGCGCGTCGATTTTTATAAGAAAGATGGCACGGTCTGCAAGGAAACGACACGTCGCTACGAGAGTAATTTGCTCCAAAAGAAGAGTGGCGAAGAGGATCCTCATTACACGTACAAGTATCCATTCATCTATACGAATGATACGGTTGATAAGAATTCCGGCGGGGACAGCGACACAATTGAAAATCCAGATCTGACCCTCGAGTCCTCTCCGACTGAAGCTGACATGGCCGTGCTGGGCTATAAGTTCCTGGGCTGGATTTCGACCGCCGAGGTCAAGAAGGATTCTGCCGTCTGGAAATATATCTATGATGTCGCCAGCGACCCCTATGTGACGAGCAATCCGGAGAAGGCGGCGCCATACTTGGCGACGGATGACTCCAAGGTCACCCAGTGCCAGGATGCCTATCCCGTCTACGCAAAGTACGACGTCAACTACACCACCAACCTGCACCGCGCAGGTTTTGATGGCACGGACAAGGTTAATGTGCCTAGGTATGACATCGATCCCGTTATCAACGCGGGCACCGATCCTGCTACGGCAACGGTGACCCCTGATATCGAAACTACGGTATACAAGTCCGGCGGCGAGCTATACAAGCTGAATAAGGTCGAAATCGAACTTCCGAATGGCGAGGTTAAGGAGCTCGAACCTAACGGCGGTAACTCGTATTCCTATCCGGTGGAGCCCGGCGGGACCTATACATTCGTGGCGTACTATTCGCCGTTGGCGGTCGTGTACCATCTCAATGCCAAGGATGTGGACGGTAAGGTAGCTCAGCAGGGCGATTCTCTCGGCAGCCTTAAGGACGGCATCCCGCTGCCAACGTATAACATTGGCGACATCGATGCCGCAACGAATGCATACAACGTGTTCGCGGGCTGGACGGAAACCAAACCGGCAGTTGGCAGCGGCTATGTCGTTTGGTCGGACGGCCTTCCCATGGTGAATAAAAACACCGTGGTCAAGGCACCTATGGAACTATATCCGGTTTATCGCCCCAGTGCAGTCAAGGTCCAATCGAATATCGATGGCAATCTGGAAAACCCCGGTTCCGTGCGCTCCCTTTCGCGCACCGACTCTGGCGATCAGATTTCGCTGGAGGTAAAAGCTGCAATCGAGGTTGTTGACAAAGACGGCACCAAGTACGACTTTGTCGGCTGGTCGCGCGACTATGAATCCGATGGCAAATACACCCTGATGACCGATGACGAGAAGTATCCCCTCGAGGGCAGTGAGCCCTTTGAGAGCGTGACCTACACCGCGGTGTACAAGATCGCGCCGCATAAGGTGCGCTATCACGGTGTCGACGGGTCGGTCATCTTTACGGCGACGGTCGACTTGGACGACGAGCGAGCGACGGGCGCGGGTTTCGTTCATGACGTCGATGTTCCCAAGATGGATGAGGGTGGCAACCCGGTCTTTGATGACAAGGGCGATCCCGTGATGGAGCAAAAGTCCGTCGCGTATGACCCGGACGCTTATTCCAAGATCGTTGCGCAGCTCGATGAGCGGGCGGCGACCAGCGGTGACGTGCGCGAACTCTTCCTGGAGTGGCGATATGTGGGTGCCGATGGCACTGCGAAGTCTTGGAATGGGTTTAAGGGCGAGCCGATCACGGGAGACATGGATCTGTATCCCGTGACGTATTGCGTGACCGCCAACGACACGTCCGATGCTGCGAACCCCGTAGCCATGACCGCGAAGCTCAAGTGGCTGCTCGATCCCACTGCTGCCAATACGGTCGATGACAATGCCGATAAGGCGCCGTTTAAGGTTTGCTTTGCCGAGCCGTTTATGGGAACGCAGTTGACTGTCACGGTTAAGCAGGCGAGCTATGGCCCCAATGCATCCGTGACGGAGAAACCCGTAAACGGCAAGCTTGTCTCGCTCTACAGCCTGGGCTCGGGTAATGGTTCGTTCGACTTGGCCAACCGCCTGGATTCCAAGACGACGGGCGAAGGGGAGCAAGACGACGGCAATGCTGTGTTCAACTTTGACCAGACTCATGCGCTGACAATTGCCAAAAAGACCACCGATGCAAGTGCTATGGGGCAGACGTTCCGCTTTAAGGTGACGAAGACGGCAGAGGGAGCCTCCTCCGAGACGCGCATGGTCGAGGTGAAAGTTGATAAAACGCAGCAGGAAAACGGTGAAACCTGGTATGTCGGCAGCGTGCAGCTTGCCGCTCCGGCGGGTGACTATACCGTCGTGGAAGACACGGCTTGGGCATGGCGCTACCAGGGTGAGCTGAGCACGCCGGGTAAGGCGCCCGGTAAATCTGCCGAGTTGACCATCTCGTCCGCCTCGAGCGCGGGCGACACCGTGGTGACGTGCGTCAACACGCGCGCGAAGGACAAATGGGTCGATGGTGGCTCGCGTGCCAAGAATGTTTGGGAAAACGGCACGCTGAGGAGGGAGGACTAGGATGACTAAGCGCAAGCAGATCGTCGCCCTCCTTGTCGGCGTTCTCCTATTGGCCGGCGCTGCCGGCACCTTTGCGTGGCTTTCGGTTACGGGCGTGCTGGTCAACGAGTTTGGCTTTGGCTCGGTGGCGCCCTCGGTGGACGAGAAGCGCGACAATAATGTAAAGAGCGACGTTGCGGTTAAAAATAGCGGCTCCGCTCCGGCGTACCTGCGTGTCGCGGTGGATATCTACTGGCAGGATAAGGATGGCGCACGCCTGTGGGATGAACCGGTTGCCGACGCCGACTACACCATTGAGTGGGGCGATAAAGGCGATGCCGCTGCCGCTAACAGACCTTCATCTTGGGTTCTTGCGAGCGACGGATTCTACTACTGGACGTCTCCTGTTGCGCCGCTCGGCAAGACGGGCGTGCTCATCAAGAGCGTGACCGAGCGGAAGGCAGCTGGCAAGAACCTGGTCGTCGACATTTCGACCCAGGCAATTCAATCAACGCCCGACGATGCGGTTAAAGAGGCATGGGGTTGCAAGGTCAATGATGGCGTGCTGGTGCCGCCGCATGGAGGTGCGTAAGTATGGCGTTCCCAATTCGCAAAGGCGTTGCGCGCTCCTTGCGTTGCGTGGTCGCGGCCATTTTCTGCGTGGTCGCGCTCGCCGTTCCTGCCCGTGCGTTCGCCGATACTCCCGCGATTGCGTATGACGGAAATGCGCGCCAGCTGACGGTCTCGGGGGCGACGGGCTCCTCGGGGGAGCCCGATCTGTTTCCGACCTTTAAAGATCTAATGCCCGGCGATGTGCGCGAGCAGCAGATCGAGGTTCGTGCCACGGGCGTAAAGTCCCAGGTACGCGTGTTTGTGCGGGCCGTTGTCGATCACGAGACGGCACACTTGCTGTCGCCCATTACCTTAACGGCGTCGGCGAGCGATGCATCCGCAGGCTGGCTCCAGACGGGAACGCCTGGCAGCGTGTTTGCATATCCCACGCAGGTCGCAACGTTTACGAGCGATGGCAGCGCGGTGCTCAATCTGCAGCTGAGTGTCCCGACGTCGGTGAGCAACGAGCTTGCCGACGCGAGCAAGACCATTCGCTGGGAAATCACTGCCGAGGACGATGGCGAAACAATTCCTGCGCAGCCCGCTGGCCCCAAAAAGCCCGGCCTGTTTGGCCTGGCTGCGACGGGCGACAACTCGCTCGCTCTGCTTTTGACGCTGCTAACGCTAGCGGTTATCGCTTTTATGGTCGCGCTGTTTTTGTCTCAAAGGAATAAGCGCTAGGTCCATCTTCTAAATGCAACGCCCTCCCGGGAGGGCGCCTCTTTATTGATGGAAGGCCTAATAAGCTGATGATTTCATTCCCAGATGTATTCAGGGTGGGACAGGCTTTCCGGATACAAAGAAGGCCACATGACGTGGCCTTCAACTTATATATGTTCAGCGGATACCCCTATGACAAGCCGCGCTCCAACAACAGGGCGTCTGTCCGGGCGGAGGCATATAAGGTTCATCGCGAGTTCCGCACGCAAAGGAGGCCACTTAATGTGGCCTCCGTCTTGCGCAGGACTGTCCGAGCAGGGAACCTTATATGCCTCCGCCTGGACAGACGTTTCAGTTGTGGCTCAGCAGCTAGCAGCTACTTAATCTTGGTCGTACCCGGCGCCAGGTTGGGGTCGGTCTCGTTGGCCTCGGTCTGGAAGTGCTCGGTGTACACGTTCTTGCCGTCGCGGAACATCTCGTAGTACTGCATCTTGGCGTAATCCTCGCGCGCCTTGGTTGCGGCAGCGGCGGCGTCGTCGTCACCGGTGACGTTGGAGGAGAGCGCCCAGCGCAGGCTGGCGTCCTCGTAGCCGACGGAGTTGATGGCGGGCAGCGACTCGCGCAGCGTCATGTGCGCTTTCTGGTAGTCGGTCAGCGGGGCACCGATCAGCTGCATAAGCTGCGTGGACAGGTAGTTGGTGGACAGGTCGTCGACCTCGCTTGTCTGGTCGCAGCCGGCAACGTCGTAGTTGGCCCAGATGATGTAGTCGGTCTGCCACAGACGTTCCTGATGCGTGGCATCGTCCTCGCCGGTAAACCACTTGTCGTTGAACTTGGACGGGAAGAACGGCTGGTGGTCGCCCCAGAACACCACGACCACCTTACGGTCGAGCTTGCTCAGGGCGTTGAGGAAGTAGCGAAGCGCCTGGTCGGACTGCTCGATGCACGAGACATACTCGTCGACATCGGATAGCGTGCCGTCCTCGACGGTCTTGGCGTCCAGGTCGGTCGTGTCGATGTTCAGGTGCATCTGCTTGTCGACCGGCAGCAGGCCCGTATCGTAGCCCGAGTGGTTCTGCATGGTCACGTCGAAGATGAACTGAGGATCGGCGTTCTGGTCGAGCAGCTCAAGAATCTTGTCGTAGGTCGCCTGGTCGGTCACCATGCCGCGCAGGGTGTCGGCTCCCTGGAAGTCGTTGATGGACAGGAACTGGTCAAAGCCAAAGTCCTTGTACACGTTCTCGCGGTTCCAGTTGGTCGCGTGGTTGGGGTGCATGGCGGTGGTGGAATATCCGAGCGACTTGAACTGCTCTGCCAGGTTCCCGGTCGTTTCCATGTTGTAGATGGTGTAGGGGTACACGCCCGAGCCCAGGTTGGCCATGGAGTTGCCGGTCATAAACTCAAACTCGGTATTGGCCGTGCCGCCGCCGTAGGCGCTCACGTAGAGCTTGCCGCGGCTGAGGCAGTTGGACAGGCTCTTAAAGTACTGCGGACCCTCGTAGCCGGCGCGCATGTTCTGGTAGATCGACAGATCCGAGAAGGTCTCGTTCATGATGGCGATGACCGTGGGCTTCTCGCTGTCGAACTGCTCCTTTGCGGCGGCGCGCTCATCGCTCTTAGCCGCGTCGGATTTGTCATAGGCCTTGGCGTACTTTTTGAGCGTGGCCTTGGCATCGTCGACGGAGTAGTCGGCGGGTTTGGGCGGCTTGATGGACTGCGCTGCGCTAATGAAAGCGGGCAGGTAGCCCTCGCGCCAGTAGCTCTCGAGCGGGCGCCAGGTGTAGACGGTGATGCCGAGGGTGTTGTAGTAGTCGATGAGCGTGACATGCGCGGTCACGCCGCCCAGGCACAGCACGGCGACGAGCAGATTGGTGAGCAGCATGCGCTTGGCGTTGGCGGCGCCCTTCTGACGGTGCGGTGCCACCAGGCCGGCGTACTCGCACAGCAGCATGGCGATGGCGGTAAAGCCCATGGACAGCACGCAGAACAGCGAGATGGAGAAGGTGTAGCCGGTGCCGGCGACCGCGGCGGCGGTGGAGATGGCCGAAAGGTCGCCCGGCTGGATGGGCATGGATTTAAACGTGATGACGAAGAACTCGGCAATGCCCAGGACAAAGAGGGCAAAGGCCAGGACCGCGGGAGCCGCACCGTGGCGCTGGAACAGGAAGAACAGGCCGACCATGAGCGTGGTGATGATGGCCCACTCGAGCAGGATGCACAGGGGGTAGACCCAGGTAAAGTCGTGGTTGGACGAGACCTCCATGCCCAGCAGCGCAAAGACGCCGGCGAGCAGCAGGCACAGGACGGCGGCGACGAGCGGTTTGCCCACAAAGGCGCCGCGCAAACGAGCGAGCTTGCCGGTGGGGGCGGGCGCATCGGCCGAGACGAACGCAAAGACGTGCGGGGCGATGCGGTCGCGGGCGATACTGGCCCAGGCGCAGCCGGTGAGGATGGCATTGGTCAGGATGAGCATCACGAAGGCGAGCGGCTCGTTTTGGGCGACGAGGCCAATGGCGCCCCAAATGGTCAAAAAGAGCTGGAACAGGCCGAAGGCGACGCTCCACCCAAGAGCGCTTTTGGCAACGGTGCCCGACTGAGCGCGAATGGCCTTGGCCTCGCGCAAAACAAGGTAGACGGTCGCCGCAAGACCGACGAGCGAGATGGCGGCAGCGAACATGCTGAGACTCCTCACAAACTAAAACCTACGAAAGCGGGGGTTTACCCGATTGTTACCAAGATATGCGCCGCAATTGGTGGCTACGCACAACAACCAGCCATATTAACGCGCACGTGCGGCGGTGTGGCGCAATGTAGTGGCGACCTGCGCGATAATGGACGGGAATTACACGGAAACGTAAAGGCTTCTTAAAGAAATGGCGAGGATAGAGCTATGGGCGAGCAGGTTTGTATGACGGGTGCCGAGTACTGCGGCGGAGCTGCGGGCGTGGATACGAACGGCTACCCGGTCGAGACCACGGGCAATGCGGTGCTGGACATCTTGGAGTATCGCTCGTCTACGCGTGCCTTCGCGCGTGATGACGACGACCGTCCCGTGGCGGTGACCGACGAGCAGCGGGCGGCGATTCTGCACGCGGCGAGCCGTGCGCCGTCGGCAGGCGCCATGATGATGTATTCCATCGTGAGTATCCGCGAGCAGGCTACGCTCGACCGCCTGGCCGACCTGTGCGACCACCAGCCCATGATCGCCAAGGCGCCCTGGGCACTAATTTTTGTGGTCGATTATGCCAAGTGGATCGATCTGTTTGAGCACGTGGGCTGCTTTGAGCCCGAGTTTGTCGAGCGCACGGGTAAGGCGCCCCGCCGCGCGCCGGGTTTGGGTGACTTTGCCATCGCGGCCCAGGACGCCGTGATCGCCGCGCAAAACGCCGTGGTTGCCGCCGAGGCCCTGGGCCTGGGGAGCTGCTATATCGGTGATATCGTCGAGAATGCCGAGGAAGTTGCCGAGCTGCTCGATCTGCCGCCCTATACCATGCCGCTGTCGATGCTCATCATCGGCACGCCCCGTAAGGAGCGTCCGGCCATTGCGCATCCCGTGGTGAACCTGGTGCACGAGGAGCGCTACTGCCGCGCCGATGCCGCGACCATGGACGCGCAGGTGGCCGAGATGGATGCGATGTTCCGTCCGCACGCCCGCGAGGTGGGCGAGCGCGTGGTGGATATCTACACCCGCAAGCACACGAGTCCCTTTATGGCCGAGATGAGCCGATCCATGGAATGGTGGTTCAAAAACTGGCTTGGAAAATGACGAATGTGACAAAGGGACAGTCCCTTTGTCACATTCCATATCGCGGCGGTGGCCTAAAGGCCGTATAAATGTTTATCTAGCTGGGAAAACAGTGCCATTCAAACATGGGCCGATTACCTATAATTCCTTCGAACATTAAAGTTGGGAGGAAACCGGCTTATGGAACAGAAGGCCAAGGAGGCAGCCTCGCACGCTGCGATTCCTGTGAGCATCTCGGCGATGCTCGTCACGCTGGGCGTGGTGTATGGCGATATCGGCACCAGTCCTATGTATGTAACCAAGGCGCTCGTTGCCGGCAACGGCGGCATCGGAAGCGTGACGGAGGAGTTCGTGCTCGGCGCGCTCTCCCTTGTCGTGTGGACGGTCACGCTGCTGACGACCGTCAAGTACGTGCTGATCTCGCTGCGTGCCGACAACCACGGCGAGGGCGGCATCTTTGCCCTGTACAGCCTGGTCAAGCGTTGTGGCAAGTGGCTCATCATCCCCGCCATGCTGGGCGGCGCCGCGCTGCTCGCCGATGGTATCCTCACGCCTGCCGTTACCGTGACTACGGCTATCGAGGGCCTGCGCACCATTCCGGCGGTCCACGCCGTGCTCGGTGACGATCAGGCCCGCGTTGTCGCCATCACGCTTGCCATCATCATCGTGCTCTTCTTGGTGCAGCGCATCGGCACGGCCAAGATCGGCCGTGCCTTTGGCCCCATCATGACGCTGTGGTTTCTGTTCCTGGGCGGTACGGGTCTGTTCTTTGTCTTCCAGCACCCCGCGGTGCTGCTGTGCCTCAACCCGCTGCGCGGCATCGGCTTTTTGTTGAGCCCCAACAACCATGCAGGCATCATGATTCTGGGCAGCTGCTTCCTTGCCACTACCGGTGCCGAGGCGCTCTATTCCGACATGGGCCACGTGGGCCGCGGCAACATCTACGCAACCTGGCCGTTCGTTAAGTGCTGCTTGCTGCTGTCCTATATGGGCCAGGGCGCTTGGCTTATGAACAACGCTGCCAACCCCGAGCTCATGGGCATTGCCGACCTCAACCCGTTCTACCAGATGCTCGCCCCGGGCCTGCGTCCCTTTGCCGTCGGCCTTTCCACCGTCGCGGCCATCATTGCCTCGCAGGCGCTCATCACCGGCGCATTCTCGTTGGTGTCCGAGGCCAGTCGCCTGGACCTCATGCCGCACATGCAGGTCTTCTATCCTGCCGAGACCAAGGGCCAGCTCTATATTCCCATGGTCAACAACGTCATGCTTGTGGGCTGCGTCATCGTGGTGCTGCTGTTCCAGAGCTCGGCGCACATGGAGGCCGCCTACGGCTTGGCGATTACCCTGACCATGATGTGCACGACGCTGCTGCTCTTCTTCTACTTGCATGTTGATCGCGGCCTTAAGGTCGCCCCGTATGTCTTCGTTGCGTTCTTCCTCATGCTCGAGGGCTTCTTCTTTGTGAGCTCGCTCACCAAGTTCTTCCACGGCGGCTACTTCACCATCCTCATGGCCGCACTCATCATGGGCATTATGGTGTGCTGGTACAACGGCACGGCGGTCGAGCAGCGCCAGTTTACGCTGCTGCCGCTGCGCAGCTACCTGCCGCAGCTCAAGCGCCTGCGCGACGACGACCGTTACGAGCGCCTGAGCGACAACATCGTGTACCTGACCAAGGACACCCATACCGATTACATCGACCGTGATATCGTCTATTCGATCTTGGACAAGCATCCCAAGCGCGCTCGCGCCTGGTGGTTCGTGAATGTCGAGACCATGGACGAGCCGCATACCTTTGCCTATTCGGTCGAGACGTTCGGCACCGACTACGTGTTCCGCGTGCATCTGTACCTGGGCTACAAGATCAACCAGCGCGTCAATGCCTACCTGCGTCAGGTCGTTCAGGACCTGGCTGCCACCGGCGAGCTGCCGGCGCAGACGCATGACTACTCGGTCTACAAGGATCCGGGCAACATCGGTACGTTCAAGTTCGTCATGATCCGTAAGCTTCTGGCGCCCGAAAGCGACGTGGAACCGAGCGAGCGTACGGCCATCACGCTCAAGTACATCATCCGCCGCGCCGCCGGTACGCCTGCACGCTGGTACGGCCTGGAGAACTCCAACGTGAGCTTTGAGTATGTGCCGCTGTTCACCAAGTTTAAGGCCGTGAGCAAGATGCAGCGTCTGGCCCCCAACGAGCGGCCGTAGGCGCCGACAGGTTGCATGGAGTTGGTTTTCGATGGACAAGGTTGAGACCGGGGAGGCAAACATGGATGCAAAGATGCTTGATGGCCACGAGGTGGTTGCCGAGATGGTGCGTGAGGCACGCGCCGACGCCGCCGAAGATCGGTTTTTGACGAACCGTGCCAACATGGACATGGCCGATCGCGTAATTTCGATCGTGGCACTGGTATTTGGAGCGGTGTGCGTGTGTGCCCTGCTCGCGCACGTGCTGTTTGTCTAGCGACTGCCGGTCGTAGAAGGCTTTACACTTGGAACCACCACAAGGGAAACCACCACAAAGGTGCCTGTCCCCTTTGTGGTGGTTTTTGTTTACGAGAGAGGGGCGGGGCGCTGATGGACGTCCGTACGGACGGCGATATTGCCGATAGCTTTTGGTGGCGGCGCACAACGCTGACGCGTCGCAGCCCTCTGTATGACGCCTGCGTATCGGTGGGGCTGCTGGTCGCGGCGACGATTGTGGGCGCGCTGCTCGACCATCCGGGTCTCGCGCCGAGCATCATGATCGTCTATGTGTTCGCCGTTCAGCTGTGCGCATTCTTTACTTGGAGTCGCCTGTATTGCTTGCTGAGCTCGGCTGCCGCTGTGGCGCTCTACAACTTCTTGTTTGTCGATCCGCGCTACTCGCTGTCGCTTATCGACCGCGTCTATCCCGGCATGTTCTTCATCATGTTCGTGGTCTCGCTTGTGTCGAGCTCGATTGCGTTGGCCCTGCGCCGCGCTCTGGCACAGGCTGCCGCCAGCGACCGCCGCACGCATATGGTGCTCGAGACCAACCGCATGCTGCAGCGGTGCGCCGATCAGCAGCAGATCGTTCACGCCATGGCAACGCAGCTGGCGCGTCTTTCGGGCTGTCCGGTCGTATGGTACAGCGCCGACGCCGAGGGCGATGACCTGCTGCCGCGTGCGACGTACACGGCTGTGGGCGATGCGGCACCGGTGCACGAACTGGCGCCGCAGATGCCGCCGCGACTCTCGGCGTCCGCCTATGTGGGTACGCCGCTCGATGCCACCTATGGCGGCTCGGCGTTTTATGGTATCTACCTGACGGTTCGCACGGGCGACGGCTTCGTGCGCTCGGGCGACCCCGCCTCGGTGGTGGGTGTGCTGGCTATCGTTGCCGAGCCCGACGTGCTGACGCACGAGGAGCGGGCACTTTCCGATGCCATCGTGAGCGAAGGCGAGCTGGCGCTCGATCGCGCCCGCGCCATGGAGGCCCGCGAGGAGGCGGCGGTGCTCGCCAAAAACGAGCAGCTGCGCGCCAACCTGCTGCGTTCCATCTCGCACGACCTGCGTACACCGCTCACCAGTATTTCGGGCAATGCCGATGTGCTGCTCGACCAGGGCTCGACCGGCACCGCCGTGCTCGACGCCCAGACGCGCCGCGGCCTGCTCCTGTCCATTCGCTCGGATGC
The DNA here is from genome assembly GCA_902470905.1 of uncultured Collinsella sp. Taxonomy (GTDB): domain Bacteria; phylum Actinomycetota; class Coriobacteriia; order Coriobacteriales; family Coriobacteriaceae; genus Collinsella. The sequence continues at coordinate 10,783 of CABRIC010000032.1, read as the reverse complement.
GCAATGGCTCAACGCCACCGTCGAGAACCTGCTCGCCATCACCAAGCTCGAGGGCGGCGGCATGCATCTGTCGACTACGCTCGAGCTCATGGACGATATCGTCGAGGAGGCACTGCGCCACGTAAATCCGGCCGTGCGCGAGCACGACCTTAAGGTGGTGGCGTGCGATGAACCGGCGCTCGTCAACGTCGATGCGCGCCTGATGGTGCAGCTGGTGGTCAATCTGGTGAACAATGCCATCACCTATACGCCCGCAGGCTCGCATATCATGATCTCGATTAGTGTCGACGATGGGTGCGTGGCGTGCTCGGTGGCCGATGACGGCCCGGGCATTGCGCCCGAGGACCGCGAGCGAATCTTTGAGTCGTTCTACACCGCCAACCACGGTCTTGCCGACAGCCATCGCAGCGTGGGTCTGGGACTTTCGCTCTGCCGCTCCATTGCGTTAGCGCATGGCGGTAGCATAGAGGTTGCCGCGGCGGACCCGCACGGCTCGGTCTTTACGATTGAGCTTCCCGTCGCTGACGTTTCGTTTGATAAGGAGTAGCGCCGTGCCGAACTCTGCCGTAAAACCGCTCATCTTGGTCGTTGAGGACGACCCAGCTGTTCGCAACTTAATCGTTGCCGCGCTCGAGGCGCACGGCTTGCGCCATATGGCCGTGGAGACCGCCCATGCCGCCATCGCCGCCGCCTCATCGCAGACGCCGAGCATCGTGCTTCTCGATTTGGGCCTGCCCGATATGGACGGCGTCAAGGTGGTGGAGTCGGTGCGCACATGGTCGGGCATGCCGATCATTGTGGTCTCGGCGCGCAGCGAGGATGCGGACAAGATCCGCGCGCTCGATGCCGGCGCCGACGACTACCTGACCAAGCCGTTTTCGGTCGAGGAGCTACTCGCTCGCATTCGCACGACGCTCAGGCGTCTTTCGTATGCGCAGACGGGCGGCGTTGTCTCTGAGGGTTCGTTTGATACCGGTGAGCTGCATATCGATTTTGACGCCGGCATCGCCACGATGGATGGCGAGGAGCTGCATCTGACGCCAATCGAGTATAAGCTCCTGTGCCTGCTGGCGCATAACGCCGACAAGGTGCTGACGCACCAGTTTATCCTGCACGAGATTTGGGGCACGGCAACTAAGAACGACCTGGCGAGCCTGCGTGTCTTTATGGGCACGCTGCGCAAGAAGATCGAGTCCGACCCCGCGCATCCGCGCTATATCCAAACGCACGTGGGTATCGGTTACCGCCTGGTCACCCAAGGCTAGATCGCCAACCACCATCCCAATATGAGTTGCGGTGAAATAGTTCCTGTTTGGGCCTTTGCCAGGCATTTATAGGAACTATTCCACCGCAACTTTGTTTATTTGCCCTTGGACTTGCTGGCGTAGAACTTCTTCTTTTTGGGCTTGCCGGCGGGGGAGGGTTTGCCGGCAAAGTTGGACTTGCCGTTGCCGGCCTGCGCGTGCGCGGGTGCTGCCGCGCGAGGCTTGCGAGCCTCGGAGTTGCGCAGTTCCTCGACGCGCTCGGCAATTTCCTCGGCGCTAAAGCCGACCTCCGCCATGGCATCCTCGATGGGCAGGCGGCGCACGATATAGCAATGGTGCACCTTCTGGTTGCGTGCGAAATCCTCGGGGATGGTCTGCGCCGTAATGTCCTCCAGCACGACGCCCGCGCGTGCGAGCTTACGCGTCTCGGGGCGGAAGCCGCGCAGGTTGCAGCTAAAGATGGCATGTCCGCCCTGTGCGAGCAGGCGCGATACGCCGGCCAAAAGCTCAACATGGTCGCGCTGGACATCCCAGGTGCGACGGCCCATCTTGGACGAGTTCGAAAACGTGGGCGGGTCGACAAAAATCAGGTCCCAGCGGTTGCGCGTCTGGCGCTGGTCGCGAATCCAAGCGAGTACGTCGTCGCGCACAAAGTGATGCTGCGGCCCCACAAAGCCGTTCTGACGCATGTTGCGTTCGGCCCAGTCCAGGTAGGTGTTGGAAAGGTCAACCGTCACAGTCTCCTCGACGCCGCCGTCCGCCGCATAGCAGGTGGCGGTACCGGTGTAGGCGAACAGATTGAGGAAGCGGCGCGCCTGTTTGGCGTGCTCGCGCACCAGGTTGCGGGTGACGCGGTGGTCTAGGAAGATGCCTACATCCAAATAGTCGTCAAAGTTGACGGCAAAGGTAAGGCCGCCCTCTTCGATGAGCGGCAGGCGACGGCGCGCGATGTTGGCGCGCTCGCCCGAGCCGCCCTTGCCGGCGCCCTGCTTGCCGTACTGCGAGCCGCCGCGCGAACGCATGCGGGCCTTGGCGTGCACATGCTCGGCCGGAACATCCAGGATGCGCGGTGCGATGGCCAAGATGTCGAGCATGCGGGCCTGGGCCAGCGCGGGGTCGATGGTCTTGGGCGCGGCGTATTCGGCGATGACGAGCCAGCGGCCCGGCGTCTGCGGGCAGCCATCGTACAGGTCGATGGCGGCGGAGTAGTCGGGTAGGTCGGCATCATAGACGCGGTAGCAGCTCACGCCCTCGCGCTTTGCCCACTTGCGACGCAGACGGGCGTTCTTACGCAGGCGGTTGGCGAACTGCTCGGACTCCGGGATGAGCACGGGCAGCGGCTTGCCGTCGCCCAGGTCGATCGTGGCAGCAGGTTCGGGCATGGGAGTATCGGCGGCTTCGTCATGAGCGTCTGCGGTCTGCTCCTCGGCATCTGCACTGGTCGCAGCTTCAAATGCCGCGGCGGCGTGGTCGAGCGAGGACCAAACCTCAATAGTTGCCTCTTCGTTATTGGGCATGACGGCGATGGAGCGCGCGGGCTCGGCGTGGAGCGCGCGGGCCATAAGGCCATCGCGGGTGAGCGCGGCCACCGGTGCGGCGGTAAGCTCGGGCGCGCGACGCAGCTCGCCGATCAGCGTCATGGCGTCGTGCATGAGCGAAAGCGGGGTCTCGGTGGTGTCTGCGACCACGGCGGCGCCGGCGACGGCGCCCGCATGGTCCAGCACGGTGGCGGACTTGGCGGCGCAAAAATCGACAAAGCGCTTGTAGCCGGCGCACTTGACCATGCGCTCGGCGGTCTTTCGGGCAGCGGGGTTGATGTCTACGGCAACGATACGCGCCTGGCGCTCGCGCGCTGCGGTCTCGCGCTCGCGCGCCTCGGCAAGCAGCTGCTCCCACAGGGCGGCATCATGCAGCTGCCAGCCCTCAAAACCCCAGCGCTCGCGTGCAAAACCCGGGGCGCGGTCAGTCAGAATGTTCACGGCTTCCAGCAGCAGACCGCCGCCGGCGCACGAGGCGTCGACCAGCGTGGGCAGGGCTTCGTTCTCGTAATCGTCGGCCGTCAGCTCGCGCTCGCACAGTGCGGTCCAGCCGACCTGCGCCAGCACCAGGGCGGCGTAGTCGGGGCGCAACACGTGCGCGCCCTCGCCGGCACGGGTCGCCGCGGACGGCAGGCGCTTGAACAGCGGATCGCCCGAAAGGTCCAGGCTTATGCTCGCGCGGCGCTGGCGCAGCGAAAGCAGTAGGTGAACATCGGGGTCGGCGGCATCGACGTCGGCGCGACGGCCCGTGGTCTCGGCCAGACGGTCGCACAGCGCGTCCTTGGCGCGCAGGGCCGAGAAGCGCGTGTTGCGCAGCTGCTCGGTCACGCCGCGGGCGGTGATGGCGATGGTGGCGCCGGGGCGGACGATGCTCTCCCAGGCGATGCCGTAAACGCTATCGTACAGTTCATCGGCATCCTGCGCCTCAAAGCGCCCGAGTACCACGAACACGCGGCTCGCCAGGCGCGACCACAGACAGGCGCGATAGCCTTCATCGAGCTCGCCCTCAAACGTAGCGCGGCCCTTCAGCCGGCGAACATGCGAAAGCCCGAGGCGTTTAAGCTCATCGGCGAGTGCGGACTCAAAGCCCTCGGGGCAGCTTGCGTAAAATTCCATGGGTGACCTCTCTGGTTGCGTCGCTCCATTATATGATGGATACTTCGTTTACTCTCGCCCCCGAAAGGAACCCATATGATTGATGCGTGCCCCGAATCCGCTGTGCTCTTTTTTGACGTGGACGGCACGCTGACGTCGTTCGATCCCGACGATATGACCGATAAGGACTTCAATGCAGTCCATCCGTCGAAGGCTGTTGTCGATGCATTTGGTCGTCTGCGCAATGCGGGTCACCAGGCATTTATCTGCACGGGTCGTCCCCTGTGGCTAATTGCCGATGGTCTGCGCGCTTTGGAGCCTGCGGGTGTCGTTGCCATGGCGGGAGCGACGCTCGAGGTCGAGGGCCGCGTGGTACACGAGGACTGCTTTGGCGAAGACGTTATCGAGGAGCTTGTACGCCGTATGGCTGCGGCAGGGATTGAGGCCTTTTTCGAGACCAACGTGGCTACTTTTGCCCTGGAATCCGCGGGTGTTGAGCAGTCGTCTCTGATCGGCACTTCTGTGGTGCACAGCGCCGAGGAAATGCGCGTCGACGGCCGTCTGCGCGTAGGCAAGGTGTGCCTCGATGTGCCCAGTTTGGCTCGCGTAGCCAACGACGACGGCTTTATCGATCGCGAGTTTGAGCTGTGCAACACCGGTGGTCGGAATCGAGAGCTGAGCCCCAAGGGCATCGACAAAGGCGTGGGCGTGGCGCGAGCACTGGCGTATCTGGGCCGCAAGGGAAATGCGCGCACCTTTGGCTTTGGCGATTCGGGCAACGACCTGGGCATGCTCGCTGCGGTCGAGACGGCTGTCGCCATGGGCAACGCCATGCCCGAGGTCAAGGCGGTCGCCGACTACGTGACCGACGATGTCGCACACGACGGCACCGTCACAGCGATGCAGCATTTCGGCCTCATCTAATGAATCCCGCGTTCTGGCGTTTGCTCAAACTGTGACTCTTTGCGTTTGCATGCTCAATCGATTTATCAATCCAAACACTGAGGTGTTTATACCGTTCGCCGAGAAGATAAAAACCCGCAGCTCACGCCTTGATAAACATAGGTAAAGTGTTTAGCAGCTTACCGGCCGTGTGCAAACGAAAGGAATCAGGCAGATGGCAATCAAGGTGTTCGCTGACGGTGCAAACCTCGAGGGCATGCTCGACATGTACGAGAACGGCAACGTTCAGGGTTTCACGACCAACCCGTCCCTTATGAAGAAGGGCGGCGTGACGGATTACCGCGCGTTTGCCAAGGAGGTCCTGGCCCACATCACCGATGTGTCCGTCTCGTTTGAGGTCTTTGCCGATGACGTCGAGACCATGGAGGTCGAGGCGCGCGAGATCGCTACCTGGGCCGAGAACGTCTACGTCAAGATTCCGTGCGTGACCACCAAGGGCGAGTCCACCGCCGAGTTGGTGCGCAAGCTTTCGACCGACGGCATCAAGGTCAACGTCACCACCATCTTTACGCCTAAGCAGGTCGACGAGATGGTCGAGGCCGTTGACGCCGAGACGCCGTCTATCATCTCGCTCTTTGCCGGCCGCATCGCCGACACCGGCGTCGATCCCATTCCGTTTATGACGGAGTCGGTCAAGAAGGCCGCCGCCAAGCCCAACTGTGAGGTCCTGTGGGCGTCCACGCGCGAGCTCATCAACATTTACCAGGCGGAAGGATGCGGTTGCCAGATCATCACGGTGCCCAACAGCATCCTGGCCAAGCGCAAGAACATCGGCCGCGACCCGTACGAGGTCTCGCTCGATACCGTGCGCGGTTTTGCCAAAGATATCGCCTCGCTCGGCTTCCATATCCTGCCGTAGGGCGAACACTGGCTGCGCCGTGGGCTGTTCGCTCCGGCCTTCCCTTTCCCTATTGCTCACGCGCTTCGCGAGGGCCGCGCCAGGTAAAGGAAAGACCGGGGCTGCCGACACGAGCTTGCCAGTAGGTTCTGAGCTGAATGAGACTTTGTTGGTGCCGCCTCTTTGATGGGCGGCACCTTTTTGTTGTGGTGTGTACGGAGATGTGCCTGTTAATCGGACAAACGGGCCTGGGCTTGTTTGTCCGATTTTCATGCCGGATTATTTGCCCTGCACCATGGTGAGCGAGATTTTCTTGCGGTCGCGATCGACCTTTTCTACCCATACCTTGACCGTGTCGCCGACGCGCACTACGTCGCTCGGGTGCTTGATAAAGCGGTTGGCCAGCTTGGAGATATGCACGAGGCCGTCCTGATGTACGCCCACGTCGACGAAGGCGCCAAAGTCCACAACGTTGCGCACCGTGCCCTTGAGCTCCATGCCCGGCTCCAGGTCGTCGATAGAAAGTGCCGAGCGGCTAAAGACCACCTCGGGCGCGTCGTCGCGCGGGTCGCGACCGGGCTTCTTGAGCTCGTTGACGATATCGATGAGCGTCAGGGTGCCGCAGTCCAGGTCGCTTGCCAGCGTCGAGATGCTGCCCAGACGGCGCTCGATGTCGGGCACGCCGCCGCGGCTGAGCTCGCTGGCTTTAACGCCTGCGCGCTCCAGGACGGACGTGGCCACCTCGTAGCTCTCGGGGTGGACACTTGTCGCGTCGAGCGGGTTCTTGCCGCCGCTGATGCGCAGGAAGCCCGCGGCGTTGAGATATGCCTTGGGTCCCAACTTGGGGACCTTCTTGAGCTGGCGGCGATCGGTGAAGGCGCCGTGTTCCTCGCGGTAGGCCACGATGTTTTTGGCAACGCTCGGCGTGATGCCCGATACGTATCCCAGCAGGCTTGCGCTCGCGGTGTTTACGTCGACGCCCACGCGGTTGACGACGTCCTCCACCACATGTCCCAGGGTGCGCGAAAGCCCTGCCTGGTCAAGGTCGTGCTGGTACTGGCCCACACCGATGGACTGGGGCGGAATCTTGACGAGCTCCGCCAACGGATCCTGCAGGCGGCGGCCCAGGCTCATGGCGCCACGTACGGTGACATCCAGGTCGGGATACTCCTGGCTGGCGAGCTCGGAGGCGGAGTACACCGATGCGCCGGCCTCGTTGACGATGGTGTATCGTAGCCCGGGCGCCTGCTCGGCAATGAACTCCGAGACGACTTCCTCGGTCTCACGGCTGGCGGTGCCGTTGCCGATGACGATAGTGTTGACGCCGTCCTTCTTGACGAGGCGGGCGAGTTCGCGCTTGGTGCCGGCGACGTCGTGGCGCGGCTTGGTGGGATAGACCACGCCGTGGTCGAGCAGCTTGCCGGTCTCGTCCATGACGGCGATCTTGCAGCCGGTGCGATAGCCCGGATCGAGCGCGAGCACGCGGGCGCCGCGCACGGGGCGCGCCGAGAGCAGGCCCTCGAGATTCTTGGCAAAGACGTTGATGGCCTCGGTCTGGGCGCGAACGGTGAGTTTGGCGCGGGCCTCGCGCTCCAGCGAGGGGGCCATGAGGCGCTTGTAGCCGTCGGCGATGGCGGCATCGAAGATGGGAGCAAACACGCCCTGACGGCGGGGCCAACGGCTTCCGAGGCGTGCCGTGGCGGCGGCGCCGTCGACGTTCACGCGCACGCGGAGCTTGCCCTCGCGCTCACCGCGATCGATAGCCAACACGCGGTGGTTGGGTATACGGCGCAGCGGCTCGTCATAGCTGTAGTACGGCTCGTAGGGGGTCTTCTCGGCGGGGTCGGTGGCTTCGACGACGATATCGGCGGTGTTTTGCGTAAAGGCGCGCAGGTCGGCGACGTTCTCGGGGTCCTCGGCTACCGTTTCGGCCACGATGTCGGCGGCACCGGCGAGCGCCTTTTCGGGCGTGTCGAAGCCGGCCTCATCATTGACGTATACCGCGGCGGCGTCGAGTGCGCTGCCCTTGGCGGATGCCTGCATGATGATCATGTTGGCAAGCGGCTCCAGGCCTGCCTCGCGGGCCTTCTGCGCGCGGGTCATACGCTTTTTGCGGTAGGGCTTGTAGAGGTCCTCGACACGCTGGAGCTGCGTGGCCTCGCGAATCTGCTGCTCGAGCTCGGGCGTGAGTTTGCCTTGGGCATCGATGAGCAGGATGACGTCCTCTTTGCGCTGCTCAAGATTGCGCAGGTAAGACAGGCGCTCGGCGAGTGTGCGCAGGGCGACGTCGTCCATGCCGCCCGTGGCTTCCTTGCGGTAGCGCGAGATAAAGGGGATGGTGTTGCCCTCGTCGATGAGCTTGACGGCCGCCTCGATGTTGGCGGCCTTAAGGTTGAGCTCGCGGGCGAGCTGGGCGATAAGATCCATGAAACTCCTTGCGGTAAAGGTGCGTTTGCAGCACAGAGCTACCAAGGATACCACCCGTCCCAAAAGACTGTTTTGGGCCGTGCCACGAAAATGACCTATCTACTACGTTTAACCCGTATGGGTCGACCATCCCCCGGTTTTCCGAAAATACGCAAGCCGTCTACCTGCGGTTTTTATTTCGCGAAATTCGGTATGGTTGGGGGTAATCGGTTAAACGTAGTAGATAGGCCCATTTCGTGGCGAACGAATCAAGCCGAGGTGCAAAGTAGCCCCCGCCCCAGAAAAATCATCGGCAAGGTAGCAAAATGCCCCGCGGGTAGAAGGCTGCTCGCGGGGCAAAGAAGAGGGGCTTATTTGCGGCGGTCCGAGGTGCTCGGCGTGGAGTTTTATCGTGGCCCACCCTAAGGCATTACAGCTCGACGAGCTGGCCGGTCTCGGCGGCCTCCTTGATGGCGTTGAGAAGTGTGAGCGTCTTGACGTTATCGGCGGGGGTCACGACGGGCTCAACCTCGCGGCGGACGACCTTCACAAAGTGCTTGAGCTGCATCTTGTGCGGTAGTGCCGGGTCCACGGCCGGAATCTCCATCTGCAGCGGCTTGTGCCAGTTGGAGGCGCCGTCGTAGGAGAACTGGTGCAGGCGGGGCAGCGACAGGGCGCCCAAGGTTCCGCCGATAAAGTAGGCGTCGGCGTCGAAGGGACGGTACTGCGGATCCTCGCGAGCGGTTGCCTCCCAGTTCCAGGGGCTGGCGGTGGCGTCGGAGATGGTCATGCTCGCGAGCGCGCCATCGGCAAAACGAACGTTGACCACGGCGGAGTCCTCGGTCTCAAAACCGCGGGCGGCGCTGGACTGCATGCCCTGGACGGCAACGGGCTCGCCCAGCAGATAGCGGAGCAGGTCGACATCGTGCACCAGGTTGACCAGGATCGGGCCGGCACCCTTCTTGCGGCGCCACTCGACGTCGAAGTACTCGTCATTCTTATAGATCATGTAGTGGAAGCTCGACACGGTGAGCTTGCCCAGCTCGCCGGACTCGATAATCTCCTTGGCCTTGTTGACGAAGGGGTTGTGGCGACGGTGCTGACCCACGAGCACGGGCACGCCGGCGGTCTCGGCCTCGGCGGCGAAGGCCTGGGCATCCTCGAGATCGTTGGAGATCGGCTTTTCGACCAGCGGCACGATGTTGCGCTTGATGGCCTCGCGAGCAACGCCCAGGTGCAGGTCGTTGGGGGTGGCGATAATGACGGCCTCGGGCTTGACCTCGTCCATCATCTGGGCGGGATCGGTATAGAACGGCACGCCGGCGGCCTCGGCCGTGGCGCGGGCGCCCTCAAAGGCGTCGGCGATGGCGACGAGCTCGGCCTCGGGCTCCTCGGTGACAAAGCGGATGTGGTTGCGGCCCATGGCGCCGGCGCCGATAACGGCAATGCGGACGGGGTTGAGCTCAGACATTTCGACTCCTTAATACTGGTGGCGGTGGAATGTGGCAAGGGGGCGGTCCTTGCCGCATCAAGCAAAACTAGGCGGACTTCTTCTTGCTGTCGGAGACCATCATGTAGACGGTGAGCACGACGGCGATGGCGGCGATCACGATGGCGCCGTAGAAGGACTGCTGGTAGGCGGCACTGCCAGCCTCGGCGTGATACAGCACGGCGGTGATGGGCTGGCTGATCCAGGTGGAAGCGGCGTAACCCAAAAACATGATGCCGTAGTTGACGCCGATGTTGCTGGTGCCAAAGGCGCCACCGGTGAGCGGCGGGTAGATGACGAGCAGGGCGCCAAAGCTAAAGCCGAGCAGGGCGAGCGCCACAAAGAACATGCTCTGCGTAAAGCTCATCGACATGATGACGAGCGCGACGATGGTGACGACAAGGCTGATGAGCAGCGACTTATAGGCGCCGAGCTTGTCGATGATCTGGCCAAAGGACAGACGGCCAACCAGGTTGGCGCAGGTGTTGACGGAGACCACCACACCGCCGAGGGCGACGGCCGCGGCGCTCGTGGGGTCGGCGAAGAGCTGGACGGCGGCGATGGAGGCAACCTTGCCCACGAGCAGGGTGCCCGCGGTGGCGGCAAAGGCGAAGGTGACGATGAGGACCCAGAAGCGCGGGGTCTTGACCATCTCGCCCGGGGTGAGGTCGCCGAAGGTGCCGGCATGTGCACCGCCCTTGGGGGCCTCGAAGCCCTCGGGCAGCCAACCGGCCTCGGGGGCCTTCAGGAACAGGGCGGAGGCGGCGATCGTCACAAAGAAGATGACGCCGAGTGCCTTGAGGGCGCCAAAGATGCCCAGGCTCGGGATGAGCAGCGAGGCGAGCACCGGGGACAGCACGGCGGGGCCGGCGGTCGAAGCGGCCAGGGTGATGCCGGAGGCAAGGCCCTTCTTGTCGATGAACCACTTTTGGCCGGTGGTGAGCGCCGGGTTGTAGCCCAGGCCGTTGCCGATGGCGGCGACGAGCGAGAACCACAGGTAGAACTGCCATGGCTCGGTGACGGTGCCGGACATGAACCAGCCCACGCCGTAGCACACGGCGGCGGCGATCACGACGTTGCGCGGACCGATCTTGTCGGAGATGCGGCCGGCGAAGATGCCCGTCACGGCCATGATGGTCTGGAAGACGGGAAAAGCCCAGGTAAGGGCGCTCGACCACTCGGGATAGAC
>CABRIC010000031.1 GCA_902470905.1 uncultured Collinsella sp. | reverse complement strand
TCGGAGATGTGTATAAGAGACAGGTACCCGCTCGACCAGCCCGTCGAGGAGGTCCAGGAGCGCATCTTTGCCCACTACGACGAGATGGCAGCCGCCCTGCGCGACGCCGACAAGCTCTCCCGTATCGGCAAAGTCGATGCTCTGAAGGAGTCCATCCGCGCCGAGTTCACCGAGGAGGAGCAGGCCGCTTGGGAGCGCGAGATCCCCGTGGCGCTCAAGAAGCTCGAGAAGAAGGCCATGCGCACCATGGTCGTCGAGACCGGCGAGCGCGTTGACGGTCGTGCCGCTGACGAGATCCGTCCCATCATGGTGAAGGACAACTACCTGCCGCTCGTTCACGGCTCCGGCCTGTTCCAGCGCGGTCAGACCCAGGTGCTCTCCGTCCTGTCGCTCGGTATGCTCAACGAGGGCCAGCGCTTGGACACCATCGAGCCCACCGAGGGTAAGCGCTACATGCACCACTACAACTTCCCGCCGTTCTGCACCGGCGAGACCGGCCGCATGGGCAGCCCCAAGCGCCGCGAGATCGGTCACGGCAACCTGGCTGAACGCGCTTTGCTTCCGGTGCTTCCCGACGAGAACGAGTTCCCCTACGCCATCCGCGTCGTCTCCGAGGTCATGGAGTCCAACGGCTCCTCTTCGATGGCTTCGACTTGCGGCTCCACGCTCGCCCTTATGGACGGCGGCGTGCCCATTAAGCGCCCGGTCTCCGGTATCGCCATGGGCCTGATCCAGGAGGAGGGCAAGACCGTGGTTCTGTCCGACATCCAGGGTCTCGAGGACTTCCTGGGCGATATGGACTTTAAGGTCACCGGCACCACCGAGGGCATCACTGCCCTGCAGATGGACAACAAGGCCACCGGCCTCACCTTCGACATCCTGGCCCGCGCCCTGCAGCAGGCCAAGGAGGGTCGCGCCTTCATTCTGCAGAAGATGCTCGATGTGATCCCCGAGCCGCGTCACACCACGCGCAGCACCGCTCCGCGTATCGTCTCCATCCAGGTTCCGACCGACAAGATCCGCGACGTCATCGGTTCCGGCGGTAAGGTCATCCGCGGTATCCAGGACGAGACCGGCGCCTCGGTCGACATCCAGGAGGACGGCACCGTCTTTGTCGGCGGTACCGGCGAGTCCGTCGACCAGGCCGTCGAGCGTATCAAGCTCATCATCAAGGTTCCCGAGCCGGGCGAGGAGTACACCGGTCGCGTGGTCTCCATCCAGCCCTTCGGCGCCTTCGTGAACCTGCTGCCCGGCAAGGATGGCCTGCTGCACATCTCCCGCGTCGCCAAGGGCCGCGTGGAGAAGGTCGAGGACGTCCTCAACGTCGGCGACGAGGTCAAGGTCGTCGTCATCGAGGTCGACGATCGCGGTAAGATCTCGCTCGATCGTCTTGACAAGCCCGAGGCCCCGGCTCGCGCCGAGGGTGCCTCCGAGGGCGACGGCGAGCACTTCCAGCGCCGTGAGCGTCCGCGTCGCGAGCGCTCCGAGCGCAGCGACCGTCCGCGCCGTCCCGGCGACAACGGAGGCCGCAAGCCCCGCCGTCACCACGATGCCGAGTAACAGCCGTACATACACTGCTCAATAAGGGCGACTCCTAATGGGGTTGCCCTTTTGCTTGCGCCCGGGAGGGCCGCATATGAAGTTTCCTGCTCTACAGTCCTGCGCAAGACGGAAAGCACATTAAGTGCTTTCCTTTGCGTGCGGAACTCGCGATAAACTTCATATGCGCCCCTCCCGGGCGCAAGCAAAAGGGCTGGTTAGTGCCGCTCACTATTGAGTTAGACAGTCTATTCAGTAGCCAGATTTCAGATCAGTAGATAGACACAGCAGCATTTTCCCAGATAAAACCGACCAAAATAAACCTGTCTTGTTTTGGCAGGTTTCCCGTGGGGCGGGCACTGATGAAGTTTATCGCGAGTTCCGCACGAACAGGAGGCCACTTAATGTGGCCTCCGTCGTGAGCAGGACTGTAGAGCAGGAAACTTCATCAGTGCCCGCCCCACGGGAAACCGGCGGGATGGACCAGTTCAGATGGGGCTTTGATGCATGGGTGGTCTGTTGTTGTGCAAATGGGTATCATACTGTGGTTATTGCGTCGACTCTATGATGCATGTTTGTACGTTCCCGGCGGTCGGTTTGCCAGAAGCGCCCCGTCGGTTGTTCCAGACTCGTTTCGAAGAAAGGAAACCACACTAACCTATGGCAGCTAAAAAATCATCTCCCTTGAAGATCATTCCGCTCGGCGGCCTTGACGGCATCGGCAAGAACATGACGGTCTTCGAGTGTGGCGACGACATGGTGCTCGTCGACGCCGGTCTCATGTTCCCCGACGACTCCCAGCCCGGTATCGACCTGGTGCTTCCTGACTACACCTACGTTCTTGAGAACGAGGAGAAGCTCCGCGGTATCGTCGTCACCCACGGCCACGAGGACCACACCGGTTCGCTTCCGTATCTGCTGCAGGACCTCAACAATAAGGTGCCCATCTTCTCGAGCAAGCTGACGCTTGGCTTTATCGAGGGCAAGCTTTCTGAGTTCCGCATCCGCGCACCCAAGTTCCGCGAGGTCAAGGGCGGCAGCCATGTCAACCTCGGCGGCATCTCGCTCGACTTCTTCTCGATGACGCACTCCATCCCCGGCGCTCTGGGCGTGTTCATCCGCACCAATCAGGGCACCGTTATGCACACCGGCGACTTTAAGCTCGACCAGACGCCCATCGACGGCGTCACGCCCGACTATGCCGCTATCAGCCGCTTTGCCAAGCAGGGCATCGACCTGCTGCTGTCCGACTCCACCAATGCAACGGTTCCCGGCTTTACCAAGTCCGAGGCCGAGGTTGGACCCAACCTGCTGCACGCCATCAAGAACGCCCCGGGTCGCGTGTTCGTCGCGTCGTTCTCGAGCCACATCCATCGTTTGCAGCAGATCTGCGATGCCGCCCGCAAGTGCGGCCGTAAGGTCGTTGTGACCGGTCGCTCCATGCTCACGAACACCCGCGTGGCGCGTGAGCTGGGCTACCTCAACATCGACGATGCCGATATCATCGATGCCTTCGATATCGATAACCTGCCCGACGACAAGATCGTCGTCATGTGCACCGGTTCGCAGGGCGAGCCGCTGTCGGCCCTGTCCCGCATGGCCAACGGAGAGCACAAGACGCTCTCCATCCACGAGGGCGATACCGTTATCCTCTCGGCAACTCCTGTTCCCGGCAATGAGAAAGCCGTCCAGCAGGTCGTCAACAGCCTGGCCAAGCTCGGTTGCGACGTGTGGGATAAGAACCGCGCTCTTGTCCACGTCTCGGGCCACGGTAGCCAGGAGGAGCTCAAGCTCCTGATGGCCATGGCCAAGCCCACGTACTTTATGCCGGTTCACGGTGAGGCCGTGCATCTGCGCGCCCATGCCCAGCTGGCTCGCAAGATGGGCATCAAGGACGATCATATCTTTATCCTCGATAACGGCGACACGCTCGAGATGCGCGGCGGTATCGTCAAACGCGGTACGCCCGTCGAGTCCGGTGTCGTTTACGTCGACGGCCTGCGTATCGGCGATACCGACCCCATCGTCTTGCGCGATCGTCAGAAGCTCGCTAATGACGGTATGGTTACCGCTGTTGCCATCGTCTCGCTCAAGCACAAGAAGATCGAGGCCATCGAGTTCTCGGGTCGCGGCGTCTCGTTTGCCATCGACGACCAGTTCTCCGAGGATGCCTCCGCGTCCATTATGAAGACGATCGAGAAGGGCAAGTTTAGCTTTACGAGCAGCGGCTCCGATGCCATTCGCAAGGCCGTGCGCGATTCGCTCTCCAACTTTATTTGGAGCCGTACGCGCACCCGTCCGATGATCATCCCGGTCGTCATGGAGGTTTAGTTTGGCGCGCGGATCTGCACAAAACGCCAAAGGCAATAAGGCCAATAACCAACCGGCATCTGCTAAGGGTGCCGGTTCCCATCTGCGTGCCAATAAGGGCCACGAGGCGGACTTTGACGATTTTGAGCCCTTGGTCGAGCCCTCGGCCAACCGCGATATCGCCGGCGTGGTGATAGCCGTTTTGGCGATTGCGTCCTTCATTGCCGTGATTTCGCCGGCGACCGCTCCCGTTACGGCTGCGGTTGCCGGTTTCTACCACCTGGGCTTTGGTCTGGGCGCCTACGTGCTGCCGATCGTCATTTTGCTGTTTGCCGCCACGCTCTTTTTAGGCGAGGACTCGCCGCTCAACGTGCGCTCTGTTGCGGGCGGCGCCGTGGTCTTTATCGCCGTCGTCTCCATTCTTTCGCTGATGGTGCCGGGTACGAGCGACTCGTGTGACCTTATGTTCACGCCGCAAAATTTGTCCGCCTCGGGTGGCTACATCGGTGCGTTTATTGCGAGTGCGCTGCAGAATGCCCTGGGTAAGCCTATCGCGATGGTAGTCCTGTTGGGCCTTGTCGTCGTGGGCTTGGTCATCATCGGCTTTTCGGTTGGCGGCGTTTTGCGCTCTGCTCGCGACCGCGCGGCCGATTTTGCCGAGCGCCGTCGTGCCGATGTTAACGCGAGTCCGTGGGGTGACGACGAAGCCCTGTCGGTGCCCGGCGTTGCCCGTCCGCACCTGAGCATTCTTCGTCAAAAGGGCTCCGATGCTGCCGTGACCACGGTCATGGGCAACGATGTGGACCCGGTTTTGGACAATGACGACGAGGACGAGGATCCGTTTGTCGACGTATCCGATGCCGTGGAGGCCGAGCGCGCTAAGACGACGCTGCTGCCGCGCCGCCATGCCAAGAATGGCAAGGCTGCGCCTAAGCTCAATACGAGTGAGCCCGACCCGTCCTGGTCCGATAGCGAGATTGAGCTTACCGAGGGCGATGACGGGGACGACGAGGCTCCGATTGAGACCGCAAAGACAACTTTGCTGCCGCGTCGCCATGCAAAGCGCGACCAGGTAACAGGCCAGCTTTCGATGGAAGACGACCCCGATAAGATCGACGAGTCCGAGCCGCCGTTTGCCGTGAATCCTGTCTCGGCAGCACCTCAGATTCCCGACTTCTTGAAGCATCCCAAGGTTGCCGATGCGCCTGCCTCGAGTGCCGTCGAATCGGCTGCGGCTAGCGATGGGGGAGCGGACGGTGGCGCCGCAGATAACGAGGGCGAAGAAGAGGACGGCCTCAAGCTTCCGCCGCTCGAAATCCTGCATGCCAACCCGCAGTCGGCTTCCGCCGCGTCTTCGGACAAGGAGTTGGAGCAGACCGCTGAGTCACTGCAATCCACCTTGCTTGAGTTTGGCCGCAGTGCCCGCGTGGTCGGCTGGATCGCCGGCCCCACGGTGACGACCTTTAAGCTGCAGCCTGGTGAGGGCGAGCGCGTGAGCAAGATTTCGAGCCTCGAGGACGATATCGCGCTTTCGCTCGCTGCCCAGTCGGTGCGTATCTTTGCCCCGATCCCCGGCACCTCGCTCGTGGGTATTGAGATTCCCAACCGCAAGCGCCAAAACGTCAACCTGGGCGACGTGCTGCCCTATGTGAAGGGCGGTCCGCTCGAGCTCGCCATCGGCCGCGATGCCGAGGGCACGCCGGTTGTCGCCGACCTTGCTAAGATGCCCCACCTGTTGATTGCCGGTACCACGGGTTCCGGTAAGTCGGTGATGATCAACTCCATCATCACGACCCTGCTCATGCGCGCCCTTCCCGAGGACGTTCGCCTGATCATGGTCGACCCCAAGCGCGTCGAGCTTGCGGGCTATAACGGCCTGCCGCATCTCTATGTGCCCGTGGTGACCGAGCCTAAGCAGGCCGCGAGCGCTCTGCAATGGGCCGTGTCCGAGATGGAGCGTCGCCTGAAGGTCTTCGAGCGTCTTAACGTGCGTAAGATCTCGACCTACAACGAAAAGCAGGCCGCCGGCGAGTTTGAGCATTACGATAACCCGCCGCAAAAGATGCCCTACTTGGTCATCATCATTGACGAGCTCTCGGACCTGATGATGGTCGCCGGTAAGGATGTCGAGGCCTCGATCGTGCGTATTGCTCAGCTGGGCCGTGCCGCCGGTATCCACCTTATCGTGGCCACGCAGCGCCCGAGCTCTAACGTGGTGACGGGCCTTATCAAGGCCAACATCACCAACCGCATCGCCTTTAACGTCGCCACGGGCATCGACTCGCGCGTCATCATCGACCAGATGGGTGCCGAAAAGCTCACCGGTTTGGGCGACATGCTGTTCTCCAAGGTCGACTGGGGCAAGCCCCGCCGTATCCAGGGCTGCTTTGTCTCGGACGACGAAATCAACGAGATTGTCGAGTTCGTCAAGTCGCAGAGCGAGCCCGACTACCACGAGGAGATCCTGTCTGCCGTGGCGCCTGCTTCCATGTCCATGGCGGGTGGCGGCGGCATTGTCCGCACCGGAGTCGCCGAGCCGCAAGACGATGATCCGCTCATTTGGGAAGCCGCCCATATTGTGGTGGAATCGCAGCTTGGCTCCACATCTGGCCTGCAACGTCGTCTGAAGGTTGGCTATGCGCGTGCCGGGCGTATTATGGATATGCTGGAAGAAAAGGGTGTCGTCGGCCCGCCCGACGGTTCCAAGCCGCGCGAGGTCCTGTTGGACGAGGAGGGGCTTGCCGCGCTGGAGTCTGTCGACGCCGAGATGGCACGTGAAGATCGTGAGTTTGGAGGATTCTGATGGCTGCACGCTTTGGTGACATGCTGCTCGAGCAGCGTCGCCGAATGGGCCTTTCCATTCAGCAGGTCGCCAACACCATCAAAATCAGGCCGCAGATCATCGAGTTTTTCGAGACCGGTAACTTTGCTTCGATGCCGCCGCGCGGCTATGCGCAGGGCATGATTTCGAGCTATGCTCGCTTTTTGGGCCTCAATCCGCGCGAGGTCGTCAATGCCTACTTTGACGACCTGATGGCATACGAACGCGAGACGTCCCAGCAGGGCGGTCGTTTTCAGGACGCCGCCGGCTACGTCAATTCGCGCTCCTCGGTCGATAACGGGCGCTTCCTGATGGTTCAGGGCGGTCGTTCGACCCGCTATGGACAGCGTCCTCAACAGGCCGGTTATATTACCGAGACGGGTTCGGGCGAGGAGATTCGCTCGCAGCGTGACCGGTTCCGCAGTACGCCGATGCCCGAGGACCGTGCACTTCCCGCTGCCCGCGGTGTGGCGCGTGACCCTCGTGTCGGCTATGGCGACGGCGGCTATTCCGATCGCGGTTACCGTGGCGCCTCTATGGGACGCTCTCGCGGTGGCTATGCGGATGCCGATACCACGCAGGTGACGCCGCGTCTTCGCTCTCAATCACAGCCGTATGGCCAGCGCTCTTCGGCTTCGCGTTCGGGCCAGCGTGGCTATCAAGGCCGCGGTGAGCTTGCGCCCCGCTCGGGTCAGCGCAGCCTTCAGGGCCAGGGCGGCTATCGCGGCCGTTCCGATAGCAATCGCGGTCGTATGCCTCAGGGAGGCGGCCGCAGCAGTTCCGGTCGTGGACGCGGCGGATCCCGTACTCCTCAAAACAACGGGCTCGATCCGCGTATCGTCTACGCCGGCATCGGTGCCGTGGTGTTGCTGCTGATTGTGCTCATCGTGGTGCTTCTGCGCGGCTGCGCATCTTCGACGCCCGAGACCACGCCCGAGACGCCCGCTGCTACCAAGACGACGACCAAGAAGTCTTCTAAGAAGTCCGAAACGGTCGACGAGGATGAAGACACCGATGAGGCGACGGATGAGTCGACTGATTCGGACGCCACCAAGACGACGGCTAAGAAGGAAGAGAACGAGGTCACGAAGGTCAAAGTCTCCGTTGCCAAGGGAAAGACCGCGTGGATTGAGGTCAAGGTTGACGGCAAGTCGGTCTATGGCGCCCAGGCGACTGGCCCCTTTGAGCAGGAGTACACGCCCGAGTCTTCGATCGAGATCACCACGTCCAAGCCTTCCGATGTCACCGTTACCAAGAACGGTGAAAAGGTTCGTTACGATACCAAGACCTCGGGCGTGGCGCGTGTGACGATCACCGTTCCCAAGAAGGAGACGTCTGATTCCGAGAATGGTGAAAGTTCTGATGGTACCGACACCACCGATGGTACCGATACCACCGACGGTACCGATGCCCAGTCCACGGATGGCGCCGATACCGCAACTGACGGTCAGACACCCACCGATTCTACCGACAATTCGTACGATAGCTACTAGGCCGCTCGTACGCGAAAGGAAACATCATGGCTAAAGATTCCAGCTTCGACGTCGTGTCTGAGGTCAACATGCAAGAGGTCGACAACGCCTTCCAGCAGACCACGCGCGAGATTTCCCAGCGCTATGACCTTAAGGATTCCGGCGCCACGATCGAGCTTTCGAAGGGCGACAAGCTCTTTACGATCAACGCCCCGGCCGACTTTGTCTCCAAGCAGATTATCGACGTGCTGAGCTCCAAGCTCATCAAGCGCGGCATCGACCTCAAGGCTGTCTCGTGGGATGCTCCGCAGGCGGCATCGGGCGGCACCGTGCGCGTGCTCGGCCATATCGTCGAGGGTATCGACCAGGCGACCGCCAAGAAGATCAACAAGGACATCAAGGATCAAAAGCTCAAGGTCAAGGTGACCATCGAGGCCGACAAGCTGCGTGTTTCCTCTGCTTCGAAGGACGCGTTGCAGACCGTGATCCAGTTCCTGCGCGACCAGGACTACGGCCAGCCGCTGCAGTTCACCAACTACCGCTAATATCAATCGAAAGGACTGCTCTCCAACATGGATACACCGTTGGGCTCCGTGCTCTACATCACCCTCGGGTGCGCTAAGAACGAGGTTGACACCGACCGCATGCGTTCTCTTTTGACTGCCGCGGGCTACGAGGAGGCATTAGACCCGCAGGATGCCGATATCGCCATCGTCAATACTTGCTCGTTCCTCGCCTCCGCAACGTCCGAGAGCATCGAGACCACGCTCGAGCTCGCCAACGAGGTTCAGGACGGCGTTCGTTCTTGCCCCATCGTCATGTGCGGCTGCGTGCCGTCGCGCTATGGCGATGACCTGCCTGACGAGCTGCCTGAGGTCGCTGCCTTTGTGAAGGCCGACGAGGAAGACGGCATCGTGGCGGTCATCGATGGCGTGCTGGGTGTCGAGCGTGAGATTGCAGCCTATATCCCGCAGGTCAAACGTACCGTCGAGGGTGCTGTCGCCTACGTCAAGATTTCCGATGGCTGCAACCGCTTCTGCAGCTTCTGCATGATTCCCTACATCCGCGGCCGCTATCATTCGCGCAATGCCGAGAGCATCATCTCCGAGGTGCGCGACCTGGTTGCCGGCGGTGTGCGCGAGATCGTGCTGATCGGCCAGGACACGGGCATCTGGGGTACCGACTTTGCCGACGAGGACGTCGCCGATGGCTCGCCGCGCAATCTGGCGCAGCTGCTGCGTGCCGTCGCCGAGGCCGTGCGCCCGCACAACGTCTGGGTCCGTGTGCTCTACTTGCAGCCCGAGGGCATGACTGACGAACTCATCGAGACGATTCGCGATACGCCCGAGGTGCTGCCCTATATCGATATCCCCGTGCAGCACTGCGACGCGCGCATTCTCAAGGCCATGCGTCGCTCCGGTTCGCGCCAGGAGCTCGAGGATCTGTTCCGCGACCTTCGCGAGCGCATCCCCGGCATCGTGATTCGTTCCACGGCCATGGTCGGCTTCCCGACCGAGACCGACGACGAGTTCCGCGATCTTATCGACTTTATGGACACCGTCGGCTTTGACTACACGAGTGTCTTTGCCTACTCGCAGGAGGAGGGCAGCCTGGCCGCTAAGATGGAGGGCCAGGTCGATGAGGAGGTTAAGCTCGAGCGCGCCCAGGAGGCCATGGACCTGGCCGAGTCGCTCGGTTTTGCCGCCACCGCCGCACATGTGGGCGAGCGCGCCCAGGTGATCGTCGACGGTATCGAAGAGACCGAGGATGGCGCCGAGCTGATTGGTCATGCCTGGTTCCAGGCGCCCGATTCCGATGGCGCGGTGCACTTGGACGCCAGCGAGGCGTCCGTGGGCGATATTCTGACTGTCGAGTTTACCGATAGCTTCTGCTATGAGCTTATCGGCCATGTTGTGGAGTAGGAGAGCGTCGTGTCAAACGAGAGCAATAAGGAACTGACGAGTGTCTGGACGCCCGCCAACATCGTGACGTGCGTTCGCATCGTCTTTATCCCGGTGTTCATGATCGTGTCGGCGCTTTCTCACACGAGTGTTGCCGGTACGGATTGGAGCACCTTCGACGGCCCGCTCGCCGCCGCTGCCTTCATTCTGTATGTGATCCTGTCGTGCACCGATAAGGTCGACGGTTATCTGGCGCGTTCGCGCAACGAGATCACCGACTTCGGTAAATTCTTGGACCCCATCGCCGATAAGCTGCTCGTGTTCTCGGCCCTGCTGCTGTTCTTGGATTTTGGCGCGGTGACCGTGTGGTCCGTGTTCATTATCCTGTTCCGTGAGCTTCTGGTGAGCGCCCTTCGCATGGTCGCGAGTGCGGCCGGTGTGGTCGTTGCGGCCGATAAGCTCGGCAAGTACAAGACGGCAACCACGATGGTCTCCATCTGCGGTTACCTGTGCGTTTTTGCTATGGCCGGCTTGCACCTTGGCCCGGTGGCGCTGACGCTCGGCATCTACTCGGTGTCGCGCTTCCTGTACGCCGTTGCCGTTGTCCTGACCGTTATCTCGGGCGCCCAGTACTTCTGGAACTGCCGCAAGATTGTCTTTTCGGTCTAGGTCCTGGTGGGTATGACGGACTCTTTTGAGCAGATTTCCGCACATAACGAGGAGCTGGCGCGCGATATTGTCGAGCGCGCGAGCGCTCGGGGCGTGACGGTTTCGACGGCTGAGTCGCTGACGGCGGGTATGATCGCCTCGACGATTGCCGATATCCCGGGCGCCTCGGCGGTGCTGCGTGGCGGTGCGGTGACCTATTGCGATGAGATTAAGCATCGCGTTCTTGGTGTTGAGCAGGAAACGCTCGACCGCTATACCGCGGTGTCGCATCAGACCGCGCGCGAGATGGCGGTGGGTTCGCTGGAGCTGTACCAGAGCGATATTGCAGTGAGCGCAACGGGTTATGCCGGCCCCGGCGGTGGCACTGAGGACGATCCGGCGGGCACTTTCTATATTGGCTGGGCGCATCGTTCCGCCGATGGGGGCGTGCCGGTCGTGGACTCTGTGCGCTGCCACTATGAGGGCGACCGTTCGTGTGTTCGTGCCCATGCGGTCACGGAGGCATTGGGTCGCATTGCCCTTGTGCTCAACTCTATGGAATAGACGTGTTTTAAGGGGCCTCCGAGCCCCTTAATTGTGGAGATAGGGACCTTAGGCTCATTTGGCGTTTGTGCTGGTTGTAGATGTATTTTTGCCTGCCTTGTTCATATTTGGTCCTTTGTGGTCAAGCATTTGGTCAGTGTTTGGTCGGCGTTTGGTTGGGTTTTGGAAAGACCGCCTGCATATGATTGGCCTGAACGGTTGACCACGAACAGCCGTTCGTTTATTATCGATGCAGGTTGTTAAGAGGAGGGCTATTCATGGCCAAGAATTCAGGTCCCGTACGTACCGTTCATGCTCGCACGACGGGTAAAGAGCGCGATGAGATGATCGCCACCACCAAGGCCGAGATCGAGAAGAAATTCGGCCAGGGTTCCATCATGAGGTACGGCGACGGTGGTCCCGAGCTCGAGGTCGAGGCCATTCCCACGGGCGCTCTGGCACTCGATGCCGCGCTGGGTATCGGCGGCGTGCCGCGCGGCCGTATCGTCGAGATTTACGGTCCTGAGTCCTCCGGTAAGACGACGCTTTCGCTCGAGATCCTGGCCGAGGCCCAGGCAATGGGTGGCGTTGTGGCATTTATCGATGCCGAGCACGCGCTCGATCCCACGTATGCCGCACGCATCGGCGTGGATATCGACGAGGTGCTCATTTCCCAGCCCGATACGGGTGAGCAGGCGCTCGAGATCGTTGACATGCTCGTGCGTTCCGGCGCCATCGATGCCATCGTCGTTGACTCCGTCGCTGCGCTGACCCCGCGTGCCGAGATCGAGGGAGAAATCGGCGACACTACGGTCGGTCTTCAGGCTCGCCTGATGAGCCAGGCGCTCCGCAAGCTCGCCGGCTCGCTGTCCAAGTCCAACACGACGTGCATCTTCATTAACCAGCTGCGTGAGAAGATCGGCGTCATGTTCGGCAACCCCGAGACCACGACGGGCGGCCGCGCCCTTAAGTTCTTCTCTTCGGTGCGTATCGACATTCGCCGCATCGACAGCATTAAGCTTAAGGACGAGGTTATCGGTAACCGCGTGCGCGCCAAGGTCGTTAAGAACAAGGTGGCAGCTCCGTTCCGTTCTGCTGAGTTCGACATCATGTACGGTACGGGCATCTCTAAGGAGGGCTCGATTCTGGACATGGCTGTCGAGTGCGGCATTTGCAAGAAGATGGGCTCCTGGTTTGCCTATGGCGAGGACAAGCTCGGCAACGGTCGCGAGGCCGCCAAGGCTTTCCTGCGCGAACACCCCGATTGCGCCGACGAGATTGAGCATAAGGTTCGCCTTGCCTGCGGACTTGAATTTGATGACGATGCTCCGTCCGAGGTCGAGCTGACCGATCAGCCTGCGCCTGAGGAGTTTGACGAGCTTTACGCCATCGATGGTTCCGCCATGCTCGATGATGACGACGAGTAGCGGTTACGCTCATGTCGTATACGGTGACCGAGGCCACGGTCGTCTTTCCCGATAAGAAGGCGGCCTCCTCGTTCTCGAGCGGGTATGCGTCCAAAAAGCCTTGCGCACATATCGATTGTGAGCTTGAGGGCGGTTTTGAGCGGTCCATTTGGATTCCCGTGCGGGTCGCGCGGCTGTATGTCAAAAACCGCCCCGATCTTCCCTGTGATTGGGACAACTTCCGTGAGGCGGTGCAGCTCATCGAGCGTAAATGTGCACTTACCATGGTGACCGAGATGCTATCGCGCCGCGACCATGCGACGGGTGAGGTCCGTGACAAGCTGGCTCGCTACGGCTTTCACCAGCCCGCGATCGATTTCGCCGTCGAGCGCGCCACCGAGTATCACTTTTTGGACGAGAACCGCTTTTGCTCGTACTTTATCGAGGAGCGCAAGCGGCGCGGTTGGGGACAGCGCAAAATCGAGACCGAGCTCAAGCGCCGTCATGTCGTGCTCGATGACATTCCCGGTTATCCCGAGGATTATTTTGCCGTCGAAGACGATTTGGCGCGTGCGTCAGCCCTGCTCGCCAAGCGGCGTGTTCCAGAGACGCGTGGATTCGAAAAACTGGTTCGGTTTTTGATGGGCAAGGGCTTCTCGTATCACATCGCCGCCGATGCCGTTAAGGCACGTCTCGATGCCGAACGCGAGGAATGTGCGGTTTAGGCGTATGCGTTTTGTGGCCCTGCCGTTCACCGCGTTTTAGCCGCCGTGCCGGGGCCATTTATTTGACAGTTGTTGTGGTTCAACGTACGATAAACACTGTCATTTGCTTTGTGATATGTGCTCATCTGTGATGAGTTTGTTTATATGTTTATCTGTATCTGACCCGCATAAGCTGCGCCCATATTACTCAAATGTCGCGAGCCGTTCGTAAGGACGGTTCGCTTTGTTGTGTAACGAATCCATAAAAAGGAGTGAGCATGCCTATCATCGCAGCGCTCGTTGGCATCGTTTTGGGTGCCATCGCCGCCATTGCCTACATGCGCACCGCCAAGCAGGGTAGTCTTCACGAGGCCGACGAAAAGATCCAGTCGGCACACGCACAGGCTGAGTCCCTGATCGGTGATGCTAAGCGTCAGGCCGAGACCCTCAAAAAAGAGGCTCTGCTCGAGGCTAAAGAGGAGATCATCAAGAACAAGCAGGCCGCCGAGGCCGAGGACAAGCAGCGTAAGAGCGAGATTCGTACGCTCGAGAACCGTGTGATGCAGCGCGAGGAGTCCCTCGATCGCCGCAACGACGCTCTCGACAAGCGTGAGCACCAGCTGTCCAGCCAGGCCGGTCAGGTCGAGAAGCGCTCTCGCGAGCTCGAGGAGCTCTGCGCCAAGCAGACCTCCGAGCTCGAGCGTATCGCCGACCTGACCCGCGAGGATGCCCACAAGGAGCTCCTCGATAAGGTTCGCGGCGAGGTCACCCACGAGGCTGCCACGATCATTCGCGAGTCCGAGCAGCAGGTTCGCGCCGAGTGCCACAAGACCGCCCAGGAGATTCTGTCCCTGGCGATTCAGCGCTGCGCTGCCGACCACACAGCCGAGGTCACCGTTACCTCCGTGCACATTCCCTCTGATGACCTCAAGGGCCGTATCATCGGTCGCGAGGGTCGCAACATCCGGACCTTCGAGCAGGTTTCCGGCGTCAATCTCGTGATCGATGACACGCCCGAGACCGTCGTTCTTTCGAGCTTCGACCCGGTCCGTCGTGAGACCGCCCGTGTCGCCCTCGAGAACCTCATCGCCGACGGCCGCATTCACCCTGCCCGCATCGAGGAGATGTATCACAAGGCTGCCGATCTGGTTCAGCAGCGCGTGCGCGAGGCTGGCGAGCAGGCTGCCTTCGATACCGGCATCCATGATCTGCACCCCGAGATCGTCAAGACCCTTGGTGCCCTGCGCTACCGTACCTCGTTTGGTCAGAACGTGCTTCAGCACTCTCTCGAGGTCTCTGATCTGTGCGGCGTGATGGCTTCCGAGCTTGGCCTTGACGTTGTGACCGCCAAGCGCGCCGGCCTGCTGCATGACCTGGGCAAGGCAATCGACCACGACGTCGAGGGCCCGCATGCCGTCATCGGCGCCGAGCTTGCCCGCCGTTATGGCGAGAAGCCCGTTATCGTCCACGCTATCGAGGCTCACCATGCCGATGTCGACCCCAACACGGTGCTCGATGTTCTGGTACAGGCCGCCGATGCTGTCTCTGCCTCTCGCCCCGGTGCCCGTCGCGAGTCTGCCGAGAACTACATCAAGCGTCTTGAGAAGCTCGAGGAGATCGCCAACTCCCATGACGGCGTCGAGCGTACCTATGCCATGCAGGCTGGTCGCGAGGTCCACGTCATGGTTCAGCCGGACAAGATTTCCGATGCCCAGTCCACGGTTCTGGCTCACGATATCGCCCATCAGATCGAGGAAGAGATGGAGTATCCCGGTCAGGTGCGCGTCGTCGTGATTCGCGAGAGCCGCGCTGTCGATATCGCTAAATAACATGAGCGACGCGAACGAGCTCATCTCATTTATCGCGTCGATGTCGGGGGAGGGCAACCTTCGCGTCGAGGAGAACCTTGGCGAGGGGTATGTCCGCCTCCGCGTTTCGGAGGCCGAGCGGCGCCAGGCAAAGCACGACATTCAGCATGTCGAGGATATCGTCATCGAAATGCTCCGTAATGCTCGCGATGCCGGCGCCGACAAGGTCTTTCTCGCTACGACCAAGGAAGATGGCGTCCGCACGCTTGTCTTTCTGGATAACGGCTCGGGTGTTCCGCAGGATATGCAAGAGCGAATCTTCGATGCTCGCGTTACCTCCAAGCTCGAGAGCATGAAGATGGACCGTTGGGGCGTTCACGGTCGTGGCATGGCATTGTTTTCGATCAAGCAGAACACCGACGAGGCCCGTGTGGTCACGTCCGGTGTCGATCTTGGTTCAGCCTTTAAGGTGAGCGTTGCGGCCGACCGCCTCAGTGAGCGCGCCGATCAGTCCAGCTGGCCCCAGGCCGTCAAGGATGAGGACGGACGTTATGTCTGTGCTCGCGGTCCGCATAATATTATTCGCGCTGCCTGTGAGTTTGCGCTCGAGGAGTTGCGTGGTTGCGATGTCTATCTTGGTTCTCCGTCTGAGATTGCCGCGACCCTTTATGCTCAGGCGTCAAGCCGGCTCGATACGTCGCGTCTCCTGTTTATTGATGACGAGAGCGAGCTTCCGGTTGTCGATCGTTTAGGCCTTGCCTCTGATGCCGAGGACTTTATCCGCATCTGTTCGGGTTTGGGTCTTGAGATGTCCGAGCGCACGGCACATCGCATTTTGGCAGGGCAGATTAAGCCCGTTCGCGGTGTGACCGCGCGTTTGCTGCGCGAGCGTGATTCTTCCTCGCATGCGCCGGCTCCTGTCGATCTTGCGAAAGATCGTCGCGGGCTACGTATTGCCAAGGATGACATGGCACAGTTTTCGCGTGCTGTGGAGCGCGACTTTAATGACCTTGCCGCCCGGTACTATCTCAACCTTTGCGGCGACCCAAAGATTCGCGTTTCGCGTGATCGAATCACCGTGACCTTCGATCTTGCCAAAGAGGAATAGTGCCTTTACCGAGTCCACTCGGTACGATACAGTTATTGCAGTTAAAACGTACTTTTAAACGCAGGAGTTTCTTCATGGATTGCCTGAAGGTATCAAGCAAATCATCGCCCGCGTCCGTTGCCGGCGCCATCGCCGGCATGGTCAAGGATGGTGTACCCGTCAACATCCAGTGTGTCGGCGCTGGTGCTGTCAACCAGGCCATTAAGGCCGTGGCTATCGCGCGCGGTTTTTTGATTCCAACCGGTTTTGATATTTCCTGCGCGCCCGTGTTCTCCGACATCCTCATTAACGGGGAGTCGCGCACGGCCATCCGCCTTTCTATCTACGTTCACCAGATCAATCGAGCTGCTATGGATAACGTCGTCATGGATGATGTTAAGCCTGTGGCATAGCTTCTGCTTGCCTCGATTCGCCTCCCTTCCATCGTTAGGACTTATGCACATGGACCAGCGTTCCGTACGCGATATTCTTGCCGGTAAAACCTACTTTATCCGCACCTTTGGCTGCCAGATGAATCAGCACGATTCCGAGCGCGTGAGCGGTCTGCTTGATTCGTATGGCTGTCTCATGGCGCTCGATCCCGAGCATGCCGATATCGTTGTCTTCATGACATGCTGTGTGCGTGAGGCCGCCGATACTCGCCTGTACGGTCAGTGCAATTCCTGCAAAAGCCTGCCGCCTTCGCCTTCGGGCAAGCGTGTGGTTGCCGTGGGCGGCTGCATTGCGCAGCGTGATGGCGAGGGCCTGCTCACCAACGCCGATAACGTCAATGTCATCTTTGGCACGCATTCCATCGCACATGTTGCCGAGCTCATTGCCGAGGCGTTCCTTGACGGCAAGCGTCATATCCGCACCAATGAGCATGAGGATACGGATGCCATGAGCATGCCGTGGCATCGCGAGACCCAGTATCACGCCTGGGTGCCCATCATGACGGGCTGCAATAATTTCTGCACCTATTGCATCGTGCCGTACGTGCGCGGTCGCGAAAAGAGCCGCCCCTTCGAGGAGATTGTCGACGAGGTGACCGGTTTGGTGCGCCAGGGCGTGCGTGAGATTACGCTGCTGGGCCAAAACGTTAACTCATATGGTCGCGATCTGTTTGGCAAGCCGCGTTTTGCCGATCTGCTGCGTGCCGTGGGCGATACGGGTGTGGAGCGCATCTTCTTTACGTCTTCGCATCCCAAGGACCTGTTGCCTGAGACCATCGACGCCATGGCCGAGACGCCTGCCGTTATGCCGCAGCTGCACCTGGCCGTCCAGTCAGGTTCGACACGGATCCTCAAAGAGATGAATCGCCGTTATACACGCGAGGACTATCTGGGCCTGGTCGATCGCATCCGCAATCGCATGCCCGATATCGCGCTCTCGACTGACATTATCGTTGGCTTTCCGGGTGAGACTGAAGAAGACTTTGAGCAGACGCTCTCACTTGCCGAGACGGTCCGCTATGCTCAGGCCTATACCTTCATCTATTCAAAGCGCGCCGGTACCCCGGCCGCCGAGATTGACGATCCTACGCCGCATGAGGTTATTCTCGAGCGTTTCAACCGTCTGGTTAAGGTTATCGAGACCACGGCACACGAGTATAACCAGGGTGAGCTTCATACTGTGGTTCCGGCGCTCATTGAGGGAACGAGCAAAAAGAACGACGCGGTCCTGCTGGGCAAGAGTCCTAAGAATCAGACCGTTCATGCGCCCATCCCCGAGGGCTACAGCATCGATCAGCTTGTTGGCAAGATCGTTGATGTTGACGTTGACGTTGCCAAGACCTGGTATTTGTCCGGCTCCGTTGTGGGCGAGCCGCGCTAATGGTTTCTTCCGGGGCAGGTCTTTCCGCCGTTGCGATCGTCGGTCCGACGGCGGTTGGTAAGAGTGATGTTGCCGACCGTTTGGCCGCTCGTCTTTCGTCCGAAGTGCTGTCGTGCGATGCGATGCAAATCTATCGCGGCATGGACATCGGTACCGCAAAGATGACGCCCGATGAGTGTACGGCGCCGCTGCGTCTCGTCGACATTGTAGAGCCGGGTGTGGCATATTCTGCTGCGCTTTATCAGGCTGACGCTCGCGCGCATGTTGAACGTCTCCTTGGTTCGGGTTACCTGCCGGTTTTTTGCGGAGGTACGGGGCTGTATCTCAAGGCCGCTCTCGATGAGATGGACTTTCCCTCGGGTGAACTTGAGGACGATCGCCGTGCGGGCTATCAGGAGCTTGCCGAGCGTATTGGTGAGGAAGAACTGCATGCCCTGCTTGCCGAGCGTGACCCCGAGTCCGCTGCGGTCATCCACCCCCATAATGTTCGCCGCGTGATTCGCGCGCTCGAAATGCACGATAATGGCGTCTCCTATGCGCAGCAAAAGTCGCAGTTTAGTGTTCCGCGCGAGCATTATCACGCTCTGTGGTTTGGTCTGACGCGTAATCGCGAGGTGCTCTACGAGCGCATTAACCTGCGCGTCGATCTGATGTTTGAGCAGGGCCTTGTCGATGAGGTTCGCGGTCTTATGGACCAGGGGCTGGGAGATGCCCTGACTTCGATGCAGGCAATTGGCTATAAAGAGATCATTGATGCTTTCAATGGCGTGATTTCTATGTCTGAGGCTCGCGAACTTATCAAGATGCGTTCGCGTCGCTATGCCAAACGTCAGCTTTCGTGGTTTAAGCGCGATGACCGCATCGTGTGGTTTGATATGGACCAATTTGCGATCGATGAGGTCGTTGAGGATATCCTGCATCGTATTGAGGCTGCCTAATGGCCCGTTTCCCCCTTGTTCCCACGGCACCCGAGCCCGAGCGTGCCATATTAGTTGGTGTTGAGTGGCGCAACAATGCGTGGCCGCTCGATCGCTCGCTTGATGAGCTGGAGCGTCTTACCCACACGGCTGGTGCCCAGTGCGTGGCACGCTTGTCACAGCGTTTGGTAAAGCCGTATCCTAAATCGTTTATCGGTTCCGGTAAGGTTGAAGAGCTGTGCGGCCTGGTGCATCGCATGGATGCCGATGTCGTTATTTTTGACGACGACCTGACGCCCTCGCAGCAATCCTATTTGGAGAAAGCCGTGGGCGAGCCGGTAAAGATTATCGATCGTACGGCACTGATCTTGGATATTTTTGGCCTGCATGCTCAGACGCGTGAGGGACGCCTACAGGTACAGCTGGCACAGCTTCAATATCTGTTGCCTCGTCTGCGTGGCATGTGGAGCCATCTCGCCAAGGAACAGACGCGCGGCGGCATCGGCTCACGCTTTGGCCAGGGTGAAAGCCAGCTCGAGGTCGACCGTCGCCTCATTCGTAATAAGATCGCTGCGCTTCGTCGTGAGCTTAAGCAGGTTGAACAGCGTCGCGATGTTCAATCCAAGAGCCGCATTGAGTCACCGGCGTTTCGCGTCGCGTTAGCCGGTTATACCAATGCGGGTAAATCGACGTTGCTCAATCGTCTGACCGGATCTACGGTGCTTTCGCAGGACAAGCTGTTTGCTACGCTCGACCCGACGACGCGTTCGTATCGCCTGCCCGGCGGTCGTGGCATGACGATTACCGATACTGTTGGCTTTATTCAAAAGCTACCGCATGGTCTCGTTGATGCCTTTAAGTCCACGCTGTCTGAGGTTCTTGGTGCCGATCTGATCCTTAAAGTTGTGGATGCCTCTGACGAGGACTACGAGCGCCAGCTCGAGGCAGTCGATCGCGTTCTTGACGAGATCGGTGCCGGCGAGCGTTTGACGCTTACGGTGTTCAATAAAATCGATCTTCTCGATAGCGTTGATCGATTAAGTTTCCGTCGTCGCTATCCCGAGGCCGTGCTGTTCTCGGCCCAGACGGGCGAGGGACTCGACGATCTCGTCGACCGTATTGCTCGCGAGGCGGCTGCCACCGATGTGTTGCTCTCCGCTGAAATCCCGTATCGCGAGGGCGCCCTCATCACGCTGGTGCATGAACAGGGAACCCTTTTGCACGAGGAATATCTTGAGGGCGGCGTTCGTATTGTTGCGAAGCTGCCGGCTCGTATCGCGCCGCGGCTCAAGCGTTATCGCACCGAGTAGACGAGCTCCAAAAAGCCCAGAATAATGGGCTGATGCAGTAGATAAAAGGGGAGTGCGTGACGTCCAAGGCTGGCGAGCGCCGGGATGGGATTGGCGTAGGCCCAGCTTGGTGCGGGATGTTCATATCTTTGAGCGGTATGCGCAGCAAAATATCCTGTGAGGTACATGAATATGAACGGGATGATTGGATAATAGTCGCCTGAAACAAACCTGGGGTCGGGAAATCCTAGCCACGCCAAATAGGGGAATGAATAGGTCGATTTCGGAATGCCCCATGTCGCTGCGAAGAGAGCGAGGCATATCGCAATGCCCCATGTGCTGGGAACTTTCTGAAGCATCGGTCGTGCTACGGCTGCCACAGCGGTACACGCCGCCATACAATAAATGATGCCAAAGTTTACTGAATCGTCGACCGATACGAGCGTTGTTACGATCCAGACGACCAAAGCTGCGGCAGCGTACTTGGCCGCTCGTTTAGCATTGTTGCGTGAGAGCGTGCACATCCAACCCGCGATAAACAGGAATACCCAGCTGATGCTGGCACGCCAGATGTCTTGAAAGACGGTCTGTGTAAACCAGGGCATATCCCAACCGTACAGGTAGGCGAGATCGTAGCAAGCGTGAAAACCTGCCATTGAAATCATCGTAAACCCGCGGACGGTGTCAAAGATGGTGATGCGTTTTTGCATTACGAGAACCGGCGCATCAAGCCGACGACTTTGCCCAGGATAACGGGATTCGTTGCATAGATAGGCTCCATGGTGTCATTCTCAGGCTGCAGGCGTACGCGTCCCTGCTCCTTGTAGAACGTCTTGACGGTCGCTGAACCATCAATCATGGCCACGACAATTTCGCCGTTCATGGCACTCTTTTGTTCACGGACGATGATGTAATCGCCATTGAAGATGCCGACATTGATCATTGAGCTCCCATGTACCTCAAGGATGAAGGAACCCTGATCAGTGGCGATTTCGGTCGGGATAGTAAAAGTGTCTTCGATATTCTGCTCGGCCAGAATGGGAATCCCAGCCGCGACGCGACCAACGAGCGGTAGCGAGACCGTTCCGCGAGGTGCGGTGGGCTCGTCAGATTTAGAAATTGAGACCGAGGAGCCGTCCTCGTTAAAGAGTTCCAGGGCGCGCGGTTTGGTGGCATCGCGCTTGAGTAGCCCGCGCGCCTCCAGAGCAGATAGATGGGCGTGTACTGTGCTGGGGGAGGAAAGGCCCACGGCAGAAGCCATCTCGCGCACGCTGGGCGGATAACCCTTCTCCTGCTGATATTCCTTGATGAAGTCGTAAATTTGCTGCTGACGCTTGGTAATTTTGCGAGCCATCAGGGCATCCTCTCTACCCATGTCAAACAAATGTTCGAATTTTGCTTGACAGGAACAACTGTTCGAAGATAATAATAACCGAACATTCGTTCTCGCGCTAGACATTTTTGTCCGCGCGGCTTGATAAAACTGTTCTCAGCAAAACACGCGAGAGGAGAACATGATGAACGCAACGAATATGGTCCAGG
The DNA here is from genome assembly GCA_902470905.1 of uncultured Collinsella sp. Taxonomy (GTDB): domain Bacteria; phylum Actinomycetota; class Coriobacteriia; order Coriobacteriales; family Coriobacteriaceae; genus Collinsella. The sequence goes on along the minus strand of CABRIC010000031.1, from coordinate 1,595 downwards.
GAAACCTCGCCCTTAAGCTCGAGACGCCTGCCGCGCCCGCTTTTACTGTTGTCAAGGGTGGACGTTCCGGTTATCAGCCTTTGCCCGTAAAGTCTGCTCGCACTCAGTATGCTGTTGCCGCGCCGACTCCCGCTGCCCTGAAGGTCTCGACGATTGTTGCCGTCGCCGTTGCGCTTACGCTCTTCTTTGTCCTCGCTACGTCGGTCTTTAGCGCGCGTCACGCCGCGTATGCCGAGTCCGTTTCTAACGTTACCTACGAGACCATTCGCGTTCAGCCTGGCGATTCTCTTTGGTCGCTTGCCGAGGAATATCCAATCGAAGGCCTTTCAACGCAAGAGACTTCCGACATGATCCGTAACGTCAATCATCTGGAGCATGGTTCGCTCGCCGCCGGTGCGCATCTTAAGGTTCCTACTCGTTCGTAATCATTATCGCGCTGCGCATGGTACCCTTGTTATCGTTTAAGAGGAGGTACCATGCGCTGTCCCAAATGCGGCAAGGCACATACCCGCGTCGTTGATTCTCGTATGCAGGAGTCAAATAACACCATTAAGCGCCGTCGCGAATGTTGCTCGTGTAATTACCGCTTTACAACGTTCGAGCGATGCGAAGACCCAATCGAGGTCATTAAGTCGGACGGAACCAAGCAGCGGTTCGATCGCAATAAGCTGCTCGTCGGTTTGATGCGCGCCACCATCAAGCGTGATATCGACACTAAGAAGCTCAATGAGATTATCGACGATATCGAGGTCGAGCTGCGTTCTCGTACGCTGACGGCCGTCACGTCCCATGAGTTGGGTGACATGGTGCTCAAGCGCTTGGCCAAGATCGACAAGGTGGCGTACATCCGCTTTGCCTCGGTCTACCGCGATTTCAAAGACGTCGATGAGTTTCTGCAAGAGCTCGACAAGCTAAGGTGATTCCATGTCCAACATTACCGTCAACATAAAGCGTCTCGACCCCACCGTCGAGCTTCCCAAATACGCCCATCCCACCGATGCCGGCTTGGATCTGCGCTCCAACGAGGACTGCGTCCTGAAGCCCTTCGAACGCCGTCTGGTCTCTACCGGGCTGGCCATCGCCCTGCCCGATGGCTACGCCGGCTTCGTCCAGCCCCGCAGCGGCTTGGCCATCAAGCAGGGCCTGTCTATAGTCAACACGCCGGGCCTCATCGACGCCCACTACCGAGGAGAACTCAAGGTTATCCTCATCAACCTGGATCCCTCCAACAACATCCAAATCAACAAAGGCGACCGCATAGCCCAACTCGTCATCCAAGAAGTCCCCACGGTCAACCTCATAGAAGTAGAAGAACTAGACGTAACCGACCGAGGCAACGGAGGCTTCGGCTCCAGCGGCGTCGCCTAGGGCGCTCGTATCCCTCCCGCCCGTGGCTTACCTATATCATTCCATGCTCAAACATTCTCGCGTCGCTTCGCTCGCTGCGAAACTGCGCGTGGAACGATATAGGTAAGCCACGGGCGGGCGGCTACTCGCTTGAAACAATATTTACTTTTCTAGTAAGCCGATGCGACAAAGGGGCTGTCCCTGTCTCTTATACACATCTGACGCTGCCGACGATACTCCTTGTGTAG
>CABRIC010000030.1 GCA_902470905.1 uncultured Collinsella sp. | reverse complement strand
AGCACGCGGCTGTTAACCGCGCTGTTGTAGGTTCGAGTCCTACCCGGGGAGCCAGGTTGTAAAACCCGTCGCTATGCGGCGGGTTTTTTCATGCCGCGATCGCCGTTCGCGAACGTTACCGTATCAACATTTCGTGTCGAGGATGTAATCCCGAGGCCCGCCACCTCAACATGGCGCGGTCGTTGTAGAATATTGCAATGATTGCTCCCACGACATGGTGCCGCGAGCACCAAGAAAAGGAGATTCTTGTGTCTGAGACCATTAACGGCAGCCTGAGCGTCTCGAACGACGTTATTGCCGATATTGCCGGTTATGCCGCGATGACGTGCTATGGCGTTGTCGGTATGGCTGAGCAGCTCCAGGGCGCCGAGAGCGTGCGCCTGCTTGCTGGTCAGCGCCTCCGCAAGGGCGTGCTTGTCTCCGCCGACGAGAACGGCCTTACGGTCGATCTTCACGTCGTGCTCGAGAACGGCGTCAACATGAAGTCCGTTTGCCACAATCTTTCGAGCTCCGTTGCCTTCACTCTGCAGGAGATCGCCCAGATCGATCCCGCCAGCCTTAAGATCGGCATCCATATCGACGCGCTCAAGAGCCGTCTGAACTAGCATCCGAAAACGGAGATTCAAATACCCATGATTGCAAAGACCATTCGCACCTGTTTTCCGATCGCTGCGGCTGCCGTTTCCGACAAGGCCGAGGAGATCAATAAGCTCAACGTCTTCCCCGTACCCGATGGCGATACCGGCACCAATATGTCGCTCACGCTCGCCTCGGTGACCAAGGAGCTTTCCGCCCTTCCCGCCGATGCCGACATGGAGGCCATCGCAGGCGCCATCACCCACGGCTCCCTTATGGGCGCCCGCGGTAACTCCGGCGTCATCACCTCGCAGATTCTGCGCGGCGTGGCCGAGGGCCTTGTCTCTGCCGATGAGCCCATTACGTCCGCCAACATTGCCTTCGCCTTCCGTCGCGCCGTCAAGGTCGCCTTCCAGGCTGTCCGCAAGCCCATCGAGGGCACGATCCTCACGGTCCTGCGCGATGTCTCGACCAAGGCCGATGAGTGCGAGAAGAAGAAGTTCTCGGCCGAGGATGCGCTCGATGCTATCGTCGTCGAGGCGTACCAGTCCGTCGCCCGCACGCCCGACTTGCTGCCCGTCCTCAAAGAGAACGGCGTGGTCGACTCAGGCGCCTTCGGCTTTGCCATCTTCCTGGAGAACTTTGTTGCCGCTGCGCTCGGCCGCAGCACCGTGGTCGAGGATTTCTCCGCTACGTTTGACTCCGCCGGCTCTGCCCGCGATGCTGCTCTTGGCCGCGTTGAGATTGAGGCCAACGACGACTGGGAGGGCTCGGAGTTCCGCTACTGCAACGAGTTCCTCTTTAAGGCCGACGCCCCGTTTGACGAGGACGAGTGCCTTAAGTTCCTAGGCTCCATGGGCGACTGCGAGCTGCTCGTGGGTGCCTACCCCGACTACAAGATTCATGTGCACTCCAACACCCCCAACCTGGTGCTCGAGCACATGCTGCAGCTTGGCCAGATCTACGAGGTCTTTATCCACAACATGGAGATGGAGGCCCACGACCGTACCGCCAAGATTCACGAGGACCAGGAGAAGGCCGCCGAGCCCGCGAAGGCCCTGGGCTTTGTCGCCGTTGCCGCCGGTTCCGGCGAGGCCGACATCCTTAAGTCCCTCGGCGTCGACGTGATCGTGTCGGGTGGCCAGACCATGAACCCCTCGACTGCAGACCTTCTGGGCGCCGTTGACCAGGTCAACGCGACCTCGGTTATCATTCTGCCCAACAACGGCAACATCCGCATGGCCGCTGAGGCCGCTGCCTCAGCCTGCACCGACAAGAAGGTCGCCGTCGTTCCCACCAAGACCGTTCCGCAGGCCTTCTCCGCTCTGTTCGCGGTCCTGCCCGATTCCGAGCTCGAGGATGCCGTCGCCGCCATGGTCGACGCCATCAGCGAGGTCCGCGATGGCGAGGTCACCCGTGCCGTGCGCGATTCCAGCGCCTCTGACGGCTCTCCGATTCACTCCGGTGACGTCATGGGTATCATCGCCGGCTCCATCGACGTGGTCGGCTCCGACGTGAAACAGGTCACGCTCGACTGCATCAACCGCATGCAGGAGGAAGAGGAGGGCGATGCGCTGACGATTCTGGCCGGCGAGGAGCTGTCCGACGAGGACTTCCAGGAGATCGTCGACGCCATCGAGGAAGCTCAGCCCGACTTGGAGATCGACGCCCATCGTGGCGAGCAGCCGCTCTATCCCGTGATCTTCTCGATCGAGTAGGCAACTGCCCATGTCCGAGCTGTGCTCCGTGCCGCGCGTCTCGGGGCGCTTTGCCCAGAGCAATGCGCTCGACGAGGATATCGCGCGACTCAAATATGTTTCGGGTAAACGTGAGGAGGCCCTTCGCCGTTTGGGAATTCGGACGGTGGGGGACCTCCTTCTCCATATCCCTCATCGATACCTCGACTTTACCCGTTCGTGGTCCATCGAGATGGCGCCCATCGGCACCGTGTGCACCATCATCGCCACGGTTGATCGCATCGTCCAAAAGCAGCCGCGTCCGCGCATGCAGGTGACCGAGGTCTCGCTGGTGGATGAGACGGGCGTGCTGCAGGTCGCCTTTTTCCGCCAGCCCTGGATTGCCCAGCAGCTTAAGCAGGGCGACCGCCTGGCCGTGATGGGCAAGGTCGAGTTTGCCTACGGCTTTAAGCAGATGGCCTCGCCGCACTTTGAAAAGCTCGAGGACGGGCGTGCCGCAGGCACCATCCTGCCGGTCCATTACGTGAGTGATGGCGTGAGCCAGGCGTGGATGCGCCGCATCGTAAGCGGCGCGCTCGAGGTCGTCGGCAATCCCTTTGATCCCATTCCGGCACGCTTACGCGTTAAGCGTCGCCTGATGAGCAATGCTCGTGCGCTTCGAGCGATCCACTTTCCTTCGAGCATGGCAGAGCGCGACATCGCGCGCGCACGGCTTGCCTACGAGGAGTGCCTCTACCTGCAGCTGGCGCTGCGCCTGCGCAATGACGGCGGCCTGGTCGATGTGGTGCCCTATGCCCACACCGCGGGCGAGCACCTGGCCGCGCTCAAGCAGGCCCTGCCGTTTTCGCTGAGCGACGAGCAGGAGGCCGCGTTCCAGGATATCCTGCGCGATATGTGCGATGGTGGGCGCGTGATGAACCGCCTGCTGCTGGGCGATGTCGGTACCGGTAAGACCGCCGTTGCCGCCTGCGCGCTAGCTGTGGCTGCCGATAGCGGCACGCAGGCCTGCGTTATGGCGCCCACGGGCGTGCTGGCGCGCCAATATGCCGATAAGACCGGCCCTCTGCTCTCGCAGGCCGGCATGTCCTGGGCGCTTCTGACGGGTGCCACGCCGGCAGCAGAGCGCGAGCGCATCCATGCACAGCTGGAATCGGGCGAGCTCGACGTCCTCTTTGGCACCCACGCGGTGCTTTCGGATAACGTTGCGTTCAAGCATCTATCGCTCGTGGTCATCGATGAGCAGCACCGCTTTGGCGTCGGCCAGCGTAACGCCCTGCGCGCGAAGGGCCCCGGTGCCGATCTGCTCGTTATGACGGCAACGCCCATCCCGCGTACGCTGGCGCTTTCGGTCTACGGCGATCTGGATACGAGCGTCATCCGTCATCGGCCCGTCCCTGGCGCTGGCGTGTTGACACGCGTGCTCACCGAGTCGAGCCGCGACCTCGCCTATGGCGCCATCCGCGAGGCGCATGAAAAGGGTCAGCAGGCCTACGTGATTTGCCCGCTCGTTGAGCCGAGTGACTCGGCCGATGAGCTGGAAGACGTGCCCGGTATTGCCCGCGACGACGAGGGCCGCGTAACCGTCCCCGTGCCGCTGCACGATACGGCAACCGAGCTCGACCGCCTGCGTCTGGCGTTGCCGGGGCTTGCCATCGAGCGCCTTCACGGCCGCATGCCAGCGGGGGAGAAGGATCGGGTCATCGATGCCTTCAAGCGTGGCGAGATCGACGTGCTCGTCTCGACTACGGTGGTCGAGGTGGGCGTCGACGTGCCCAACGCCACCGTCATGGTTATCGAGAACGGTGAGCGCTTTGGTTTGGCTGCCCTGCACCAGCTGCGCGGTCGCGTGGGCCGTGGCAGCGTGTCGGGCACGTGCCTGGTCATGACGCACTCCAAGGGCAACGGCGGCGCATCGGCGGCACAAGACCGTCTCCAGTCGCTCGAAAAGACCTCGGACGGCTTTACGCTCGCCCAGATGGACCTGCGCCTGCGCCATGAAGGCGAGATCCTGGGTTATCGCCAGCATGGTGGTGTGACCCTGCGCTTTGTCGACCTGGATGCCGACGAGGAACTGATCGAGTGGGCCCATTTGGACGCGGTCGAGCTCTTGCGGTATGCTTGCAACCTTGACTCTGTGGCGACGCGTCCCTTGCGCGACGCGGTCGCCATGCGTTATCGACATATCTTTAAGGAGGTCAGCGGAGGATGAGAATCATCGGGGGCGAATGGCGTGGTCGTAAGATCGAGGAGCCCCGTGGTCGCGATGTCACCCGCCCCACGACTGATCGCGTGCGCGAGGCGTGCGCATCTATGGTCATGTCGGCATTCGATTTCGATTTGGACGAGGTTCGTGTGCTGGACGCCTTTGGTGGCTCCGGTGCCCTAGGTATCGAGATGCTCTCTCGTGGGGCCCGCTCGCTCACGACGTTTGAGATCGATCGCAACGCCGCGCGGCTCATTACCAAGAATATCGAGTCGCTCTGCCGTGACCGCGCGCGTTGGCGCGTGGTCACGGGCGACATGCTGGTGAGTGCCTCGCGCGGTCGCGTACCGGGCGGTCCCTTTGATCTGGTCCTGCTCGACCCGCCCTATGCTTTTGGTGCCGAGCCAGTCGAGGAGCTGCTGCAGAACCTGGCTCAGCAGGGTCTGCTTGCACCTGGCGCTTTTGCCCTGTTTGAGCATGCCGCCGCCGATGCGGGCGCGCATCCGGCAGGCTTTGAGACTGTACGTGAGAAGCGCTACGGCATTACCTCGGTCGACCTGCTTCGTTGGGTCGGCGATGACGACGGTGAGGACGATAGTGCCGTCACCGATGCCGATAACAACGATGCCACGACGTTTCAGGAGGACGCCCATGAATGACACCATCAACCGCGTGATCGTCCCGGGCACCTTCGATCCCATCACGTTTGGCCATATCGATGTGATCCGCCGCGCCCGCCGCATCTTTCCCAGTGTGATCGTCGCTGTTGCAGAGTCGCAGGGTAAAAACGGTGTGGGCACCACGTTTATGCTCGATGAGCGCGTGGCGCTGGCCCGCGAGGCGCTCGGTAATATCGACGGCGTCGAAGTCCTGCCCTTTACCGGCCTCTTGGTCGACTTCGCTCGTGAGCAGGGGGCGGGGGCCGTGGTCAAGGGCCTGCGCGCCATGACCGACTTTGAGTATGAGCTGCAGCAGGCCGACCTCAATTATCGCTTGGATAGCGAGCTGGAGTCCATCTTTGTCATGAGTGCTCCGCAGTACGGTTACATCTCGAGCTCTGTCGTTCGCCAGATCGCCTCGCTCGGCAGCGATGTATCGACGTTTGTGCCGCCCAACGTGGTCGAAGCGCTCAGACATCGCTTTTCGTGACGTTTTTTATTGCCTGGTGGCATGTGGTAAACTAGCACGATGATAAGTTACCTATGAAAGGAGACCGGATGCCGGGCGAGAATTTTCCTGGCGATAGGATCGTCAGCTTGGTCGATGAGCTCGAAGGGCTGATCGAGGAAGCCAAGCCGCCTTTCGGCAAGAACGCTCAGTTCAAGGTCATCGACGCCGACGTGTTCTTCAATATCCTCGACGAGATCCGCATGAGCTATCCCGAGGAGTGGCAGAAATCCCGCCGTATCCTTAAGGAGCGCGAGGAGCTTATGGCTTCCGCCGCCGCTCAGGCTGATTCCATCATCGCCGACGCTCAGCAGCAGGCCCTCACCATTGCCGGTGAGCAGGAGATCGTCCGCCTTGCGCAGCAGCAGGCCGACGACATCCGCGATCGTGCCCAGCAGTACGAGCGCGAGACGCGTTATGCTGCCGAGGACTACGCGGAGCAGGTCTTTACGCACCTGGAGGAGAACCTCAAGAGCCTGACTGGCACCGTTACCCGTTGCCGTCAGCAGCTCAACGAGGGTGCCGCCCAACAGAATGGTCAGTGGTAATGGCTGAGTTTCCGAGCGTTACCGTCGATCTTTCCGAGCAGCTCGAGTTTCCTGGAGATTCGTATCCGCTGACCGGTAAGGTCGATGTCGCCACCTACACGGTGGGCGAGAAGGAGTACCAGCTTCAGGACGGCATCGACTACGACGTTGTCTTTACCAATGCCGGTACCGGTGTCTTGCTCACGGGCATGGTCCGCGCGCACGCCACCGGCGAGTGCGACCGTTGCCTGGAGCCCGCCTCGTTTGATATCGCCGGCGAGATCGAGGAGTTCTACCTCTTTGAGGAGCCCGAGGATCCCGAGGCCTACGAGGACGGCTACGAGCTCCTGGGTGAGGACCGCATCGTCGATCTGGGCGAGCCCATCAATGACGCGGTCGTTATGGACACGCCGTTTGTGGTGCTCTGCAAGCCCGATTGCCGTGGTCTGTGCCCCACATGCGGTTGCAATCTCAACGTCGAGCAATGCGATTGCGCCGCCCAGGCAGAGGCGGAATGGGCCGCTGCCACGGAAAATCCATTTGCAGCATTGAAGAATCTCAAGCTTGATGAGTAAAACTGTGGTAGTATTGCTACTTGCGCGTAATCGCCACACTGGATAGTTCATAAGGAAGGTCACTATGCCCGTACCTAAACAAAAGCAGGGTCGTATCCGCACTCACACCCGTCGTTCCGCCAACATGAAGATCTCGGCTGCGGCTCAGTCCACGTGCCCCCGTTGCGGCGCTGTCAAGCTTCCGCACCACGTGTGCCCCAGCTGCGGTTTCTACAAGGACCGCGAGGTTATCGTTACCGAGTAACGGTATACTCTGGATGCGATGCCGTTCCAAATGGAACCACAATGGCCGGCTCAATGAGTCGGCCATTTTTGTATAAGGAGCATGTATATGAGTAACGTTCGCGTTTGTGTAGACGTTGTGGGCGGAGACGAGAAACCTCAGGTTGTTCTCGATGGTATCGAGGCTGCGCTTGCCGCCGATCCCGATATCGAGGTCTTGGCGGCTGGCCCGGCCGAAATCGTCAATCCCTTTGCAGCTTCCCATGCACGTGTTGAGGCCCTTGAGGCACCTGACGTTATCGCCATGGATGACGATCCCATTCGCGCCGTGATGACCAAGCGTAAGTCGTCGATCGTGCTTTCTTGCCGCGCCATTAAGAAGGGCAACGCGGATGCGTTCTTCTCCGCCGGCTCGACCGGTGCCATGACCGCCGCTGCCACCGCCTACGTGACGCCGTTTAGGTATCAGGCCGAAGGCAAGAAGCAGCCGGTGCGCCCCTGTCTGACCAATGCGCTGCCCAATCGCGCCGGCGGTCTGACGGTGCTGTGCGACATGGGTGCCAACCCCGATGTCGAGGTTGACGATATGGTGCGTTTTGCCCAGATGGGCAGCGCCTATGCCCGCGTCGTCCTGGGCATCGAGCATCCTCGCGTGGGCCTGCTTGCCAACGGCACCGAGGACGAGAAGGGTTCTAACTTTACCAAGGCCTGTTTCCCTGCTATGAAGGCCGCCGTTCCCGGCTTTGTTGGTAACTGCGAGGGCACCGACCTCACCTCAGGCAACTTCGATGTCGTCGTTGCCGATGGTATGTCGGGCAATATTGCGCTCAAGGCCACCGAGGGCGCTGCCAAGTTTTTGCTGCAGGAGCTCAAGGGTGTCTTTATGTCTTCGCTCGGCACCAAGATTGCCGCGCTGCTCATCAAAAAGCAGATGCGCGAGATTAAAGCCAAACTTTCGGGCGACGCCAAGGGCGGCGCGATTCTTTTGGGCCTGCGCGGCGTGGTCCTGATCGGCCATGGTGCCACCTCGGTCGAGGCTGTCAAAAACGGTACGCTCGCGGCGGCCGAAGCCGTGCGCGCCGGGCTGGTCGAGAATGTCGCCAACTCTATGGACGGTATCGTTTTATAAGAGCGAGTTAGAGCGCTGTTATGTGCTTCGCGGTGCACGTCGTGGGGTAGAATCAGAACCGTGTCTTGGTACCGCCCGGGCGGTACCATTCTTTTGGTATTCATGCACTATGAGAGGAAGCGCTATGGACCGCTCCGAAATCTTCGACAAGATCGCCGAGGTCGCTGCTGACGTTCTGGGCGTCGATGTTGCCGAAATTAGCGAGGAGACCACCTTTGACGACCTCGATGCCAACTCGCTCGAGCGCCTGCAGCTGGTTACGGCTATCGAGGACGAGTTCAACCTCGAGATCGATGACGAGACCCTGCTCTCGCTCAACTCTGTCGCCGACGCCGTCGACGCTATCGAAGCTGCCAAGGAGGCTTAAGTCTTGGCTTTATCCGACCGACTTACGCGCGCCCAGGAAATCCTGGGCCACGAGTTCAACAATAAGGTGCTGCTGCGCGCGGCGCTTACGCATCCTTCGGCAGTCGAGGGCCAGCCGGTTTCTGCCAGCTATGAGCGCCTTGAGTTCTTGGGCGATTCCATTTTGGGCGCTGTGGTCGCACGCTCCCTGTTTGAGTCCTATCCGGAGTTTGACGAGGGCAAGCTCACGCGCTTGAAGGTGTCGCTTGTCTCGGGCGCTACGCTGTCCGAGGTTTCTCACGAGCTGGGCATCGACGACATCATCATCTTTGGTGCCTCCGAGACCGGTACCGGTGCGCGCGGCCTGCATTCGGCCCTCGAGAACGTCTATGAGTCGCTCGTGGGCGCGCTGTACCTGGATGCCGGCTGGGACGTTGCGGCGGAGTTCATTCACCGTACGCTTAAGCCGCATTTGGCTTCCGAGCGTGCCGAGCATCCTGCGAACCCCAAGTCGTTTTTGCAGGAGTGCGTGCAAGCCGACGGTCACGAACCTCCGGCGTACAAGCTCGTTGGCTCCGAGGGCCCGGCGCATGCGCCCACCTTTACCGCTGTGGTTTTGATCGATGGTATTCGCCAGGGTCGCGGCTCCGGCTCCTCAAAGAAGGAAGCCGAGGGAGCTGCCGCGCTCGAAGCGCTCGACCGCATGGGTTACACCACCAACGGCGTGATTCTGAACAAGAAGCACGTGTAAGCGAGGAACCGTGTATCTCAAGTCCCTCACGCTCAAAGGGTTCAAGTCGTTTGCCGACCGCGCCCATATGACGTTTGAGCCGGGCCTGACCGTCATCGTCGGTCCAAACGGCTCGGGAAAATCGAACATCTCTGACTCGATTCTGTGGGTCCTGGGCGAGCAGAGCGCCAAGCAGCTGCGCGGCCAGGCCATGGAGGATGTCATCTTCTCGGGCTCGTCGGCGCGCAAGCCGGTGGGTGTCGCCGAGGTCACGCTGGTGCTCGATAACTCGGACCATATGTTGCCCGTCGACTTTGACGAGGTCGCCATCACCCGTCGCATGTATCGCTCGGGCGAAAGCGAGTACCTCATCAACTCGAGTCCGTGCCGCCTGATGGACATTCAGGACATCCTGCACGATTCGGGCCTGGGCAAGGATACGCATTCCATCATCAGCCAGGGCAAGCTCGACGCCATTTTGCAGAGCCGCCCCGAGGAGCGTCGCGCCCTCATCGAGGAGGCCGCCGGCATTTCCAAGCACAAGCGCCGCAAGGAGCGTGCGCTCAAAAAGATTAAGTCGATGGACGAGCACCTGACGCGTGCCCGCGACATCAATAAGGAAATCGCCCGTCAGCTGCGACCGCTGGAGCGTCAGGTCGATCGCGCGCGCAAGTACAAAGAGCTGTCCTCGCGCGCGAACGAGCTTACGCAGATGCTGGCCGTCGACGAGCTGCGTTCGCTGCAGTCGCAGTGGAACGACCTGGAGAGTCGCTCCAAGGAGGGCGCTGCCGAGCTGGAGCTTGCGCAGTACCGCATGGGCGAAAAGGAGCGCGAGCTCGAGAAGCTTCAGGTCATGCTCGAGGAAAAGGGCCTGTTTGTGGGCGACCTAGGCGAGCAGCGCCGTCATATGCAAGATGTGGTCGGTCGCATTAACTCCGACATGCGCCTGCTCGAGGAAAAGGGCCACAACATGGTGTCGCGCCTGTCTGACATGCGCGGTCAGATTTCGAGCTCCGAGCATCAGCGTCGCCGCGTGGTCGAGGAGCTCGAGGACGCGCGTGCGCAGCTTGAGGAAGTGACCGGCGCGCACATGCAGGCCCAGGAGGACGTTGACGCCGCTGGCCCTGCCGCCGCTGAGCTCCACGAGCGGCGCGTGGCGCTCGACAATCAGATTTCGCAGCTTACGCGTGAGCAACGCGATGTGCAGCGCGTGGCCGATAACGCCGCGCTCGAGCTCGCCAAGGTGAAGGATTCGCTGAGCAACGCTGAGGTCGAGGACAACATGTATGCCTCGCGCCTGGAGCAGATTGACGAGCAGCTCGAGGAGGTCACGGCCTCGCTCGAGAGCCGTCGCGACCGTGCGGAGGAGCTTGAGGTCGCTCTTGAGGAAGCGCGCCGGGCTCAGGTTGATGCGCGTGAAGCCACCGAAACGGCACGCGCTGCCCTGAAGGACCTGCGTGCCCGCGAGAGCGAGGCGCGCAACAAGCTGTCCGAGGTGCGCTCGGAGCTTGCCAGCCAAAAGAAGCTTGATGCGCGCATGGCCGACAGCTCGCCGCTCGTGAGCCGTCTGGTAGGTGCGCTGGGCGATGACGTAACGGGTCGCCTGGGCGATGTGCTCGAAGCCCCGCGCGAGCTTGAGGGCCTGGTTGAGCAATTGCTCGCTGGCGATATCGATGCGCTGCTGTTCGACGATACGTCTGCGCTTGAGCGTGCCGGTCGTGCCGCTCTGGACCAGAAGAAGGCCTCGGGCGAGGCACTGCTGGTGGCGCGCGGCGTGAGCGGCTCTACCGCCGCTGAGGGCGCCTCCGGTACCCGTCTGGTTGATCGTCTGTCCGTGCGCGCAGGCTACGGTCCCGTCGTCGAGGCGCTGCTCGGCGGCTATTACGTCGTTGACGATCTTGCTGCCGCGCTGTCGGCGCCGGTCGTTGAAGGCGTGACTTACGTGACCCCCGATGGCGCCCGCGTCGCCTGTGGCGGCCTGGTGCGCGTGGGACTCGATTCCGGCGAGGCTTCGGGTGCCCTGGAGCGCAAGCGTCGTATTCGCGAGCTGGAGGGCCTGGAGCCCGATCTGGCTGCGGTATTTGAGCATGCTTCGGACCAAGTCGTTGAGGCTAACGCGGCCGTCGAGGAGGCGCGTGCCGCCGAGGGTGATGCAGCCGGCGAGATCGCCCGTCTTGAGGGCGAGCGCCGCTCGCTGCTCTCCGAGATCGGCCGTCTGGAGCAAAGCGCCAACAATGCCGAGGTCGAGCGCGTGCGCATTTCCAAGCGCCGCGAACAGGCCGCCGAGGCCGTTCGTGCTGCGCGCCCGCGCGTTGACGAGCTCACTCGTTCGCGTGACGAGGCCCGTGCGCAGGCAAGCGACTTTGGGCTCCAGATTGCCGAAGCCAACGATGAGCTCGATCGCGTACGCCGTGACGATTCCGAGGCAGCCGGTAAGCTCGCCGATGCCAAGGTGCATCTGGCCCAGACGAGCGAGCGCCTGCGTTCGCTGAAGGGCCGCGTTCCCGATCTGGAGCATCGTCTGGAGGGTATCGACCGCCGTATCCGCGGAACGCGCCAGGCTTCGCGCTCGCTTGAGCTGCTGCGACTGCGCGTCGATCCCATGCACGAGCGCTACTCGGCCCTGCTGGAGCGCGCCTCGGACTGGGCCGCGCGCCTGCGTGACCAGGCCTCTCTGGAGGAGGCGGACTCCGCTTCGCTCAAGAAGACCATTGAGGATGCCAAGGCAGAGGTTGCCCGCGCTAAGGAGCGAGTCGATATCGCCTCCGCCACGCAAAACGAGTTCAAGGTCGCGCGTGGCAAGCTCGAGGTGCAGGTAGAGGCCGCCATTAAGGCCATTACCGCCGATGGCACCACGGTACTCGAGGAAGCGCTCATGCTTCCGGCGCCCACGGACCGCGATGCCGCCGAGTGCGAACTCAACCAGCTTGTGCGCCAGATCAACAACCTTGGTCCCGTTAACCAAGTTGCCATGGAGGAGTACGAGCAGCTTAAGCGCCGCGCCGACTACATCGAGGAACAGCTGGCCGATCTGGAGAGCGCGCGCAAGGCGCTCACCAAGATCACGGTGGCCATTGATCGTAAGATGCGCAAGGCGTTCCTGGTGACGTTTGAGAAGGTCGACGCGAACTTCCGCGAGATCTTCGCAATGCTCTTCCCGGGTGGTCAGGCTCATCTGGAGATGACCGATCCCGAGCATCCGGCCGAGACGGGCATTGAGGTCGTGGCACAGCCGCGCGGCAAGCGCATCACCAAGATGATGCTCATGTCGGGCGGCGAGAAGAGTCTGACGGCGCTCGCCCTGCTCTTTGCCGTGTACCGTACGCGCACGGTGCCGTTCTATGTGCTGGACGAGGTTGAGGCGGCGCTCGACGACGCCAACCTGTCCAAGCTCATCGGCGCCCTCGATGTGTTGCGTTCCGATACGCAGCTCTTGGTCATTTCGCATCAGCGCCGTACTATGGAGGACGCTGACGTCCTCTATGGCGTCTCGATGCAAGCCGACGGCGTCAGTCGCGTCGTCTCGCAAAAACTCGATCGCGAAACCGGAAAGGTCGTGAATGCATAATGGGATTCTTTGACGCTCTCTCGCGCGGACTTGAGCGCAGCCGCGAGGCACTCAACGAGGTCTTCTACTTTGGCGGCGAGGTCGACGAGGACTTTTGGGAGGACCTGGAGGACACCCTCGTCATGGGTGACATGGGTGCCGAGGTCGCCATTCAGGTCTCTGATGATCTGCGCGATGCCGCGGCTAAGAAGAACCTCAAGACTGCCCCGCAACTCCGTCGCGCCTTGGCCGAGCAGCTCGAGCAGCACTTTGTGCCCATCGAGCACGATCCGTTCTCCGATACGCCGAGCTGCGTGCTGTTTGTGGGCATTAACGGTGCCGGCAAGACCACGACGGTTGGCAAGATTGCGAGCGCTATGGCTGCCCGCGGCAAGAACGTGGTGATCGGTTCGGCCGACACCTTCCGCGCCGCCGCCATCGAGCAGCTCGATGTGTGGGGCCAGCGCGCCGGCGTCCCCGTCATTAAGCGCGATCGCGGCTCCGATCCGGCTAGTGTGTGCTATGACGTGCTCGACGAGGCCGATAAGCGCGGCAGCGACCTGGTGCTTATCGATACCGCCGGCCGTCTGCACACGAGCCCCGAGCTCATGCGCGAGCTCGCCAAGGTGGTCAATGTGACGCGTAAGCGCGCCGCCAATATGGCCGCCGGTCCCATGCCGGTCTCGGTCGTGCTTGTGATCGATGCCGCCACTGGCCAAAACGGTCTGAACCAGGCGCTCGAGTTTAACGAGGCGCTTGGCCTGGACGGTATTATCATGACAAAGCTCGACGGCACGGCAAAGGGCGGTATCGCCATGGCCGTGGCCGAGAAGCTCAAGCTTCCCATCCTGCGCATCGGCGTGG
This sequence comes from uncultured Collinsella sp., assembly GCA_902470905.1. Lineage (GTDB taxonomy): Bacteria > Actinomycetota > Coriobacteriia > Coriobacteriales > Coriobacteriaceae > Collinsella. The sequence continues at coordinate 10,383 of CABRIC010000030.1, read as the reverse complement.
GCGAGCAGGTCGATGACCTGCAGGAGTTTAATGCCAAAGATTTCTGCCGCGCCCTGGTGGGCGAGTCCAACTAAGGAGTGACTAGTGTTTGATTCTCTGAGCGATCGCCTCAACGACACATTTGACCGCCTGCGCGGCAAGGGTAAACTGACCGAGGCCGATATCACCTCTGCCATGCGCGACATTCGCATGGCGTTGCTCGAGGCCGACGTCAACTTTAAGGTCGTCAAGGAGTTTGTCGCCAAGACCAAGGAGCGCTGCATGACCGCCGAGGTCATGGAGTCGCTGTCGCCGGCGCAAAACGTCGTCAAGATCGTGCTCGATGAGCTCACCGAGATGCTCGGTTCCACCGAGAGCAAGCTCGTCTTTAGCAACCGCATCCCCAATGTCATCATGCTCGTGGGCCTGCAGGGCTCCGGTAAGACCACGGCGGCCGTAAAGCTGGCATACCTGCTCAAGAAGCAGGGTCGCTCGCCGCTGCTCGCCGCGTGCGACGTCTACCGTCCCGCCGCTGCCGACCAGCTGGCCACACTCGGTGGAGAGATCGGCGTGCCGGTCTTCCGCGGCGACGGCGAGCACCCGGTTGATATCGCCAAGGGTGCCATCCAGGAGGCAGTCGACCACCTGCGCGATGTAGTCATCGTCGATACCGCCGGTCGTCTGCAGATCGACGAGCAGATGATGCAGGAGGCCGTGGATATCAAGAAGGCCGTCAAGCCCGATCAGGTGCTGATGGTCGTCGATGCCATGACCGGCCAGGATATCGTCAACGTCGTCTCGACCTTCGCCGAGCGCACCGACTTTGACGGCGTGATCATCTCCAAGCTCGACGGCGATGCCCGTGGCGGCGGCGCGCTTTCCGTGCGCCAGGTGACCGGCAAGCCCATCAAGTTCGTGAGCATGGGCGAGAAGCCCGATTCGCTGGAGCCGTTCTATCCCGACCGAATGGCCAAGCGAATCTTGGGCATGGGCGATGTTGTCGGCATCATCGAGAAGGCCCAGGAGGCGGCCGACGCCGAGCAGCTCGAGGCTGCCGAGCGTATGCTGCGCGAGGGCTTTACCATGAACGACATGCTCGACCAGATGAAGGCTGTCAAGAAGATGGGCGGCATGAAGGGCATCCTGGGTATGCTCCCCGGCGGCCAGCGCGCGCTCAACCAGATGGGCGGCAATTTGGACGAGGGCATCTTCGACAAGAACGAGGCCATCATCATGTCGATGACCAAGGAGGAGCGCCTGCGTCCCTCCATCATCAACGGCCAGCGCCGTGCCCGCATTGCCAAGGGCGCCGGCGTGACCCCCACCGAGGTCAATAGCCTTATGAAGCAGTGGGGCGAGATGAACAAGATGATGGGCCGCATGCGCACGATGGCCAATCAGGCGCAGGCCGGCGGCAAGAAGGGCAAAAAGGGCAAGAAGGGCAAGAGGATGCGCATGCCCAATATCCCTGGCCTGGACGCTATGGGTCTGGGCGGCATGGGCGGCCTGGGTACGGGCGGCCCCAAGTCCGATATGGACCTGCTGCGCCAGATGGAAGCGCAGATGCGCAACAAGAAGTAACGACTAGTTGAGTCGTGTATGGCGAAGGCCGCCTGGATGGTATTCCAGACGGCCTTCGCCGTTTGTTCGCTGGTTGTCGCACGCGTGGAAGCGCGTTCTCGACGAGGTGCTTGCCGCTAGTGGCAGCCGCAGCCTTCGTGCCCGTCATGGTCGTGGTGACCGTGGCAGCCGCAGGACTCGCCATGCTCGTGGATGTGCTCGTGATCATGTCCATGGCAGTCGCAGGTGGCCTCGCCGTTCTGTGCGAGCGTGCCGGCAATGAGGGCCTCGACGCAGGCATCGCAGCTGCCCTGGGCGCCCGCATAGACCGTGATGCCGGCTTGGGCAAGCGCGTTGATAGCGCCGCCGCCGATACCGCCGCAAATGAGCGTGTCAACGCCACCGTTGGCAAGCAGGCCCGCCAAGGCGCCGTGGCCGGTGCCACCGGTGCCTACGACCTGCTCGTTGAGCACCTTGCCATCCTGGATGTCGTAGATCTTGAGCTGCTCGCTGCGGCCAAAGTGCATAAAGATGTTGCCGTTGTCGTACGTTGTTGCCACCCTCATGGTGCCGACCTCCTTTGCTGGCCATGCGGCCGTCGTCGTGGTGATGGGGGAGTATGCGATATTGCCGCCCTCGATACTGAGCGCCCGTCCATTGACCAGCGCGTTTGCCACCTTACGATGTGCTCGGCTGCAAATAGCCGCCACCGTGGCGCGCGCGATGCCCATCTGCTGTGCGACTGCCTCTTGGTTAAGGCCTTCCAGGTCGCACAGGCGCAGCACCTCGAGTTCGTCGATCGTCATGTCGATGGCGTCTCCACTGGCAAGGCCGTCGGGGGTAAAGCCGCGGTATTCGGGGATGATCCCAACGCGGCGTAATTTTTCTCGTCTTCCTGCCATACACTCTCCAAATCTGACATATGTCAACAATAGAATAGCGAACGTGCGGATTTGCGCAAGGAATTTCTGGCATATGTCAGAAAATGAGGGCTTATGTTTGGGCTGTGGGGCCGCGTGCGCCTGGGCTACAATGAATCTCGCTTGTAGGCGACTGACAGGAGGGTCAATGAGCAAAGCTGATCAACAGTTTGTATCCATGTGCCGCGACATTCTGGACCATGGCACCACCACCGAGGGCCAAAAGGTCCGTCCGGTGTGGGAGGACGGCACCCCTGCCTATACCATTAAAAACTTTGGCGTTACGGCGCGCTACGACCTGCGCGAGGAGTTCCCTGCGCTCACCCTGCGCCGCACGGCGCTTAAGTCTGCGATGGACGAGATTTTGTGGATCTATCAAAAGAAGTCCAATAACGTCCATGACCTCAACAGCCATATTTGGGATGAGTGGGCCGACGAGACCGGCTCCATCGGCAAGGCCTACGGGTACCAGATTGGCCAGAAGAGCCATTATGCCGAGGGCGATTTCGACCAGATGGACCGAGTGCTGTACGATCTTAAGCACACACCGTACAGTCGCCGCATCATGACCAACATGTATGTGTTTAGCGACCTGTCCGAGATGCACCTGTATCCGTGCGCGTACAGCGTGACCTATAACGTCACGCAGCGCCCGCAGGACGACAAGCCGACGCTCAACATGATTCTCAACCAGCGCAGCCAGGACATTTTGGCCGCGAACAACTGGAATGTGTGCCAGTACGCCATCTTGCTGATGATGGTTGCGCAGTCGATCGATATGATTCCCGGCGAGCTGCTGCATGTGATCGCCGACGCCCATATCTACGACCGTCATGTCGATATTGTCCGCGAACTTATCGAGCGTCCGCAGTTTGCGGCACCCAAGGTAACGCTCAACCCCGATGTGCATGACTTCTATGCGTTTACGACCGATGACCTGATCGTCGAGGGCTATGAGCACGGCCCGCAGGTCAAGAACATTCCCATTGCGGTGTAGGTGGTGCTCATGACGTGTAAGCTATCTGCTATCGTTGCCGTGTGTGACGATTGGGGCATTGGGTGCGAGGGCGACATGGTGGTGTCCAATCGCGCCGACATGCGCCATTTTGTGGCCTGCACCAAGGGCTGCCCGGTCATCATGGGGCGCAAGACGCTGCTGAGTTTTCCCGGTGGGCGTCCACTCAAGAACCGTCGCAATATCGTGCTTACCCGCGACGAGGATTTTGCTGTCGAGGGCGTCGACGTGGTGCATAGCATCGACGAGGCGCTCGCCGCGGTTGCCGATGAGCCCGTTGCCTGGGTGATCGGTGGCGGCGAGGTGTATCGGCAGTTTTTGCCGTATTGCGCCGAGGCCGAGGTCACGCACAACCATTGCACTCATGCCGTGGACACGTACTTTCCCGATTTGGACGCCGATCCCGCGTGGGAGATTGCGTGGCGTGGCGGTGTTGCCACGATTGCCTCGGGCGAGGGCGACGAGGGTGTCGATTATGAGTTCGTGACGTATCGTCGCGTTGAGGCGTAAATCGCCTGGCGTGAACGGTATTATCGGGTTGATTGAATGTATGGGGCGGCGCTTAGCGTCGCCTCGTTTGGTATAGATGTGCTGTAAAGAAGGGTGCGGGCAGGCTGCTATGACTGATGCCGTTGAGGTTCTGCGAATTGATTCGCTCGAGGACGAGCGGCTCGATGCCTACGTGCGACTGACCGAGCGTGAACTGCGCTGCGTGCTAGAGCCGCAAAAGGGCATCTTTATCGCCGAGAGTGCCAAGGTTATCGAGCGCGCGGTTCGCGCCGGATATGAGCCGGTGAGCTTTCTTTTGGGCGAACGCTGGCTCGACCAGATGATGCCGCTGTTTGAGCGCCTGGTTGTGCGCGAGGGCGCAGGTCCGGTTCCTGTGTTCGTGGCTTCCATGGAACTCATGGAGCAGCTGACGGGCTTTAACGTGACGCGCGGTGCGCTCGCGGCGTTTCGTCGCCCGCGGCAGATTCCGGTTGATGAGTTCTTGGGTGGCGTCGTTGAGGCGGCGGGGGATCGCCCGGTGCGCGTGTGCGTGCTCGAGGGTATTGTCGACCACACGAACGTGGGTGCGATTTTCCGCTCGGCCGCCGCGCTCAATGTCGACGGTATTTTGGTCAGTCCGACGTGCTGCGACCCGCTGTACCGTCGCTCGGCCCGCGTGAGCATGGGCACGGTGTTTCAGGTGCCGTGGACGCGTATTGGCAGCGAGGCTCGTGTGTGGCCGTACGATGGCCTGGCGGCACTGCACGAAGCCGGTTTTTCGTGCGCTGCGATGGCACTGACGGACGACTCCGTTTCGCTGGACGATCCCGTGCTGCAGGAGGTTGATCGCCTGGCGATCTTTATGGGCACCGAGGGTGCCGGCCTGGGCGCCAAGACTATCGCGGGCTGCGACCGAGCCGTGCGTATTCCGATGGCGCACGGGGTCGATTCGCTCAACGTGGCCGCGGCGAGTGCCGTCGCCTTTTGGCAGCTGTGCCCGCACGTGAGCAACGAGTATCACTACCAGCCGGGGCTGTATCACTAGGCAGATAGTTTGCACCGGGCTCTGACTCGGGGTGTTTCGGTCGACGTCGGTCGGTGCTAAGCTGCTATTAGCTTAGGTCTTTAATTACTGTTTTGTCGGTTGACGTACGCTTTTGGGGAGGGCGTGTGGCTAAGAAATCTACGGCTATCGATGTAACACAGGGTGTTATTTGGCAGCAGCTGCTTTCGCTGTGCGTTCCCATCTTTTTTAGTTCGTTTTTTCAGCAGGCCTACACGCTTATCGGTACCTATATCGTCGGTCAGTTTGGCGGCAAGCTCGCGCTAGGTGGCATTCAAGCTACGATGGTGCTCACCGAGCTCTGCATTGGCTTTTGCGTTGGCGTCGGCGCCGGCTGCGCGGTCATTACCGGTCAGTATTTTGGTCAGCACGATGATGAGCGACTGAGTCGTTCGGTCCATACAGCCATGACGCTCGCGCTGGTGGGCGGTATCGTTTTCTCGATTCTTGGCATAGTGTTCGTTGAGCCCATGCTGGTGCTTATGAACACGCCGCATGAACTATTGGCCGAGGGCGTGGCCTATGCTCGCTGTTATTTTGCCGCGATGGTTGCGGCACTGCTGCTCAATATGGGAACGGCACTGCTGCGCGCCGTGGGCGACACGCGCGGGCCTGCTGTGATCATCGCTTCCGGCTGCCTTGTTAATGCGGTGCTGGACGTCATCTTCGTTGCCGTGCTTCATATGGAGGCTTTGGGCTGCGGCATCGCGGTGGCGCTGACCATTTGCTCCAACGCCACGATGATCGTGATTCGTATGATGCACGCACCGGGTGCGTGGCGGCTTTCACTGTCCAAACTCGGCATTGATCCTGGCATTTGTAAGAGTATGATCTCGTGTGGTCTGCCGCTTGGCTTTCAGTCTGCTGCGTATTCGATTTCCAACGTTTTGATTCAGGTATCGGTCAACTCGTTTGGTGCCGATGTCACCACGGCGTGGGGTCTTTCGGGCCGCTTAGATGGCATTGTCTGGATGGTTACCGAGGCGCTTGGCGTGTCGATTACCACGTTTTCGGCACAGAACTTTGGCGCGCGCAACTACGAGCGCATGCGAAAGGGATACCACACGTCGCTCGTGCTGTCGTTTATGCTCATTGGTGGCCTGTCTGCCGTGTTGCTGGTGTTCTCGGGTCCGTTGTCGCGTCTGTTTGTCGACGATGTTTCGATTTCGGCGTACACCACGACGATTCTTCATTTCATCGCGCCGTTCTACGCGATCTTCTCGATTATCGAGAACGCGTCGGGCTCCATTCGCGGCGCTGGCGTGAGCTTGCAGCCTATGATGCTCACCATCTTTGGCACCGTTGTCTTGAGGGTGATCTGGGTGTTTGCGATCATGCCGTTTGATCCTTCGCTTGAGCACCTGCTGCTTGTCTACCCCGTAACCTGGGTAATCACCGCCATGATGTTCACCGTCTACCATCACAGCGGCAACTGGCTCGGCCGCGCCACCGCCTAGCCATTCGGGACGTCCCCAATGGCTAGTATTCGATGCCTTGGCGGGCTAGGAGTCCTTCGTCGAAGTAGTGTTTGATGGGGCGCATTTCGGTGACAAGGTCGGCGAGGTTCGCGAGGGGCAGCAAGCCCCGGCCGGTGAGCACGAGCTCCGTGGTGGCGGGCTTCATCGCGATCAGTTCCTCGACATCCTCTCGCGCCCCAAAGCAGCCGTCGTCTTGCCCTTGCCGTCGCCCGTATAGATTTGAACCTTGCCGACTTCCAGTGATGCCATCTCTGTCTTTTCGTGCCCGGCGTCGGTTTATCGCCGTCCGGGTTGGGTATTCTAGAAAGCATTATTAACCCCAGTAGATGGAGTTCAAGCAGATGGAGATGGATGACAACAAGCGTAGACGGAATATGATCCTCTACGTGCTCATCGCCTTCGTCGTCTACCTCGTGCTCTCGACCGTTCTGTTCCCTAACATCGGTCACACGCAGCAGATTACGAAGACCGATTACTCGACGTTTGTCAAAGCGCTCGATAAGAAGAGTGTCGACAAGGTCGAGTACAACACGGACGATTACTCGATTTATTACACCAAGAAGGGCGAGGACGAGAACATCGCCTACAAGACGACCGGTGTGCCGAATGACGCGGGCTTTACCGATCGCGTGCTTGAATCTGGCGCTTCGCTGGAGTCGGTCGTTCCCGATAAAAACTCGGGTTTGATGACCTACTACCTGCTCACACTCATTCTTCCCATGGCGATTTTCTTCCTCATCGGTTGGTGGCTCAATCGTCGCATGAAGAAGGCCATGGGCGATGACGGCCCGTCGATGAACTTTGGCGGCGGCGGTTTTGGCGGCGGCGGACTGGGTAAGTCCGGCGCGCGTGTGATCGCCTCCAAGGACGTGGGCGTGACCTTTAAGGACGTCGCCGGCCAGGAAGAGGCCAAGGAGTCTCTCAAGGAGGTCGTCGACTTTCTGGAGAAGCCGCAGCGCTATGAGGAGATCGGCGCCAAGTTGCCGCGTGGCGCTCTTCTTGTCGGCCCTCCGGGTACCGGTAAGACCCTGCTCGCTAAGGCTGTGGCCGGCGAGGCGGGCGTTCCGTTCTTTAGCATTTCGGGCTCTGAGTTCGTTGAGATGTTTGTCGGTCGCGGCGCTGCTAAGGTGCGTGACCTGTTTAAGCAGGCCAAGGAAAAGGCCCCGTGTATCGTCTTTATCGATGAGATCGATACCATCGGCAAGAAGCGCGATGGCGGCGGCTTTAGCGGCAACGACGAGCGTGAGCAGACGCTCAACCAGCTGCTGACCGAGATGGACGGCTTCGATAACCACAAGGGTATCGTTGTCCTCGCTGCCACCAACCGTCCCGACAGCCTCGATCCCGCACTGCTGCGCCCCGGTCGTTTTGACCGCCGCATCCCCGTCGAGTTGCCTGATCTGACCGGTCGTAAGAACATCCTCGAGCTCCACGCCAAGAGCGTGAAGACCCAGCCGCCGATCGATTTGACCGCGATTGCCCGCGCCACGCCCGGTGCCTCGGGCGCCGACCTGGCCAATATCATCAACGAGGGCGCCCTGCGCGCCGTTCGCGAGGGTCGCAAGCGTGCAACCCAGGACGACTTCGAGGAGTCGGTGGAGGTCGTCATTGCCGGCCAACAGCGTAAGTCTACGGTGCTTTCCGACCACGAGAAGCAGGTCGTTTCCTACCACGAGATCGGCCATGCCATCGTCGCTGCCCGCCAAAAGGGTTCCGCGCCGGTTACCAAGATCACCATCGTGCCGCGCACGAGCGGCGCTCTGGGCTACACCATGCAGGTCGAGGAGGACGAACGCTTCCTGACTACGCGCCAGGAGGTGCTGGACAAGCTTGCCGTCTACTGCGGTGGTCGCGCGGCCGAGGAGCTCATCTTTGGCGAGATGACGACCGGTGCCGCCAACGATATCGAGCAGGCTACCAAGCTCGCCCGCAATATGGTGACTCGCTTTGGTATGTCCGACGAGTTTGGCATGATGGCGCTCGGTACCGTGCAGAACGCGTATCTCAATCAGGACACGTCGCTCACCTGCGCCCCCGGTACGGCCGAGCGTGTGGACGCGATTGTCACTAAGCTGATCGAGGGCGCGCACGATCGCGCTCTGCAGATCCTCAAGGAGAACAAGTTCAAGCTCCATGAGCTGGCTCGTTATCTGTACAAGAAGGAGACCATCACGGGCGAGGAGTTCATGAACCTCCTCACGCGTGAGAATCCGCTGATGCCCAAGCAGCAGTAAAGCCGCGGCCGAGCCAGTAAACGCCGACGCCCCATTTGAGCAGCTTTCTCAAATGGGGCGTTTTGCTTGAGAGGGATTGAAATGAAGATCGTGGTGAGCGCCTGCTTGATGGGCGAGAGCTGCAAGTATAACGGGCTCGACAACTACCATCGCGAGTTGGTCGAGGCCTGCGAGCGTACAGGGACCGAGGTCCTCTTGGTGTGCCCTGAGGTCTTTGGGGGCCTGCCCACGCCGCGCAAGCCGTCCGAGATTGTGAACGGAGAGGTTCGTACCTGCGAGGGCATCTCGGTCGATCGCGAATTTCGCCTGGGTGCCCAACGAGCGCTCGATATGTGCGAGCAGGCGGGCGGGCCGGAAGAGATCGCCGCGTGCATCCTGCAGGACCGTAGTCCCTCGTGCGGCGCGGGTCGCATCTACGACGGAACATTCAGCGGCACCCTTACGGCGGGCAACGGCGTCTTCGTTGATTTACTGCTCCGCCACGGTTATCGCGTGATCCCGGCTAGCGAGTTCGACCCCAGCATGCTGGAGCAATAAAGAACCACCACAAAGGTGCTGCTTCCTTGTGGTGGTTTTGGGCTAGGCCTAGAGCGTGTGGCCGTAGGCGTTTGCGGCCTTGATGGCGGCGGCGAACTTTTCATCGGTGAAGGGCTCGGGGTTGCCCTGCTTCCACTCGTTGGTGGCGTGCGCGTACTCGCACAGGGCCGGGATATCGGACTCGGAAAGCCCGACCTGCTCAAGCGTCACGGGCAGGCCCATCTGCTTGTTAAAGGCCGCGTAGTGCTCAAGGTTCTCGGTATCGCCCGTATAGGCGAACAGCACGAGCACGCCCAGGCTCACGACTTCGCCGTGCAGGTAGGTGCCCTCGCGCGGAATGCTGCATGTGGCGTTGTAGAATGCGTGCGCCACGCTCGAGTTGTAGTAGTAATCGTTCTGGTTCGTCAGGTTCGAGACATAGCCCGTATTGACCACGATATCGAGTGCGATTTGCTTGACGGCCTCGCTCGACAGGTCCTGGCGCACGTCCTCAAGACCCTGGACGCCATAGGTAAACAGCGGCTCGGAGCAGGTGTGGGCGAGTGCCAGGCCAAGACCGGCGGTATGCTCCAAATTACCGGCGCTCGTGGCGTATTCGACCTCGGGCTGCTTGGACAGGGCATCGCCCACGCCGGCCCAGAAGTACTCCGCCGGAGCTTCGGCGATAATCTTGGGGTTGATGAAGATATGCGCAGGTCGGTTGGGGTACGAATATCCCTCGAGCGAGCCGTCGTCGTTGTACACGACGGCAATGGCGGTCGCGGCCGAGCAGTTGGAACAGATCGTCGGGACGGTGAAGACGATCTTCTTGAGCTCGATGGCTGCGGTCTTCACGGTGTCGAGTGCCTTGCCGCCGCCACAGGCGATAAGCACGTCTGCCTGCTGGCAAGCGGGGGAGTTCACGACCTTGGCGATATTGGCGCGCGTGCTGTTGGTGCCGTAGACGCGCGTCTCCAGAATCTCGACGTCGGTGCCTGCCAGCGCAGCCTCGATGCCCGGCAGCGCCGCAGTCAGGGCTCGCTTGCCGCCGATGATGGCGACCTTGGTCGCTCCGTACTCTGCCAGTGCGGCGGGCAACTCGGTAAAACAATCCTCGCCAACGGTGTAG
>CABRIC010000029.1 GCA_902470905.1 uncultured Collinsella sp. | reverse complement strand
AGATAGCGTAGCGTCTCGTGGGCTCGGAGATGTGTATAAGAGACAGCCCCCACCCAGGCGAACCCGCTCAAGCAGGCTCGCCAGGTGCAGGACATTCTTTTGTATCACGCGATGCCGAGCCCCCACGGGCTCGTAACGCTGCTCGACCGCAAGCCAGCTAGGCAGCTCGGCTATTGCCATGAGCACCGCTTTCCTTAACCGTCAGCGAGATCAGACGGAATGCGGTGGTAAGCACCGCCACGCCAATCACGCCGGACAGGATATACATGGCAGCCTGACCGGCAAAGCCAAGACCCTGCTCCTCGGAATAGGCCTGCAGGTAATCACCCGTAGGCAGAGCGTCGGCAAAGGTCGGGGTATCGAGGCCGACCGAAGCCTGCAGACTGTCGTCACCAGCCTCCTGAACGGCGGTCGCGGCGCCCTCGGCGTCCCACTCGCCCCATGCGTCACCTGTGGCAAGCAAGCCGAACGGCGTAGCCACGACAAGCACGGCGACCAGAATGAGCGTGGGGACCAGCGAGGTCTTCTTGGCAGTACCATCGCCGGCAAGCTGTCCATCGACGGCCTCGGGCCCGACGATAACACTCGGCGCCGTCTTCTTAATGAAACCGTAGATGGCGGCCGTCGCCACGCCCTCGATCACGCCGGCAACCAGCATATGCGGGATCAACATGGCCGGAATAGCCACGGACAGCGGGAAGGGGCAGTACAGCGGCGCGCCCGAAGCGTTGGTAAAGAGCATCGGCTGAATACCAAACTCGATTGCCGCGCACAGGGCCGCCAGGCACAGGCCGACCCAGCCGCTTACGACGGCCGAAACCGAGGTGCCCCAGCCCTTGCCATGCAAACGGCTGTTGAGCGCACGAAACACGATAGCAGCGGCAAACGGCAGCACGAAGGCCATGTTAAAGCAGTTGGCGCCAAAGGACAGGATGCCGCCGTCGCCAAACAGCAGCGCCTGCAGCGCCAGCGCGACCGAGACAGCGATAGCCGCGGCCTCGGGGCCTAGCAGCAGCGCAATGAGGGCGCCGCCGACGGCGTGGCCTGTGGTGCCGCCAGGCAGCGGCACGTTGAACATCATGAGCAGGAAGGAGAACGCGGCGCAGATGCCCAGGAAAGCCATATGCTCGCGATCGAGCGTGGCGCGCACCTTCTTGATGCAGTGGACCCAAACGGGCACCATCGCCACCGCCATGACGGCATCGGTCTGCGGGGACAGATAATTATCTGGAATGTGCATGTACGCCTCCCGGTTATCGGCGCACAGAATTGCAACGCCGCTTGAATCACCTTGCCAGTGTTACGTATTGTCAGATTCGTAACACGCCGCGGGCTATCATAGCAAAACGGCGCACTGCCGACAAAGCAGCACGCCGTTATGTAATGCGCGTGTCATATATGCAGGCTCAGCAGTGCCTTATACCGAGCATAACGGTCTTGTAGGATTCGGCAGCAGTCGCCACCAACCCATACCCCAGCGCAGGACCTAGCCGCGGACCTCGCCGTTTACGCCCTTGCACACCTTGGTGACGATCTTCTGGTGCGCCTTTTCGACCTCTTCGCTGGTGAGCGTGTGGTCGTCGGAGCGATACGTAAGCGCAAAGGCCATGGACTTCTTGCCCGCTCCGATGCGGACCGGATCGCGGTAGACATCGAACAGACGCACGCCCTCGAGCAGCTTGCCGCCGGCACTCGTAATACGACGCTCAAGATCCTCGCAGGTCACAGTGTTGTCGACCACGATAGCAAGGTCGTGCTCAACGGCCGGGTACTGCGAGAACTCGCGGTAGTTCTCCTGGTTGCGGGCGCCCTTGATCAGCTTGTCCAAGTCGAGCTCAAAGGCAACGACGACCTCATCGATGCCCATAGCCTCGCGCGCCTTGGGGTGAATCTCGCCGACCCAGCCCAGCACGGTGCCGCCGGACAGAACCTCGGCGGCACGGCCCGGCTGCAAGAAGGCATAGCCCTCGCCCTCGGCGGGACGGAAGCGAACCTTCTCGATGCGCAGCTGGGCGAGCAGCTCCTCGACAATGCCCTTGCCAAAGAAGAAGCGCAGCTTGCGGTACTTCATGTTCCAGGACCGCTCGCTCCACTGGCCCGAGAGCACACCCGCCACGGACTTGGTCTCCTTGGGCAGGCTGGCGTTCTCGCGACCGTGGAACAGGCTGCCGACCTCGTACAGGTGCACGTTGGGCGTACCGTGCGCCTCGTTGTAGGCCACGGACTGCAGCAGGCCCGGCAGCAGCGAACGACGCATCTCGGTCTGCTCGGCTACCAGCGGGTTCATGAGCACCACGGGGCAACCGCGGCCCTCGGTGGGCATACCGATCTTCTCCAGGTCACCCGGGGCGGCAAAGCCGAAAGTCGTGGTCTCGTTGAGGCCGCAGGCGCGCAGGATCTCGCCGACCTTACGGGTGAGCTTCTGCTCGCGGGTCAGGCCGCCAATGTGGTTCTTGGCAGCCGGGATGGTCGCCGTCACGCGGCCCATGCCCCACAGGCGCAGGACCTCCTCGATCAGGTCAATCTCGCGCGGCAGGTCGGGGCGGAAGCTCGGCGGGGTAACCATAAAGTCTTCGCCGTCGCGCTCGACGGTGCAGCCCAGGCGGGTGAGCGAGCGCTCGATAAAGTCGGACTCGATGTCGGCACCGCAGATGGCGTGCACGCGGGCCAGGCGCAGCTTGATGCTGTCGATGGTCTTGGGCGCGGGGAACACGTCCACATAGCCGGGGGCGACCTCGCCGCCGGCGATCTCCTCAATCAGCGCGCAGGCAATGTCGGCAACATCCACGCAGCCGGTCTCGTCAACCTGGCGCTCAAAGCGAATGGAGGCGTCGGAGATCAGCGACAGATCGCGGCTGGTGTGCGAGGTGCGACCGGCGTTGAAGCAGGCGCTCTCGACCATCACATCGACGGTATCGTCCTCGATCTCGGAATCCATGCCGCCCATAACGCCGGCCAACGCCACAGGGCGCTCGCCGTCGGTGATGAGGCCCATGCCGGCATCGAGCACACGCTCCTCGCCGTCGAGCGTCGTGAACTTCTCGTCCTGCTGGGCGGCGCGAACCACCACGCGGCGCCTGCCATCGCGCTCGGCAAAGGTGTCCAGGTCAAAGGCGTGCAGCGGCTGACCGGTGAGCATCATCACATAGTTGGTGATGTCGACGATATTGTTGTGCGGGCGCACGCCCAGGGCGTTAAGGCGCTTGACCATCCAGTCGGGCGACGGGCCGACCTTCACGTTGCGCACGATGCGGGCGACGTAGCGGTCGCACAGGCCCTCGTCGGCAATCTCGACGGAAAGCTCGTCGTCGGTCGCACGGCCGGTCTCCGCCTTGATAGCGGGCAGCTCAACGTGGAAATCGCGGTCGAAGATGGCACCGGTCTCGCGGGCCATGCCGATCATGGACAGGCAGTCGGGGCGGTTGGGCGTGATCTCGCAGTCGAGCACGGTATCACTCGAGCCCACGTACTCGGCAAACGGCATGCCGCAGGGCGTATCCTCGGGCAGGATCATAATGCCGGAGTGGTCGCCGCCCAGGCCGAGCTCGCGCGCGGAGCAGTTCATGCCCATGGACACGACGCCGCGAAGCTTGCTCTTCTTGATCTTGACGTCGCCGGGCAGGACAGCGCCGATCATGGCCGTGACGATGTGGTCACCGGCCTCGAAGTTCTGCGCGCCGCAGACGATCTGCAGCGGAGCGGGGTTGCCGTCGGCGTCGAGGTTCTTGTCACCCACGTCGACCGAGCACACATACATGTGGTCGCTATCGGGGTGCGGGGTCTTGGTGAGCACCTGGGCGGTCACCACGTGGTCGAAGGACTCGCCCACGGTGTCGATCGCCTCGACCTCGGTGCCGGTACGGATATATTCGTCCGAAAGGGTCTTGGGATCCTCCGGAATATCGATCATGGTCTTGAGCCAGTCGTAAGAAACACGCATCTAGCTCTCCTTTCATACTGAAAGCCTGCGAAGAGATGCAGGTGGAAACTTCAACTTTGTGAACATTCCTTACAAAGCGAGGGTTGTCCAAGTGCGGCAGATCGGCCCTAAAAAGGAGCGCCGCGTACTTTGGTACGCAAGCGACGAATGAGCGCCGAAGTGCCGTGCTTGGGCAAGCCGCAGCCTAGAACTGATTCAAGAAGCGCATATCGCCAGTCATGAGAGTTCTGAGGTCGGGCAGGTCGTAGCGCAGTGCCGCGACGCGCTCGGCGCCAATGCCAAAGGCGAAGCCGGTATACTTCTCGGGGTCGATGCCGCAGTTGATCAGGACGTTGGGGTCGACCATGCCGCAGCCCAAGATCTCGATCCAGCCGCTGTGCTTGCAGAAGTTGCAGCCCTTGCCGCCGCAGACGTGGCAGCTCACGTCCACCTCGCAGCTCGGCTCGGTGAAGGGGAAGAAGTGCGGACGGTAGCGCGTCTTGCGGTCCTCGCCAAACATGCACTTAACAAAGTAGTCGAGCGTGCCCTTCAGGTCGCCAAAGGTGATACCCTCGTCGACGACCAGGCCTTCGATCTGGTTGAACTGCGGCAGGTGGCAGGCGTCGGCCGTGTCGGGACGGTAGACGGTGCCCGGGCAGATCATGTAGATGGGCGGCTTCTGCGACTCCATGGTGTGAATCTGCACGCCCGAGGTCTGGGTGCGCAGCAGCACGTCGGACTCGCCATGGGCGTGAGCCTCGGGGTGCGCGACGCTGCCGGGGTTGTTATCGACCACGTAGAAGGTATCGCGGACCGAGCGGCTCGGGTGATCCATGGGGGCGTTGAGCGCAGTGAAGTTGTAGTAGGAAGTATCGACCATGGGGCCGGACTCGACGGTGTAGCCGATGCCGCAGAAGATGTCCTCGGCCTCCTCGATGATCTGCTTGATCAGGTGCTGGTGACCGATCTGCGGACGGATGCCCGGCAGCGTGATGTCGACGGCCTCGTGCTCGAGTGCGTGCTTGAGGGCGGCGGCCTTCATCTCGGTGGTGCGCTCGTCGAGCATGCCCTCGATCAGCTGGCGCATCTCGTTGGCGCGCTTGCCCATCATGGGACGATCCTCGGGGGCGAGTTTGCCCATCATGCGCATCAGGCCGGTGATACGGCCTTTGCGACCGAGCAGCTCAACGCGCGCAGCCTCGAGCTTGGCGGCGTCGTCGGCGCTAGTGACGAGCTCCTTGGCCTCTTCCTCGAGTTTGACCAGATCATCAATCAGACTCATGTCTTCCCTTTCGTCTCTCGCGTTCCCCGCTTGCCGAGGCGGCTGCCGCCGTCTGACGTTGCGAAAACGCGGCCCGGTTCGGTAACAAAAAACCGCCCTCGGGCATGTGCATTGCCCAAGGACGGTTGAATTCCGCGGTACCACCTTGTTTGACCCGGCGGATGTCTGGCCCGCCGCGCCCACTCTTTGCCCCTTGTCGCGAGGCTCACGGCTTCCCTACTGGGGCTTCGCCGCCGCTGGCCGCGTGCCCGTTGAGGTTGCTGCTCGGGAGTGAACGCTTGGCCCTTGCCACCGCAGGAAGGCTTGCAGCCCATGACCTTCCCTCTCTTGCCGGCGACGCGACGGGCAAAACCCTCTCCGTCAACGCATTGGGCTATAGGATAACACATTCTGCGAGCATATCGCCGCGTTCCGTTTTGTTCGCGCTGGGTACAAGGCAGGTAGCTGTGCAAACTGGCCGCGCGCCCACCTGCGGCGCTCGACCTGCGAGATTAAGGATACGGTATGGGAAAGAAACTCGATAAGAAGGCCCAGGCCGCCGTGGCAAAGGCTGCCAAGGGCGTCAAGGCCGCTAAAGTCGATAAGGCCGTCAAAAAATTCCGCAAGCTCGAGGGCAAGCTGTGGACTCGCGAGTACCTGCTCAAGATTGCCGAGTTTGACGGCGCGACTATTGCTCCCGCCAACGGTGCCGCCGCCCGTGCCGACGCCATGGGCACCCTTGCCGGCGAGCACCATAAGCTCCTGACCAGCGAAAAGTCTGTCGAACTCGTGTACTCGCTGGCACGCGAGACCGTCGCCGGCGGCAAGATCGACGACCCGCAGCTGCTTGACGAGATCCGCGTGCTCGGCCGCGATCAACGCGAGGCAAGCGTTATTCCTACCGAGGAGGCCGAGGCCTGGACCAGGCTCACCTGCGAGGCCGACGCCGTGTGGCACAAAGCCAAGACGGCCAACGACTGGGCGAGCTTTGAGCCCTATGTGGATAGAATCGTCGCCCAACTTAAGCATCAGGCAGAGCTCATGGATCCCAAGCGCGACCCCTACGATGTTTGGCTCGACCAGTACGAGCGCGGCCTTTCCGCCAAGAGCTTCGACGCGTTTTGCGAGGAGGTCAAGGCCACGGTCGTGCCGCTCGTGCACGCCATCGGCGAGCGCGGCCAGCAGCCCGCTGCCGACTTTTTGCATGCCCGCGTGCCCGAGGCTGCCCAGCGTGCCATGAGCTTCGATCTGATGAAGCTTGTCGGCCTGAACCTGGACGACACCACGCTCGCCTTTACCGAGCACCCGTTTAGCGAGGGCTTTGCCGTGGGTGATGCGCGCATCGCGACGCACATCTACGAGAACGACTGCATCTCCAACGTCTTCAGCATCATCCACGAGGCAGGACACGCCATGTACGAGCTGGGCGTCAATCCTGTCTATGCGCGCACCTGTCTTGAGGGTGGTACCTCCATGGGCATCCACGAGAGCCAGAGCCGCTTCTTTGAGAACACCGTGGGTCGCAGCCGCGCCTTTATGGGACCGCTGCTCGAGGTGCTGCGCCGACACGCACCCGAGGTCTACGGCGGCGTCGACGAGGACACGCTCTACCGTGCCGTGAACATCGCGCAGCCGTCGTTGATCCGCACCGAGGCCGACGAGCTCACCTATCCGCTGCACGTTATGGTGCGCTACGAGATCGAGCGCATGCTGTTTGCCGGCGAGGCCACGGCCAAGGACATCCCCGCACTTTGGAATCGCTTTATGAACGAGTACCTGGGCATTCCCGTTCCTGACGACACGCACGGGTGCCTGCAGGATACACACTGGAGCGGTGGCTCGTTTGGTTACTTCCCCACCTATGCGCTGGGCAGCGCCTACGACGCCATGTTCGTGCCGGCCATGTGCCGCGACGGCATCGACCTTACCGGTGCCTGCGCGAGCGGCGATCTGGCGCCCGTCCGTGCCTGGCTGGGCGAGCACATTTGGCAGTGGGGCCGCGCCAAGGACGCGCCGGAGCTCATCAAGGGCGCGTGCGGCATGGCGTTCGATGCCCGCTACTACTGCAGCTACCTGCAGGACAAGTTCACCACGCTCTACGAGCTGTAAGGCATAACCGACACGCCAACGCAAAGGGGACGCCGCGGAACCAATCCGCGGCGCCCCCTTTCCACCTAGTTGTTTAAGAACGTCCCCAATGACTACCTTACAGAGCTTCCAGCGCGGCGGCGATGCGCTTCATGGCGGCATCGGCGGATGCTTGGTCGGGCGCCTCGGCCAGCACGCGGATTACCGACTCGGTTCCGCTCTTGCGCACGAGTACGCGGCCCTCGCCCGCCAGCGACGCCTCGGCCTCGGCGATGGCGTTCTGCACGCCCATGTTCTCGAGTGCGGCGTCCTTGTCCGCCACGCGCACGGCCACCTGCGCCTGCGGCAGCAGCTTGCACGGAGCCGTGAGCTGCGAGAGCGTCTCGCGCTCAGCACGAATCACTTCCATCACGCGCAGCGAGGTCATAATGCCGTCGCCCGTGCGCTCGATATCGCCAAAGATCGTATGGCCCGTCTGCTCGCCGCCCAAGCTGTAACCGCCCTCGCGCATCTTGGCATACACGTGACGGTCGCCCACGCCGCTGGTCACGGCGCTCAGACCGGCAAGCTCCAACGACTTGATCAGGCCAAAGTTGCTGGCGATCGTCGGCACCACGGTACCGCCCGAGAGACGCCCGTGCTTGTTCAGGTACACACCGCACACGTACAGGATCTGGTCACCGTCGACCACGCGGCCGCGCTCGTCCACGGCCAGGCAGCGGTCGGCATCGCCATCGTAGGCAAAACCCACATCCAGGCCCTGCTCCACCACGTGGCGCTGCAGGCGCTCAATATGCGTAGAGCCGCAGTCGACATTGATGTTAAAGCCGTCGGGCGCGGCATTGATCACGCGCACATCGGCGCCCAGTGCGTCGAACACCGGCTTGGCCACCGAGGATGCCGAGCCGTTGGCGCAGTCGATACCGATCTTGACGCCCTGCAGCGAAAAGTTCGCACTTGCAATGAGCGAAGCAATGTAGCGGTTGCGGCCCTGCATGTAGTCCACCGTGGCACCGATGTGGTTGCCCGTGGCCAGCGGAACTTCGCTCTTGCCATCGATGTAGTCCTCGATGAGCTCCAGCACGTCCTCGTCCATCTTAAAGCCGTCGCTGTTGACGAGCTTAATGCCGTTATCGCAAAACGGGTTGTGGCTCGCGCTGATCATGATGCCGCAATCGAAGCAGCCTTCCACAGTCTGATGCGCTACGCCCGGCGTGGGGATCACGTGCAGCATATAGGCGTCCGCACCGCTCGCGACCAGGCCGCTCACCAGCGCCGCCTCGAACATATAGCTCGAGCGACGCGTGTCCTTGCCCACGATGACGCGTGCCTTGCGCTCGCGGTTGGCGCCGTAATACCAGCCCACAAAACGGCCAATCTTATAAGCGTGCTCTACCGTCAGCCCAACGTTGGCCTCACCGCGAAAGCCGTCGGTGCCAAAGTACTTCATGCGCTCTCCTTACAAAATAGGGGCGAACAGATTGCCTGTCCGCCCCAAAATGGTACTCGATTATCTGCGCTACCAGAAAAACCCTACGCCGACGCGCTGTCGCGAGCCGCCTGGCATGTAGGAGTCTGACGCAGCGTAAGCGGCTTGTCCCCCGCCTCGGCCGACGTGGTCAGCGTATACGTGATCGTCGTCGTCTCGCCAGCATGCAGGTCAACGGTGCCCGAATAGAAGGGGATTCCATGCCACGTGGCGGCGCCAAGACCAAACTGGGTGCCCTCGACGGTCAGATCAGTAATGTTGCCGCCCGTCGGGGCAAACAACGAGACATTCAGACGCTCGTCGTCACGCGCGGCATCGGGTGCGCTCGCCGCAACGTAGTCGGGCAGCTTGCCAGCCTCCTCCTGCGTCATGATGTTCGTCAGGGTAACGGTGATGCGATAGGAGCACGTGCCGTCACCGTTCTTGATGCCCTGGCCAATCTGCGTATCGGCGTTCAGGTACCAGTCGAGCTTGGAGAAGCTCAGGTTGTTAAAGTAAACGCCGGCAACAGGATCGGCACTCGGGTCATCCGGATCGGGCAGCGAAGCGTCAATGCCCGTCTCTTTGATGGCATTCTGCTCATCATCGTTTCTCATCCACGCGATCAGACGGCCCTCTTCGGCACCGCGCTCAACGGCGCTGACAAGCTTCGTAACATCGACATCGCCGATACCGCCAAGGATCTTGTCGAAGGCAGCGCTGGCGACGGATGCAAAGATGCCGTCCGACTCCTCGACCGGATAGTTCCAGTACACATCGTGCATGAGGACCTTTGCGGCGTTGGTGCCGTCGACAACCGTTCCGTCGGGCAGCGAGACATTACCGACCAGGCCCAGCAGATACTGCAGGAACACCGGGTCGATACCGATGACGCCATCAACGTCCTGTCCATACTGGGACTTCCACAGCGCGGCGACACGCTGCGAGTTGCGGGGCCAATCAGGCGAATAGGTATTGCCCGAGTTGTACAGGTTACTGTGGTTGCCGAACAGCGCCTCATCCTCTTCGTCGACGCTCTCGACTGCCTCATCCTCGCTGAGTCCAATGCGGGGAACAAACTCGCCAATCGACATCTGGCCGTCAGTGACCGAAATCAGGCCCTGCGAACCGCCAAAGCCGCCGCAAGCACGAATCTCGACGTTGTTCATGGCGTACATAAGGTAGTTGCGCGTCTGGCCGTTGGCGCCGAGCATCTGGGGGAGGACGGGGGCGACCTTCTCCGCCGCGTCAACCGCGCCGTTGAGGGTGGCAAAGCCGTCCTTGGCCTTATCGACCAGCTCGGTCACCTGGGAAATATGAGTATCGCCAATGCCCTGGATCTTCTCGTTGGCGCTCTTGAACACCTTCGAGCTGCTGGAAAGCGAATCGGCGACCGCCTGCAGCGCGGACACGTTAATCATGCCGTCCTGGAACAGTTTGCCGGGCGTAGCCTGCGAAAGGTTATCGGCCATGGGAACCAGCGCATTGCTCGAGACATCGGACAGGGCGTCAATCATGGTGCGGGCCGCATTGATATCGCCGCCATACACCGGGATAAACGAAGCCGCCGTCCACAGCGGGCTCGAAGTCTCCGCCTTCATGCTGTCGCAGAGCTCATCGATCTTCTTCGCGTCGTCAGGCAGCGTCGAAAAATCGCCCGACGTGACCTTGTCCTTAAGGCCACCGACGATCTCGACAGCCTCCTTCGCTTCGCTCCTTACGGTCTTTGCCGAGTTAAGCAGCATAAAGCCGCTTGCGCCAAGCGCAACGAGAAGCACCGCGACTACAGCGGCAATAATGGCGCCGGTGTGACGCTTTTTGCGCTCGCCCTTGCGATGGCGATGACGGACCAGACCGTCAGAGGTCGAACTCGACGAAGCGTCGCTACCGTAGTTCAAGCCAAAATCGTAATAATCTTCCTTGGAACCCGAGCCCGCAAACTCGGCACCGCTATCATCCAGGCGGGCGAACGTGCCAGTCTCGGAGGCGCCGGTGTAGATCGTGCCAAGGTTACCCGTAAGCCCCGCGCCACCGGCAGAGGGAGTATTGTTGTCGGCCTTGCCGGCATTAACGTTGCCGGCGGCATTCGCGGCGTTGGCAGCACCTGCGTTGTTCGCAGGTACCGAAGGAGCCCCGCTCGGCTGCGACGCGGAGGTTGCACCGCCCGCAAAGACATTCCCTCTTGCACGGCCGGTCTTTTTTGCCTTTTGAGACTGCTCGTACAGAGCGGTAAACATCGCCGTCTCGCCCGGGGACACGCGCTTACCGGAGCCGCCCTGTCCAGCGTCGCCCGGCGTGCCGGCCTTACCAGCCCCGTTCGGACGCGGCGGAACTGCAGGACGGCCGCTATCGCTGCCCTTAAAGTGATTACCAGCCATAAAGAAATCCTCGCAATTGAGTCGCAATGAAAAAGTCCATAACGTTACTAGTTTATGGCATTTTGAGCATCGACAGCTAAACTCCAGACACGGGCATCAATTGGCGAAAATGCGGCACAACACCTTTTCTGTCTTGGCGGCGGCGTCAACTACACCGTGAGGAACATCATCACGATGATCATGGCAAAGCCGATAAGGTCGGTCGGCAAAAACACCGTGCCCAGCATAACGGCGCTGGTGATGGTCGCCGAAACCGGCTCCACAGTTCCGATGAGGCTCGCACGCACCGAGCCGATGTCCTTAACGCCCTGCATATAGAGCATGTAAGCAAAAAACGAGCCGATAACCACGAACACCGCGAGCGCCTCGATACCGGCGGCATCGAGCGCCGGCATATGCGCCCAGGGCTGCACGAAGACACATGAGGCCACGCCCGCCGTGAGCATTGCCGAGCCCGTGACGATGGGGCTACCGTATTCGGGCAGGATCTTGGCGGGAATCACCGCCATACACGCGGCGCTGACCGCACACATAAGACCTGCTGCCAGGCCAAGCGGCGAGATATTCAGGCTGGTAGGGTCGCCGCCGGTGGCAATTAAAAAGGTTCCACCCAGAGCCAGGCCAATGCCGATGACTTCACGAGTACGCGGCATGCGGCGATCGGTCACGCAGGCGTAGCCCATGATGATAACGAGCTGCAGGCACTGGAGCACCGTCGCGGTTCCGGCGTTCGTCAGGCGCACGGCCGAAAGATAGCAAAACTGGTTGAACAGCAGGCCAAAGGCGGTAAAGAGCAGCAGCTGCTTGCGATCGGCGGGTGTGGTCCAGAGCTTAATCAGGCGCTCGCGGTCGCGCGTAACAACCACGGCCATAAAGAGTAGACCGGCGAGAATCTGACGCACGCTCATAAGCCACAAGGTGTCGACGTGGTAGGTATCGAACAGAAAGCTCGCGCTGGTGCCCGAGAAGCCCCAAAACGAACCGCCCACCAACGTAGCCAAGACGCCCGTGATCATCTTGCGCGACGACGCATCGTTAAGGCGGTCGCGCCAGGCGCGGCGGGTGCTACGGCTGAGCTCGTCGGTGCCCTCGGGCACATCAATGTTCGACATATCGGTCATCGGCACCGAAGCCCCTGCGCCTTCGACCTGCTCGACACACTCTTTGCTCATTCCACTCCCCCGAAACAGCCTGGAAACAATTCGGCTTACCTTACCACGGCGAAGTCACCAGCCGGAGGCTTGTCCGCTTATCGGTAGGACAATTCCGCAGGCGTCTTTCTATAGCTCGATACCGCAATGGCCCTGCATTATGCGACAGCCAAATCGCGGCAGCAGACTCTTTTGAAATGGATATGACAAAGCCCTCGAATTCCACAATGTAAGCGATTTTTAAAAATGTTCTTGCCACCGAGTTCAGGCTCCGTTATATTATCCCTTGCGCACTTGCGCACCCTTGATCGGGCGTTTAGCTCAGGGGGAGAGCGCTTCCCTGACACGGAAGAGGTCAGAAGTTCAAATCTTCTAACGCCCACCAATTGTTCAACCGGTCTACCTGCGGAAATGCGGTAGACCGGTTTCTTGTATATAGCGCTGTATCCCAAATGTATCCCAAAAGGCGGCGCGCGAGCACTCGCTGGAGGCGGCGATGAGGGACATCGCCAGAAACGACCTGGTCATCCTGGACGAGTTCGGCTACGTGCCGCTGGACCTCGACAGCGCGAGGCTGCTGTTCCAGGGGGTGTCGGACTGCTACGAGAGGCACAGCCTGGTCATCACCACAAACATTGAGTTCAGCAAGTGGGGCACGGTCCTGGGGGACGACAAGATGGCGGCGGCGATGATCGACCGCATCGTCCACCACGGCCGCCTGGTCGAGTTCACCGGCGCGAGTCACCGTATGGAGGCGACGCTCATACTCGGCAAGGCGGTGGGATAGGTTAACGCGGCGTGTTTGCCAAAGTGCTCAATTTGGTCGCGCCACAATGTTCAGCTTGTCGTCGACACAAACAGCGGCTCCCGCGTTTGGCAGCCCCGTGGTCCCAGCGGACGCGGGGAGACCGAGAAGAGTCAGGGCTCCGCCTCCTTGAGCGCGCCCACGTCGCCCCCGTGTTCGTCGAGAAGGGCACGCGCGGCCTTGACGCTCCGCGCCCCAGCGAGCCTGAGCTCAGTACTCCACGCGCTCGTCGGCTGCTGCGCCCTCCACCGCTTCGATCCCCGAGCGAAGGGCGTCCGCCACCTCTGCCGACCTCGCGTCCTCTTGCCCTTCCGCGAGCTCGACCTTCGCCGCCTCGTCGCCATGAGTCTCACCGTCCATGTATCCTGCTTTCAAATCGCGGCAGGCACAACAAGGCGCCCGCCCAGTTACTCGATACGAGCAGCCTAGACGGGCGTCACAAAGTGGCAGAGGGGCACGACTCTAATGCCAGGCATCTGCTGGTATCATTAGAGTGCAGCATTGGTTATGGGAGAGGGCTTCACATCCCACAGCCAGTCAGACCTAAGTTGGCTTCGTCCTGCTATAGATTGAGGTGAAGGCGATTGACTGATCAACAAAGTGAGACGATCGAGATTTCCGAACAGATTCGCGACAAGAAAAAGGATGTGCGATTCAGCACTCGCGAATACGTTGCGGAATACCTCATCAATAAGTTCAATGCTGATGCATTCTACATTCCGCTTGACTATCAACGGAACTTCGTCTGGACGGACGTTGACTGCAGCTACTTTATTGAGTCTGTGCTAATTGGCCTGCCCATTCCCTACATGTTCTTTGCCGATGCTGAAGATGGCAGAACGGAAATCGTTGATGGAGCGCAAAGGATGAACGCCTTGGTGAACTTTGCCAGAGGCGATTTAACCTTGTGCAATCTAGACATCCTTACATCTGTCAACGGAAAGACCTATTCAGAACTTCCCATAGAAGTACAAAGAAGATTCGATAACGCGAGCTTTCGAGTGGTTTACCTTGAGGAAGGGACCACCTTTGACGTCCGACAGGAGATTTTTCGTCGTATCAATTCATCGGGCAAGCAGCTCAAATCGCAAGAAATTCGCCGTGGCTCCATGGGCGGCGATTTTACAAAACTAGTAAGCGAGCTCTCCAAAGATCCGCTCTTTATAAAACTTGCCCCGTTAAGCGAGACGGCGCGCAAACACTACGATGACATGGAACTTGTCACTCGTTTCTTCGCCTATGCAGACGGCTACCCAGATTTCGAGGGTTACAAAGACCGCGTTGCTAGTTACCTGGATGAATACACGAATCGCATGAACATCGAGCTTGCCGAGTCACCTGACAAGCGCAATGAACTCGTCGCTCGCTTCAAAGAAATGTTGGAATACGTTGAGAAGTGCTTGGGAGACAGGGGTTTCAAAAAGACACCGACAGGAAAAACGACTCCTCATGCGCGTTTCGAAGCTATTGCGGTCGGCGTTGCCGTGGCGTTGTCGGAGGACAAGGACCTTTCGCGCAAAGACATGTCTTGGATTGATTGCGAAGAGTTCCAGACCCTTGTGCGGTCAGACTCGGCAAACGTAAAGGCCAAGTTGAAAGCTCGCATTGATTTCGTTGCCAACAAGCTGAAGGCGGAGCGGTAAACCTTATGGATTCCAATGACTTTAACTTGGGGTACGAAGAGGTCTACAACGACCGCCTTGGTGAGACCAAGAGCATGATTACGCTCGCGACCCTGCTCGATTCGCTTGACCAAGGTGCAGAGGGCGTGCGCTACAATGCTGTAATGCGAGGAGCGTACGAAATCGCTGAAAAGGCAAATCCCAGTGGCCTGCCCTCATCGACACCAGATGTGACCCTCGTTTCCAGTGTCATCCGCTCCAACGTCAAGCTTATGATCTACAACATCATTGAGTACTCAGTCACTAATCTCATGCAGGCGATTTACGACAGAGTAAAGGACGAGGGTTGCGGCTACGCTGAGGTTTCCGAAAAGCTTCAATCGATTTGGCACCATACCCAAATGTATAACGGGTTGAGCGACCCAAAAGCCAGCAATAGTACTGCCGAGTCCATAAGCAAGAGGTTGCTTGATCATGCTGTTAAAAATAACGTACTTCAATTCAGCGTTCGGAACACCATCGCCGGTGGAAATCTAGATGCAGACAAAATCCTCAAGCTCTTTGATGACCACGGAATATCGATTCATGATGATATAGCGAACTGCAAGAGGGATGAGATTAAGAGCGAGCTTAAAGACATCAAGAATCGACGGAATGACCTAGCTCATGGATCAATTTCGTTTGCAGAAGCAAGCAATCAGGTGACAACATCGGAGCTTGCGGAGCTAGTCAATCATGTTGACTCATTTTTGATGCAGCTCCGCAAGGATGTTTCGACCTACCTCAACGCCGGTGAATATCGGCGCGGTATGACCGAATCAGAAGAGGGCTAGTGTACGCAAGCGGCAATTATGCTTTTGCCAACCGCTTCGCCGAGCTTTGGTGGCACGGCGTTTCCAATATGCCGTGCCACAGCTTTCTTGCTGATCTTCTCGCCAGGCCTAATGAACTTGTAATCCTGCGGGAAGCTCTGCAAGACGGCACCCTCACGCAAGGTTAGGGCTCGATTTTGCTCTGGATGCCCAAACCGGCCCGTACCGTACATATAGAACTGCGTAGTTATAGTTGGGGACGTCTCGTCCCAAGCCATCCTCCCGTAGACCGCAGGGTACGTTTGGCCAGCAGCCTTTTTATGACAATCAAGCCTCAGATCCTCAGGCCAATCTCGCCACGTGCCATTAGGCGTCGAAGCCTTAATGCGCTTCAAGTTTAGTTCTGATAGCGCCGACGCCGTTTGCAGAGAGTCCCCCCTGCAAGAGCCGCCAGCGCTCACGGCAGGCAGCGCACCTATTGCCTGCCGAACCGTAACAGCATGAGCGTTATCATTCGTAGGGTCAATCAAGCTGATGGACCCATTTCTAGAAGCTAGCAGAATCAATCGCCGCCGATGCTGGGGCACACCGTACTCCTCAGCCTTTACGACGCTGTATTCCACCGAGTATCCGGACTCCTTAAGCGTGTTCAAGAAACCAGAGAAGATGCTCTCCTTCTCGAGCTCGGGCACGTTCTCCATGGACACGTAATCTGGCTGCACTTCACGTACAAGCCTCCCAAACTGCGCAAGCAACCCCCAGTCCTTGTGCTTCTCGCGATGCTTCTTGTCCTTGCGGTGCTTCGAGAAGGGCTGGCAAGGAGCGCACCCTACCAAGACTTTGATGTCAAAGTCCTTCAGGAGCTCCTTGACTTCCTCCCCGGTGACCTCGGCGATGTTCTTGCAGATGAACTTGTCTTTGCCGTTGTTCGCATCGTAGGCGTACTGGCAAGAGGAATCGAGGTCAAACCCAGCCACCACATCGATGCCAGCGGTGCGTAAACCGTAGGTCAGGCCCCCGACCCCGCAAAACAAATCCACAGCACCAATGGAGGCGCTCTGAGCCTTATCCTCCGTGGAACTATCAACGCTCATCGCAATCACCCCTTCGGCGTCCTAGAATGACCGTATGCGAGCGTCACAAACTCGAAAAGAATTCAACTCGCTAACTTTATAGATTAGCAGCAATCAGAGGGATTGGAGACCTGAGCTTGAAAACGTCACCGAACGGCTGTTTGCTTCCCGTAAACAGCAGAAGTGCAGGTAAAACGCCTTGGCCTCGATTTGCTTGATCGCCTGCTCCAAGTACGGCAATCCGGAGAGGTCCTGGCCGCCGGAGGCCGTGCAAAGCGCTCCGCTTGTATGGTCGCCCGTGCTCTTTCAGCCTGCGTTCGCCGCATGCCAGAAGAGCGTGCCCGCCGTGATCCTACCGCCCTCGTCCACATGCTCGAAGAGCTTGCGGGTAACGGCCTCGTCGTACTTCTCGGGGTCGTGGGAGCACCAGCTAAGGAACGTGTCGTGGTCGCCTCCAGCGGCCTCGTAGCTGATGCCGATGTTCTTCCAAGTCTCGTAGTTCTTGGGCGGCTCCATAGAGAGGAACGCCAAGTCGGCCTTCTCCTTATCGTTCATGCTGGCTCACCCCGCAATCGAGCTGCGAGGCGGCGCTCCCCGTGACCGAGCTGTAAGATGCAGCCACGACAGGCCCCCGGCCTGTCCACTCGCCGCCGGTGGCCCCGCCGCCAAGTATACGGCCACCGGTGTCATTTTCCTTGAATGCTTCCATAGGCATCGCTAGTCCTCAATGCCGAGCATGTCGCAGATTTTCTGCCCGCTGATCGCCCAGGTGCCGCCGATCATCATCGCGGGGAGCGTCCCGTCCGCGCACCACTTCTGGACTTGGCGCAGGCTCCACCCGCCAATCTCGGCCACGTGCTTAGGGGGTCTCGCACACCTTCACGTCCGCGCGCCGGATTTGCGAGCAGCCGAGCGGCTCCTTCCCATGCCCTATTCTCGCCTTTGTACCGAGCCATTCAGTCACCGCCCTAACCTCTGAGCTACTAATGACGTGTGATCACGGTTAAGACTGTACAAGAGCGAATTGCCGCGTTTAACTGTGGTTATGTAGTGCAGCAGTGGCAAAACTGCTTGACGGCGCGGGACTTCCATTTTGCTTTGCGACTGCTTGGACGGCCAAATTGCTCATTTGCTGACTTATAGCAATGCCCCAACGGCACCGTCGCGTTCGCAAACAGCCGCGGCCAACAGCAAGAACATCAGCAATTCCGTCGGCATGCATCGGACGTCCGCCGCTGGGGTATCCTTGGAGCACATGCACCGCAAGCCGCACAAAGGAGCCGCCATGCGCACCGAGCTCGATGTTCCCTTTTCGCACAAAGACCAGGCCAAGGCCCTGGGCGCCAAGTGGGACCGGGTCAAGAAGATCTGGTACGTGCCCGATGGCGTCAACCCCGAGCCCTTTGCCGCGTGGCTGCCCGGCGTGGATCGTTCCGACCCCAGCGCGCCCTACATCTATCTGGTGCTTGGCAAGCGCGAATGTTGGAAGTGCCACGAGCAGACGACGGTCGCGGCCTTTGGCATTCCGTATCGGTTGGCCGAGGACTCGGGCAGCAAGGCCGCGCCCGGCGCTGCGCCCGCCATGGACGACACGGGCCACATCGCGATCGACACCGCCCGCGCCAACGCCATAGCCATCGTTCCCGCGCTGGGCTGCGTGCCGGCCGAGATCCGCGACTACCTGCGCGAGCGCTGCGGCTACAAGCCCGTAACGTCGCGCACCACCAAAACCGTATCGCTCGCCAGCACCTGCACCGCCTGTGGCGCGCTGCAAGGCAGCCATTACCTGTTCGAGGAGCCCATGTCGCCGTTTGCGCTCACGGCTATCAACAAGCTGCCCGCGCTGGAGTTCGTGCGCGTGGAAGTCGCCGGCGTCTTTGGCATCCACGCCAGACAGGGCAACTTTGACCAGGCACTTTTTACCTGGGCACGCGACCACCACACCCAGTTCCACAAGCCCCTGTGCGAGGGGATCTACCTGTAAGATATCTTAGGTACCGGCGAGCGCTCCTGGCGGCAAGGTATCGCCCAAAGGCAGAAGCACCCGACAGACAATTAGGTGTCCGCATCGTCATACACGACATCGATACCACAGCCGTGACAGCGTCCGGGGCGCACCAGCATGTGAAGACGGTCTTGTTACAGTCCCAAAATATGCTCCAAATAGCCCTTGTTAAACCAGAACGATTGCCTGGTCATCCAACGTCCGTCGGGCAACTCGTAGGCGTTCCTCGCAATATCGCCGATTTCGGTTCCGTCGGCGAATCTGTACGCAGCTTTTGAGGTATGCGGGCGGACGTGAACGATCGGGTTGTCTGCCATACCGGGCAGGTTGTTGGTCACTTTGAGCTTTCCGCTTGCATCCCGATACGGATTGAGCTCAACGCCCTCGCGAATGACCTTTCGTGTCTCATCCCAACAAGCCTTTGCGGGGCCTTCGATTTCGTTTGCCGGCATTGCCCAGAATAGGCAGCGGTCAAGGCGCCACTCCCCCTCGTGGTCCTCACGGAACACGACAAAGAAGAAACGACTGGTCTCAAGGCGCGCACGGAAGGAAGACGTTTCCCAATCCTCATTGATTAGCTGCTTAAACTCAAACGGAGGGAAGGACATTGCTTGCTCGATGTGCCCCCTCTTATTAACGCGACAAGCGCGGACGTTAATCCCAGCCTTAACGAACTCCTCGGCAGCATTGTTTTTTATGCCGAGCATGCGATAAACGAGTGTCGTCCATTGCGCCTTGTTTCCTGTGTATTCCAAGCCGTACTGCTCCGCAATCTGGCGATCAGTTTCGCCATAGTGTTGCTCGATCAGTCCAGTTACGTAGCTTTCGAAATCAATGGACTCGTCGTCGCCTCGAACGATGCTCTCGCCGATACGCGGGGCACCGAGAACATAGGCGTGAAGCACATAGTCCATGTACGAGCGTTTGAGAGAAAAGGCGCGACGCTTCGCGCGACGGCGTTCGATCTCGCCCGTATCGGTATTGAAGTACTCGTAGTACTGGTCGACCCACATTGTCGCTTCGGTTGCGCCCTTTGTGCAGGCGCCCAAGTAGGTGGTCATGCCCTCCGACAGCTCGTCTGCGCGACCATCCTGAATGTACGAAATGATTTTCTCGTAGTCGGCGCGAATGATCTTCATATCCTCTTCGGGCAGACGAACCATGACTGCACGCTCAATGCGCTGGTCGTATTTGTCGATGGAGCGGTCACGGCCGTAATAAATCAGCAGGATATTGCTGAGCTTGGTCTTGAGATGCGAGCTGTCGTAGTCGAGCGAAACGGGACGGTCGTAGGGAATCATCGTCAAGACAAGACGTTCACCGGCAGATTTACGACCGTCTTTAAGTACGTCAAAACACGTTGCCTTGAGCTCGACACCCGCCTCGGGAAAGTCCGGCCGGTCGTCGCTGTTGGCCTTGTAGCCAAAGTAACGCTCCTCGATCAGGGTTCCCATACCGCCCTTGTACTTCTTGGATCCAAAGTCCTTAGGCGCGCTCTCCCCCTCCGGCGCAATGCCAAGCTCCAGAATGTCGCGAAACGTCATCCCGTCGAGATTGGCAGCATACCGCTCGATGCTAGAGGGGTCAGAAAAATCAGTATCGTCAAGCATGCGCTTGAAATCGAGGTGCTTCTTGGACATGGCAAATCCTCTCGAAATAAGACATGATCTAATACGTATGCTACTGTAAATTCGGGTTATACCGTGAAGATCCCCTAAGGGATCTTCCATTTGCAACCCGATTTCTGTACCCTTGATCTTTGCATTTGCAGCGATTTGGGGGAGTGAGTATGTCAGAGGTCAAAATCGCCGAGCTTTTTGCTGGCGTCGGCGGATTTCGTTTGGGCCTCGAAGGCTATGCTGACCCTCGTTATCCAGATTTCTACATGAAGCCCGCCGGACCCTTTCGCACCATTTGGGCCAATCAGTGGGAACCGCCCGGAACCAAGGCTCGTCAGTTCGCGGCACGCTGCTATATGGACCGCTTTGGCGAGGATTCCGTAGTCAACGAAGATATCAATAAAGTCCTGGAACAGGCTGAAGCCGGAGAGGTTGAAATCCCCGACGTCCAGATGGTTGTCGGCGGCTTCCCTTGCCAGGATTACTCCGTCGCTCGCCCGCTTAACCAGGCACATGGCATCGAGGGCAAGAAGGGTGTCCTTTGGTGGGACATCTACCACTTCCTCGAGATGAAGAAGCCGCGCTTCGGTCTCTTTGAGAATGTCGATCGTCTGCTCAAGTCGCCCGCGTCTCAGCGCGGTCGCGACTTCGCCATCATCCTAAGCTGCCTTGCCGACCTCGATTACACGGTCGAATGGCGCGTGGTCAACTCCGCGGAATATGGTTTTCCCCAGCGTCGCAAGCGTGTTTATATCTTCTGCGAAAAGGACGCTGGCAAGGTTGATCTCGTTGATCGCATGCACAACGGCGTCATGGCTAAAGCCTTCCCCGCCATCTATCCCGACGAGATGTCCGAGCTCGATGTTTTACCCGACCCCTACGAGAACTCAACTCGTTTTGGCGTCGGCCAAAAGACCTCTCAATTCAAGAATGCTGGCGTCATGCAGGGCTGTCATGTTCTGACCTGCGACTTTGCCGAGGACTATCACGGTGAGCGCCACGTGCTTGGCGACGTGCTTGTCGACGAGGCTTATGTCCCGGAGCAGTTCTACATCTCCGACGAAAAGCTTCCCGACTGGCGCTACCTTAAGGGCAGCAAGCGCGAAGAGCGCACTAACAAAAAGACAGGCTTTACGTACACGTATTCCGAAGGAGCCATGAGCTTCCCGGATGCCACCGACAAGCCGAGCCGCACCATCCTCACAGGAGAAGGCGGCACGGGAGCGAGCCGCTTCAAGCACGTCATCGAATGTCCCGATGGCCGTTTCCGCCGTCTTGTTCCCGACGAGCTCGATCAGCTTCAGGGATTCCCGAAAGGCTGGACCGATACGGGCATGACTGACGGCCATCGAGCCTTCTGCATGGGCAACGCACTCGTCACCGGCGTGCCCCATCGCATTGGCGAAGCTATGGTCGAAGTGTACAGCCTCTAAGGCAAGCAATCAGGAGCCGGCAGTTCACGCTGTCGACTCCGTTTTTTCCATCCCACTTCCCTGTATACTGATGTAGCACGTGTTTCATCCGGGCTTGTTGGGCCGGGTCGTTCATGGGAGGTTCTTGTGGCTGTTTCGAATCCGCCTAAGGGAAGCGTTTCTTCTTCGTCCATCAAGCCGGTTACGCGCAAGGCCGTGCGTTGCCAGCGCGAGGTCGCTTGGCTTGTCACGCAGGCAGCAGGCAGACTCGTGGCGAGCACGGAGGACGTCAATGCTCCCACACCGAGCTTTGTGCTGGCAGCGGCGCTGAATCGAGTACGCCAGCTGGAACTCGTCGCACAAGAAGACGGCAGCCATCTTGGCTACCAGGACGCTATGGCGCCCGACCTGTTGACCTTTTGTCGCATGACCAAATTGCCCGCCGCGCCCAATACGCTTTCGGACGCAGGCTACATGTTTACGCTCTCGGGCGCGGACCTTATCCGCGACATCTATGCATACTGCAGCGAGCTCGCCGAGCGCCACGTCTTTGACGCGGCAGAAGTCAAACCGGGAAATGTCATCAAGCTGGTTCTTAGGCTGTTCTTGATGGACGGGTTCGGGGCCATGCCGGCGTAAGCCGAGTCTTTAGCATCACCGTCGACTGAGCAACAACCGCTTTACCTTAGTGGACGCCAATTGAGGGTCGATTATTGGGTCGCCTCGTCCACTAACGCATTTATTCCACGCGCTCTGACAGTCGATACTTGCGGTTGCGGCTCGTCGCCGGCGCCGTGGGCTCAAGCTCGCCTTGAGCAATGAGCGCGTTGACGCGCGACCTAACCTGGGAAATTGTAAGCCCCGTGCGTTCTGCCAGCTCACGCGTCCCCAGCTCGCCGTAGTGTTTGAGTGCCGCCACAATTAAGCCCCCGCCATGATCGACCGGCTCGATCTTTGAACGGTAAAGTACGACCTTGAACCGATCGAACCCCGGGCAGAACAGGGGCTCGGCCAGACCATGCGCGCGCATGGCATCGATCATCATCGGGATGCCCGAGCCATTGCCCTCAGCCGGCGAACCTGCGCCATCCGGCAGCGGGACAATCGACATGAGTTTCACGAGCGTCGCGTTACGGCATCGGGAGCTGCCGTCAAACAAGTTCTCGCGAGTCTTTCCCCCGTAAAGGCCGCCAGGATTCGTCACCTCGACACGATCGTCAAAGACGTCGACGGCAATCGATTGTCCACAGAACCGATCCCCGTATTCTCGATGGATTACGGCGTTGGCGATTGCCTCGCGCAGAACCTCCTCGGGAATCTCAAGCGAGTCGACACGCGAGACACCTTGGACGGTCGAGGTTCGCCGCAAATTCTTGGCGACGGCTGCGACGGCATCCGAGATCATCTCGCCCAACGTTCCCTCACAGATTGTGCGGTCCATGAATCTCAGCGACCCCGCCATGCCCTTCTGAGTTCCCGCATGGACAGCCACGTCAATGAAGAGCTTGGGATAGAACTGCTGAGGGTAGGTGCCCACAACTAGGAGTCCAGCCTTGGTGACATTGCCCTGGGAATCAAGGATATTTAGGCGCTCCAGCTTCGTTTGTTTGTCCGGCGCGCCGCGCATCGCCCGGGGCGTCAACGAGAAAGCCCGATCTATCGTACGGTCGACCAGCGTCTCGTCGAGATTGTCCGCGCCCGCACCCGCCACCGCGTCGCGATCGCTCGGAGTCGCTCGACCGTATGACGCCAATGCGAGCACCTCGGTCGATGAAAGCGGCACATCTTTGTCATCGATGCGCTTGTAGCTGCCGCCCTGGGCGCCCCGCTCTATGACATAACAAGGCTTGCTCGACGGGTCGAGCTCCTCAATCGTGATGACCAGAACCACGGTGCCCTGGAGCTCCACGCGCTCAATGGTGTATTTGGGCGGATTGGCCAGCTTTCCGCGACCGCCGGCATCGCCCATGCCCGCCACGAATTGGTTGAGCACTTTCTCGGTCTCGAAGTTCTCAACCGGGACAAAACCTGCGCGCTCACTCACTCCGAGCACGATGGTTCCGCCGGCAGTGTTCGCGAATGCGCTCACCGTTTCCCACACGTCGCGGGAAAGCGTCGTGGCGCTCTCCTTCGCTTCGACGTTAAGATCATCCGAGCCCATACGCCTTAAAGACTCAAGCAGACCGGTCAGCTCGTTTTCGTTCATCTGCACGTCCTTTCGCTCGGTCCTGCAGAGAATGCCGCGGATAGATTTCCCTCGTCTCTCAGTTATCTCTCGTAATTATCTCTCATTTATCTCTCTATCTCTCGGCTTAGAGATAAGAGATAGATAGAGATGGAATGTCTACCATTTGCTTCATCTATACATATTTTTGCTGGTAGAACAATCGGTATTG
Source organism: uncultured Collinsella sp. (assembly GCA_902470905.1). Classification (GTDB taxonomy): domain Bacteria; phylum Actinomycetota; class Coriobacteriia; order Coriobacteriales; family Coriobacteriaceae; genus Collinsella. Next base: position 531 of record CABRIC010000029.1, on the reverse strand, counting down.
AGACAATACCATGATTGCCTGTCTCTTTGCTGCTCAGTTATCTCTCATATTTTTCTCTCATCTTCCTGTCATCTTTCATATTAGAGACGAATGAGAGACGAGAGATACGCAAGTGATGGACGAGCGAGGATTTTCGGACGGTCGGATAACGAGGGTGGTCGACGATCAGCCAGCATCGTCTTCAGTTCGTCGCAGAACCGCGGCCCCATATGGGTATACTCTCGAGGATTCGACTCGATTCGCCCCCGCTGGGGCGTCAAAGGAGACTGCATATGCCCACCACCTCAACCGACCCGCGCGCCGCAGCCGCTACACTGCTGGTGCCCGGCACTACCTGCCACGGCTTTGCCGTCGAGCGCCGCGAGACCGTGCCCGAGCTCGACTCGGACGCTTACGTGCTGCGACACACTGCCTCGGGCGCTCGCCTGCTGTACCTGGCATGCGACGACGAAAACAAGGCCTTTGCCATTGGCTTTAAGACGCCGCCGGCCGATTCCACCGGCGTGTTCCATATTCTTGAGCACTCGGTGC
>CABRIC010000028.1 GCA_902470905.1 uncultured Collinsella sp. | reverse complement strand
ACAAGGAGTATCGTCGGCAGCGTCAGATGTGTATAAGAGACAGAAACAACCCATCACAGGAGAAAACATGCCCCAAATTAACCTCATGGAACTCGCCGAGCAGTCTTTTGGCACCTCGCTCGAGCAGCTCGACGACCGTCGCATTTACAAGCTGCTAGTCAAACTCGTGCAGGAGCGCTCCGCCGCCTGCCCGCTCAACAACGGCAAGAAAAAGCTCTATTACATTTCCGCCGAATTTTTGATCGGCAAGCTGCTCATCAACAACATGATCGACCTTGGCATCTACGACGAGGTTAAGGACCAGCTCACCGCCGCAGGCCACGACCTCAACAAGATCGAGGAGTTCGAGGTCGAGCCGTCGCTCGGCAACGGCGGCCTGGGCCGCCTGGCCGCGTGCTTCCTGGATTCCATCGCCACGCTGGGCTTGACCGGCGATGGCGTGGGCCTCAACTATCACTACGGTCTGTTCCGTCAGCGCTTTGTCGACAACCAGCAGAAGGCCGTCCCCGACGAGTGGCTCGGTGAGCAGGACATCCTAGTCGACGATGACCGCTCCTACACCGTCGAGTTCGGCGATTTTGCCGTTACTTCCAAGCTCGTCAACATCGATGTGCCCGGTTACGGCCAGCCCACCAAGAACCGCCTGCGCCTGTTCGACCTGGCGAGCGTCGACGACGGCCTGGTCCCCGGCAGCTCCATCGACTTCGACAAGACCGAGATCGCCAAGAACCTCACCCTGTTCCTCTACCCCGACGATTCCGACGAGCAGGGCCGCCTGCTTCGCATCTACCAGGAATACTTCATGGTGAGCAACGCCGCCCAGCTCCTGATCGACGAGGCCATCGAGCGCGGCAGCAACCTGCACGATCTGGCCGATTACGCCGTGGTCCAGATTAACGACACGCACCCCACCATGGTCATCCCCGAGCTCATTCGCTTGCTCACCACCGAGCACGGCATCGAGTTTGACGAGGCCGTGACCATCGTACGCTCCATGGTCGCCTACACTAATCACACGATTCTTGCCGAGGCGCTCGAGAAGTGGCCGCTCACCAGCCTGAAGAAGGTCTCCCCTGCCATCGCCGACATTATCGTCAAGCTCGATGAGATCGCGAAGGCCGAGCACGATGACCCGCGTGTCGCCATCATCGACGAGCACGACACCGTCCACATGGCCCACATGGACATCCACTTTGGCTTCTCCATCAACGGCGTCGCCGCACTCCACACCAAAATCCTGGAGGACACCGAGCTTCATCCGTTCTACGAGATCTACCCCGAGAAGTTCTCCAATAAGACCAACGGCATCACCTTCCGCCGCTGGATCCATGGGGCCAACCCCGCGCTCGCCAGCCTGCTCGACGATGTGATCGGCACCGACTGGCGCAGCACCGGCGATCTGAGCAAACTCGCCAAGTTCGCCGACGACAAGGACGTTCTTGAGCGCCTGGCCGCCACCAAGGTCGAGGCCAAGGCCATCATGCGCCAGTTCATGGCGCTCGAGCAGGGCGTGACCATTCCCTCCAACGCCATCATCGACGTCCAGGTCAAGCGCATCCACGAGTACAAGCGCCAGCAGATGCTCGCGCTCTACATCATCTGGAAGTACCTCGATATCAAGAACGGCAACAGGCCTAAGCACCCCGTCACCATCATCTTTGGCGGCAAAGCGGCGCCTGCCTACACTATCGCGCAGGACATCATCCATCTGATTCTGACGCTATCGCAGTGGATTGCAAACGACCCCGACGTGGCTCCCTACCTGCAGGTTGTCATGATCGAGAACTACAACGTCACCGCCGCCGAGCGCGTGATCCCCGCCGCTGACATCTCCGAGCAGATCAGCCTGGCCTCCAAAGAGGCGAGCGGCACCTCCAACATGAAGTTCATGCTCAACGGCGCCCTAACCCTGTGCACGCTCGACGGCGCCAACGTGGAGATTGCCGAGCTCGTGGGCGACGAGAATATCTATACCTTTGGTGCCTCGTCCAAACAGGTCGAGCAGCTCTATGCCGACGGCACCTATGACGCCGGTGTGCTCTACCGCAAGCCCGGCATTAAACTGCTGGTGGACTTCATCACCAACCCGGCCTTTATGGCGACCGGCAACGTCGAGCGCCTGCAGCGCCTGCACGATGACATTAAGGGCAAGGACTGGTTTATGGCCCTGCTCGACATCGAGGAGTACATCCAGACCAAGGAGCGCGTGCTGGCAGACTACGAGGACCAGGACGCCTGGATGCGCAAGGCGCTCATCAATATCGCCAACGCCGGCACCTTCTCGTCTGACCGCACGATCTCCCAGTACAACGACGAGATTTGGCACCTGAGCTAATTTCGTTTCCTTTACCCATCCTCTTGAAAGCGGAGTCGTGGCAACGCGGCTCCGCTTTTTGTGCCCGCACGCTACCCTGTGACCCGACTCGACCGAAGAATCTCGATCTGTAACATCTACTCGGTAAAAACGGCCCCAGCTGTTACAGATTGAGACATACCGGCCCCCCTTGGGTCAATCTCAATCTGTAACATCTAGCAGCTGAAATTCACCTTTGGTGTTACAGATTTAGATGAAATGGTTAGCTCAGCGGGACCGTCTCGATCTGTAACATCTAACGTCCGAAATCGGCCCTACCTGTTACAGATCGAGACAAACGACCGGTCAGACAGCCCCAACACAAAGAAAGGCTCCCCTCTCGCCCAGTGGACGGGAGGGGAGCCTTATATGTGACCGCGGCAAAAGGATGGCAATACCGCAGCCGCCCAAAGGGAGGGCCTGGATGCACCGGGCCTAGATAAGGTTCTTGCCAGAGACCTTATCGAAGAGGTGGGTCGCGTTCTTCTCGAACTTGAACCAGATGGTGTCGCCAGCCTTGAGCGCGCCCTTGGCCTCGAGGTCGACGACGGGGATAATCAGGACAAACTGGCCGTCGGGAGCGGTCACGTGGACATGCTCGGTCGAGCCCATGAGCTCGGTCACCTCGACGGTACCCTGGAGCGCGCCCTCCTCGCCCTTGTCGGCAAGCAGGATCTGCTCGGGACGCACGCCGGCCGTAATCTCCTTCACGTCGCCGCCGTCCCAGTTGAGGGCAAGTTGAGCGCAAGTCTCGGGGGCGAGTGCCACGTTCATATCCTCGGTCTTGACGGTAAAGCCGTTGCCCGAGCGCACCAGCTGGGCATCGAAGAAGTTCATCTGCGGCACGCCGATGAAGCCGGCGACGAAGATGTTCGCGGGATGGTTGAAGACCTCCTGCGGCGTGGCGATCTGCTGGACGACGCCGTCCTTCATGACCACGATACGGTCGCCAAGGGTCATGGCCTCGGTCTGGTCGTGAGTAACATAAATGAACGTGCCCTTGATCTCGTGGCGCAGCTTGATGAGCTCGGCACGCATCTGGTTACGCAGCTTGGCGTCCAGGTTGGACAGCGGCTCGTCCATCAGGAAGACCTTAGGATCACGCACGATGGCGCGGCCGATGGCGACACGCTGGCGCTGGCCGCCCGAAAGCGCCTTGGGCTTACGGTCGAGGTATTCGGTAATGCCCAGGATCTCGGCAGCAGAGCGAACCTTACGGTCGATCTCGTCCTTGGGGACCTTCTTGAGCTCAAGCGTAAACGCCATGTTCTCGTACACCGTCATATTGGGGTACAGAGCATAGCTCTGGAACACCATGGCAATGTCGCGGTCCTTGGGCGCCACGTCGTTGACGCGCTTGCCGTCGATGAGCACGTCGCCCGAAGTGATGTCCTCCAGGCCAGCGACCATGCGCATCGTCGTGGACTTGCCGCAGCCAGAGGGGCCAACGAGGACGACGAACTCCTGGTCATGCACGGTGAGATTAAAGTCCTCCACCGCGAGCACGCCGTCCTCGGTAACCTTGAGGTTGTGCTTCTTCTCCTCGGTCTTCTTCTTTTTGCCAAAGAAGCCCTTCTTTTTGGACTCGTTGTTGGGATACACCTTCTGAACATGTTTGAGAACGATCTCGGCCATGTCTTTACCTTTCGATATGCGGCGCCGCGCTGGGGGCGCCGCAGAAACTTGCAAAACAGTTACGGCATCAGCCCTTGACGGCACCTGCCACCACGCCGTCGATGATGTACTTCTGGCAGAGGATGTACATGATGACGATGGGGATAACGACCATCATGATGCAGGCCATCATGGGACCGAGCTCGACGTGGCCGTAGCCGCCGCGGAAGTACTGGATCAAGATAGGAATGGTCTTGTACTTGGTGGAGTCGAGGGTAAGGTAGGGCAGCAGATAGTCGTTCCAGACCCACATGGTCTCGAGAATGCCGACCGAAAGATAGGTGGGCTTCATGATGGGAAGGACGATCTTAAAGAACACCTGGACCGGGTTGCAGCCGTCGATCATGGCCGCCTCTTCGATCTCGAGCGGAATGTTCTTTACAAAGCCGGCGAACATAAAGACCGCCAGGCCCGCGCCAAAGCCAAGATAGATAAAGCAGATGTTGAACGGCGTGTTGAAGCCGATACGGTCCGCCAAATTGGACAGCGTGAACATGAGCATCTGGAAGGGCACGACCATCGAGAAGACGAACAGGTAATAGAAGAAGTTCGAGATCTTGTTGTTGACACGAACCACATACCAAGCGCACATGGAGCAGCACACCAAAATCAGCACGACCGACGTGACCGTGATGATGAGCGAGTACATAAATGCCGAGGCAAAGCCCTGCTCGTTAAGAGCGTGCAAGTAGTTTGCAAGGCCGTTGAACGTCTCGGGCGTGAGCAGATCGAACGCTGTGGTGGTGCTGATTGCGGTCGCTTTCTTAAAGGAATTGAGCGCGATCATGAACACGGGGTAGATCCACGCGAGCGACAGAATCGTAAAGAAGATTGAGAGCGCGCGGTTGATAACCTTATCGCGTTTCATTACTGCTGCACCTCCTTGGACCTCGTGGCCTTAAGCTGAATCATGGAGATGGCTACGACCAGGATGCAGAAGATGACTGCCTTGGCCTGGCCAATGCCCTGCCATGCGATACCGGCACGAGAATAGAACGTGTTGTAGATGTTCAGGGCGAGCATCTCGGTGGAGTGCGCGGGGGCGCCGCCGGTAAGGGCGAGGTTCTGGTCGAACAGCTTAAAGCCGTTGGTGATGGACAGGAACAGGCAGATGGTGATGGTCGGCATCAGGTTAGGGATCTTAACCTTCCAAAACGTCTGCCATGCCGTGGCACCGTCGACCTTGGCGGCCTCGATGTAGTCGGACGGAATGGACTGCAGACCAGCGATGTAGATGATCATCATGTAGCCGACCTGCTGCCACAGGGTCAGGATGATAAGGCCCCAGAAGCCAGCAGCAGAGTTAAGGGCGATGAGCTGGGCACCCACGTTGGAGAGCAGGCAGTTGATCAGAATCTGCCAAATGTAGCCCAGCACGATGCCGCCGATCAGGTTAGGCATAAAGAAGATCGTACGGAAGATGTTGGTGCCCTTGAGCGCTTTGCGGGTGAGCGCCTGCGCGATGGCGAGGGCAATCACGTTGATGAGCACCGTCGACAGGAAGGCAAACGCCACGGTAAAGAAGAACGACGTGGAGAACTGCGAATCGGACAGCGCGCGCACGTAGTTCTCGATACCGACAAAGTGCGCGTTACTAATGATAATAAACTGGCAGAACGAGAGATAGAAGCCCTGGATAAAAGGGATCACGAACCCGATCATAAACGCCAGGCACGTGGGCAGCATAAAGAGCGGCCACCAGCGCTTGAGTGCTTTGCCCATAAAAGGGTCCTTTCAATATGCAGGGGGCGGGCAAACCAACGTCTGCCCGCCCCCTGTCGCTAATCAGATAGCTTGGGCAGCAACTGCTTACTCGGAAGCAGCCTTCTCGGTCTTCCAGCCATCGACGAAGGCGTTCTTGACGCCGTCCCACTTGCTGTTATCGGCAGCGTAGGCAATCAGAGCCTGCTTGAGGTTCTTCTTCCACTCCTCGGAGGGAATGTAGACGAAGTCCCAAGCGACGGTCTTCTTGCCGTCCTTGGCCATGGCAACGGCCTGCTGCGAGAAGACGTTGGTGGTCTCCTTGGCGCTCTTGAACGGAGCGGTCAGACCCATCTTGTCGGCGATGATGCTGGTCGGGGTGTCAGCGGTGACGCACCAATACATGAAGTCCTCGGTGGCCTTCTGGGCATCCTCGGAAGCCTGGGAACTGACGCACCAGTAGTTCTCGCCGCCGGAGCACAGGCCCTGGTTCTCCTCGCCGTCAACACCGATGTAGATGGGCATCATGCCAATCTGATCGTCGGTCATGCCGGCCTTGACGAGGTCAGAGTAGGCCCAAGAGCCGTTCTGGTAGAAGACGGCCTTGCCGGTTGCGAACTCGTTGGTGGCGTCGTCGCCGGTCTTGGAAGCAAGCTGCGAAGGATCGCAGGTGGAGTCGGTGATGTACAGGTCGAAGATCTGCTTGTAGTTGTCGAGGAACTCACCCTTGATCTCGTCGTCCTCCTGGTTGTGCTCCTTCTCAAACTCGTAGTAGAGCGGCATGTTGGCAAGGTGGGTGGTGTAGCGCCAGCTAGAGGAGTCGTCCATGCCGGCGGAAGTGAAGGCACCCTCGACACCAAGCTCGTCCTTGCGGGCCTGGATGTCGTCGGCACAAGCCTTCAGCTTGTCGAAGGAGTTGATGTCCTCGGCCTTGTAGCCAGCCTTCTCGAGCAGCTGCTTGTTGTAAATAATGCCGAAGCTCTCCTGAACCCAGTCGATGCACACATCCTTGCCGTCGGACTGCAGAGCCAGGGAGTCATCAATGAGCTCACCGCGGAGCTTGGTATCGGACAGGTCGGCGCAGTAATCCTTCCAGTTCTTAAGACCGGTGGGGCCGTTGACCTGGAACAGGGTCGGAGCGGAGCTCTTGGACATCTCGGACTTAAGCTTCTCCTCGTAGGTGTTGGAAGCGGCGGTCACGATCTTGACCTCGACGCCCTTCTCCTTCTTATAGGCCTTGGCGATCTCCTTCCACTCCTTGTCGACCTCGGGCTTGAATTGGAGGAAGTAGACCTCGGCAGCGTCACCAGAAGCAGAGGAGCCGGAGCCGGCAGAACCACCGCAACCCACGAGGCCCAGACCAAGAACTGCAGCCGCGGAACCAGCAAAGCCCAGGAACTGCCTTCTGCTCATTTCGTTCTTCATTACAATCCACCCTTTCACACCGTGGCGGCACCCTTTGCCGCCGCCTTCGGAGATTGGCTCGGGGACTTTGCCCCTTTTGCTGATTTGAACGATACGCTATTTGGCTAGTTGTTTGAACAAGTATTACTAGAGCGGTAGAAAAACTTCGGTGAACGGTAATTTCAACTTGATACTTGACAAGTTTTGTATAAACAATTATTTGTTATCGAATGCAGAGAAAACGCCCGGTCAAGCCGACGTACCGTCGGTTTGACCGGGCGTTTTCTCTTTGAGGCCATGAGTCTCGTCAGGCTGCGAGCTAGCCGGCTATCGCTTGGAATTGACGCGGTAATGGAAGATCTCGGGGTGTGTGCGAGTGTGCGTCACCTCAAACAAGATGCCATCCGAGGTGTACGACTGACTCTCCATGACGGCAACGCAGTTGTATTTGCCGAGGTCAAGATAGCTGCAGTCCTCATCGTTGGCGAGCTCGACACTCACCGTACGACGGCTCGCCATCACTTTGACACCGCGCTTGTGCTCCAGATAGCCGTAAATAGAATCTGCCGCGATCTCGGGAGTCAGGCCCTTGGCGATCGACGCCAAAAAATAGCCATGGTCCACTTGGCGCGCGTTGCCGTTGAGGCTTCGGACACGCACTACGCGAATCAACTCCTCGCCCACCTTAAAGCCCAGGTGACGAGAGAGTTGCTCGGTGCAAACCAGATGTTCGAAAGACTTAACGTCCGTCGATGCAACGGCATTGTTGCGCTTTGCAAACTCGCCAAACGACTCAACCTCTTCGAGTGCGCCCAACATGTCGGTTTCGCCCTTAAGCCAAATAACGCGCACGCCCTTGCCGTGTATGGGCTGCACAAACATCCCGTCGGCCAGCATACCCAAGGCGCGACGGACGGTATTGCGAGTGCATCCGAACTCCGCGGTCAGCTCGGCTTCGGTTGGCAGCATCTCCTGAAACGCATAGGTCCCATTAATGATGCGCGAGCGTATTTCTCGGTAGATTCCTTCGTATATCGCTTTTGGCATTGTTTCACCTCTACATTATTCATTTCCGGCTAGGCACGATAGCATTTCTTAAAGTTGTTTAAACCGAATATCGGTAAAGCGACAGGATTTAACCGTTGACGGTTTCTGTCATGCCCAAATCGGTTTCGCTCAAAACTGCCGGTACGACAATCGTCTGGTCCTCTACAATGAATCCATTGTTTAAACGTTTCCCCACGCGCAACGCGCCTCGATATTCGGAAGGCAGAACATGCTGCAAAAAATCCAACGCTTTGGCGGGGCAATGTTCGCGCCCGCCATGCTGTTTTCTATATCAGGCCTCATGGTCGGCGTCTCCGCTCTCGCAACGACTGCGGACATCGTCGGCGATCTCGCCGTATACGGAACCCCTTGGTACGTTTTTTGGACCATCATCCAGCGCGGCTCGTGGACGGTCTTTAAACGCCTCCCGCTCCTTTTTGCCGTAGCGCTGCCCATCGGTCTTGCCCAAAAACAACCGGCTCGTTGCTGTCTCGAGGCTCTCGTCGCCTATTTTGCCTACTGCTTCTTTTTGAGCGAAATCATTAAGCTGAGCGGAGACAACCTTGGACTTGAGTACCCGTCATCTTTGACCTCCGCCAGCGGTATCACCGTCATCGACGGCATCAAGACGCTCGACACCGGCATTATCGGCCCGCTGGCGGTATCGGCAACCGTCGTTGCCATCCATGACCGCTTCTACGATGCCAAGGTTCCCGATTGGCTCGGCACCTTCTCGGGCTCCTCGCTGGTCTACCTCATCAGCTTTTTTGCCGTGTTTGCCCTTGCTGCTATCTCGGCCGCCATCGTGCCCTACGTATACGATGTAACCGATACGCTGCGTCACGCGCTTGCAGGCGTCGGTCCCTTTGGCGTGGGCATCTTTGTCTTTTTAGAACGAGCACTCGAGCCCTTTGGCCTGCACCACCTGCTCTACATGCCGATCTACTACGACAACCTGGTCATTAACGACGGCATCTACGCCACGTGGAGCAGTTTGCTCCCCATCCTCTCCCATAGCACGCGCCCCCTTAATGAGCTTGCGCCGTGGGCCGGTTTTACCGCCACCGGCTGGGTCAAGCTCTTTGGCCTTCCTGCCATCGCAGCTGCGTTCTACTCCACCGCAAAACCCGAGCGCCGCGCCGGCCTCAGGGTCATCCTTGTTCCCGCCATCATCGCCTCGGTGGTTTGCGGCGTTACCGAGCCACTCGAGTTTCTCTTTATGTTCACCCACCCCGGGCTCTTTTTGCTCTACGCCGTCTTATCGTCTTGCCTTGCCACAACCATGAATCTCTTTGGCATCGTCGGCATCTTCTCGGGCGGCCTGATGGAGATGGCAGCCTTCAACTTTATTCCGCTCATGCGCACGCATGCCGGTGCCTATCTTTTGGCGCTCGGTATCGGCCTTGCCTTTAGCCTCATCTTTTTTGTTAGTTTTCGAGCACTCATCTTGGTCTATGACCTTAAGACTCCGGGCCGCGAGGATCATGTCGCCAATCGCGCGGCAATCGATTGTTTAACGGGAAGCGACTTTGCCAAAGAGCAATCTCCCAATGACGAGGTCAATAGTCGATCCGATCAAGATCACGTCCTCGCTGAGCGGGTAATTCAGCTTTTAGGTGGCGTTGGCAATATCGTGGGCGCAACCAACTGCGCCACGCGCCTGCGCGTCGAGGTCGCAGACCCTTCCATCGTTGCAGATAACGCGTCGTTTGTCGCGGTGGGCGCCAAGGGCCTCATCATTACGGGCAAGACCGCCCAGGTGATCATCGGCATCTCCGTTCCCCGCGTTAAAGAGCATTTTGACCAGATCATGGGCCTCGAGCCGGAATTTGTGCCCACCACCTCGGCCTCCCCTGCCGCCAGCGCAGCCCATAAGCGCGGCGATATTTGCTTCTTCGATATCGACGGAACGCTCGCCTGGCAAGACCCCAGGCTCGCCCAAGACCTTCCCGAAGACGAGCGGGACCTCTCCCCCTATCCCAACGAGGCGGTTTCGCAGGCAATCCGCGAGTTTGTCGCCAACGGCAACATGGCCTTTATCTGCACGGGACGCACCCTGAGCTGCATCCACCCCAAACTTCTTGAGCTGCCTTGGACCGGCATCGTCTGTCTTGCGGGCGGTTACGCCGAGATCAACGGACACGCAATTCGCGATCTGTCGATGACGCCCAGTATGCTGCAGCATCTTGCCCCCTACCTTGAGCAATCGGGCGAGGTCATCCGCTTTGAGGGCCTCAACGGCGTCGTGCGCATGAGTGCCGATGCGCCCGATGCTCCCGGATACGCGCGCACCCTGGGCGACGCAGTCACGCAGCTGCAACATTACAGTGTCTACAAGATCTTGATGTCTACATCACTCGCCAACCACATCGCTCAAGATAAGGCACTTGAGCCGCTGCTGTGCTTTAACGAGCTCGAACTCGAGGTAACCGAAATCTCGCCCCGCGAATGCACGAAGCGCGGGGGCATCCAGTCTGTACTCGACGCCCTCGATCCCCACCACGGAACCGTATACGGCATCGGCGACGCCAGCAATGACGTCTCGCTGATGAACGCCGTCGATGTCGGTATCGCCATGGGCAATGCGCCGGACTATCTCAAGGATAAGGCCGATTACGTGACCGACACCGTCGATCACGACGGTGTCGTTGCGGCGCTCGAGCATTTTGGGCTGATTTAGGCGCGCTCCATCAAACGCACGCCCGTTGTCCCAAATCGCCAAAACTTCCGCGCCAAACGCCCTAATGTGGCAATATGTTGTCTGCATATTGCATCAACGCAACCTCAGAAAGAATGCGAGAACCCGTGTCCAGTCCGTTTACCAGCTTTTTAGCCCAGCACTTTGACCAGATCAACGACTATCTGGCCACGTTCTTTGACGGACAGGCGACCTCTGCCGATATCGAGCGCTACCTGTACGCGCCGCTCTCGGCTTTTACGGCCAACGCCGGCAAGCGCCACCGCCCGCTTATCTGCATGCTCGCCGCAACCGCAGTGGGCGGTAGCTTCGAGAGCGCCCGCAGCGCCGCGGCAGCCATTGAGCATTTCCAGTCGGGCGCGCTGATCCACGACGACATCGCCGACAACGGACAGCTTCGTCGAGGCAAGCCCTGCATGCACCTTACCGAGGGCACGGGCCTTGCCATCAATTGTGGCGACCTGGCGCTCACCATGGTCACCAAGACGGTTCTCGACGACCCTACGCTGGAGTCCGACGTGAAGCTGCGCGTGCTCCACGAGCTTACCGAGATGATCGTCCGCACCATTGAGGGTCAAGCACTCGACCTGGGTTGGGTCCGTGACGGGCGCTTTGATATCTCGGTTGATGACTACCTGGACATGGCGACGCACAAGACCGCGTTTTACAGCGGAGCCACGCCGCTTGCCGCCGGAGCCATTATCGGCGGCGGCAGCGATGAGCAAATCGAAGCGCTGCGCGCCTTTGGCCTGCACACAGGCCTTGCCTTTCAGATTCAGGACGACCTGCTCAACCTTGTCGGCACTAAGGAAGCCGCCAACAAGGACTTCCGCACCGACATCACCGAGGGCAAGCGCACGCTTGTCGCCGTACACGCCCTCTCTGATGAGCGCCACCACGACGAGGTCGAGGCGATTCTTTCCTCGGGCACCGATGATCCCGCGCAGCTCGCACGCGCCGTGGAGATCTTCCAGGAGACCGGCTCCATCGATTACGCCCACACTTACGCGCTCGACCTGACCGCTAAGGCCAAAGCGGCCATCGAGAACGTTGAGCTTGATCCGCACGCACGCGAGCTGTTCCTCTCCATGGCAGATTTCTTTGTGGAGCGCCTTAACTAACGGGGGTTATAAAACCTGTCAGCAGCGTATTTAGGCACAACTTGCTACACTGTTGAGTGCATGTTTATGCATCCCTTTGCGTTGTCTATCCGACAGACGCTCAAATAGTACGAATGGTACGCCGAAAGGGGTTCGTTCATGGAACCTATTACAACGGGCATGCAAGGAGCAGCCGTCGAGGACGTGCAGTCTCGTCTCCTGCAGCTCGGCTACACGATTGATGCCGCCGAAGTCACCGACAAGTACTTTGGAGCCACCACTGAGCAGGCCGTCAGCACCTTCAGGCTCGACAGCGGCCTTGCTGCCGGTCATGCCGTCGATATCCCCTGTTGGAGCGCCCTTGTAGACGCTTCGTATAAGCTGGGCGACCGCACTCTCTATCTGCGCATGCCCAATTTCCATGGCGCCGATGTGCAGGCCCTGCAGCGCGCTCTCAACGTTTTGGGCTTTGCCTGTGGCGAAGACGACGGCTACTTTGGTCCGCATACCGAGGCCGCCCTGCAGCAGTTCCAGGAAAATGTCGGCCTGTTTGCCGACGGCATGGCCTTCCAGGACACCTACGCCTACATCAACCGCCTGCACCATGTGTGGGAGGGCAAGCCCTCGGTCACCGAAGCCGAGTCCCGCATCGGTTTTGCTCGCGCCGCCAACGTGCTCGAGCGCTTCCAGATTGCCGTTATCGGCGAGGACCCCATCGCACGCAGCGTTGCGTCGCGCATGTGGAATATCGCCACGGCAACGACCGACAACAGCGGCATGATGCTCTGCGACTCCGAGGTCCCAACCGACGTTGACCTGGTGCTCGAGATCGCAAGCGATGAGCTGCCCGCAGATGCAGCGCCGCGCGCCACGATCGCCCTCGCCGAGTGCCACAACCTGGCCCAGCGCATCCGCACCGCCAATGTCGCCGCGCAGCAGAAGCCGGCTCGCATTCGCATTGAGCTCACGGGCATGACGCGCTACAACGGCACCTTCACGGCCAGCGACGCGCAGACACTCGCCGTACGCCTGCTCGATGGCGTTTGCGATGCCCTCGCAGATTAGGTAAACTAAACGAGTTGCTTTTGGGCAACACCACACATTGGGACGTAGTTCAACGGTAGAACTCCGGTTTTTGGTGCCGGCTGTTGGGGGTTCGAATCCCTCCGTCCCAGCCCTTAAAATTGAGCGCCCTGAGCCCATAACGGCCCAGGGCGCTTTCTTGTGGGCAAGCGGAGGGATTCGAACCCGCAAGGGTGCGAAGCCGAGGAAACGCGAAGGCGCCCCTAGCCCATTAGGACCAAGAGCGCCTAACATCAAGAAAATATCAGCCCAGTTCCGAAAAGCGAGCCGCATGCAACAACCAGGTAACCACAGGCCCCGGGAGAGCGGGGACACCGGCTTAGGTTTATCGCGAGTTCCGCACGAACAGGAGGCCACTTAACCTCGATGTTTTGGACGTGACAGCGAGAGGGGCCCTGGTATGGCAAGGTGACGTGAAACAAGGCGGCGCTGACCTTCTGGTCGCGCCGCCGAAGTTGAACGTCAGATTGCCGTGCCAGGGCCCCTCGCAGCGTCAAGAAGGCCGCCGTTCGGTAGAACGGCGGAGCTAATTGTTCAGCATGCGGTCGAAGCTTCCCGAGTCGCCATCCCGATAGTCTGCGGTCATCAGGATCTCCTGCGGAATACGCCCGCCCTCGCGCAGCACGTTGCGGAACTGCATGCGCGTAACCATGGGCAGATCCTTAATCGTCGCCGCCAGGTTCTGCGGCACGCCCTGGTTGGCAGCAGCGGGCTCGCACGCGCCGCCGGCCTTCACGCGACGCCTATGCTCGGCGAGCATGGCGCGGTACATGCCGGCATGCAGGCGAATCTCAACCACATTGGCATTGCGAGCCTGCTCGACGATGCGCGCGCCCTCGCGGTCGATATCGCCCACATAGTAGACGTAGTTAAAGCGATAGCCAATCTCGGCCAGATAATCGTCCAGGGCATGCGAGACGCTTGCCTTGCATCCGCCGCCAAAAATCACGCCGCCCACCTTGATGCCAAAGAGCTTGGCGTGCTTGCGGCCACGCAGCAGCTTGACGATCTCGTCGTAGGTGTCCAGGTTCTCGACCATAATGAACGGCTTGTCGGCACCCAGCGTAAAGAAACCCGTAAAGTGCACGGGGCGATTGGGAGCGACCTTGATCGCCTGCATGCTGATGCCCTTTTCGGTCATACGCCTGATCAGGCGCTCACCGTGCTTGCCGTCAAAAGCCTTCTCGTCGTTAAAGATCTGGTAGGCACGCTGGCGGCGCGAGGCAACCGGCGTATCGGCACCTCGGTTCTGCTCGATCCAAGCCTGGATGATTGCGATTTCCTCGGCAATCTTGCGGTTGGACATCTCGTTGTGCTGAGTGCGCTGCGGAGCCTTTTTGCCGTCCTTGCCCTCAACCTTTACGATCTGTGTCTGCTGCTCCTTGATCTTAGAGAGCGCCGTGGGCGTAGGGACAACCTTGAGCAGCTGCCTGCCTAAAACGCGGGCAAGGGCAAACGCCGAGACCTCGCCGTGAACGTCCGGCCTGGGCTGCTGGGCAGCAGTATCTGCTGCGGCAGGCTCCGGCTTCTTCTGAGACTTGCGCTTAGAATCGCCTTGGGAATTGCGCTCGCGCTTCGGCATAGATGCCTGCTTCTGCGGACGAACGGACTTGCTCTCCTTCGCCGGCTGGCGCTTAGGCTGCCCCGAAGAAACCTCGGCCTTCGCATCCTCGTTCTGCGGCGTGGTCTTCTCGGTTGCAGTCTCGGCATGGGAACTGCGGCCCCCACGATGGCGACGGCGGCGAGGCTTGCTCGACGCGCCCTGCTCCGTCTGCTCATCAGTAGGCTGCTGGCCCTTGGCCTCGGCATCAACCTCAAGCTGCGGCTCAACAGGCTTCTGCTCGCGAGCCTCCGGCTCAACGGCCTTCTCGTCCTGGGTGGTCGAAACCGACTCGCCCTTCTCCTGATGCTTTACGGGATACGCGCGTCCCGCAAAACCGCGGCCGGGACGACACGAACCCGGAGCCTTCTTGGCAGACCCCTCAACATCGTCTGCAACCTCAGAAGACTCTTCAACCTCACGCGCGGCATCCTGCTGTGCAGTCTTAAAGTGAGCACCGCGACGACGCTTGGGCTCTTGGGCCTCCACGGGCTTTTGCTCCCTCGCGGGCTTCTGCGACTCGGCAGCAACCTCGGTCTCAATAGCCTCAGCATCCGTCTCACCCTTTCGAGCAACGGCGCGACGGAAGCGCTCCTGCTGGGCGCGGCGCTGCGCATCGCGCTTGCCACCCCCGCCAAAACCGCCGCGTCCCGCCTTGGCCGTAAAGGCACGCACGACGTTCTCATCGAGCAACTCATCGGTATCGACATGCTCACGCGGGGCAACTTCTTCCACAGCAGGCACGTCAGCGGGATCCTCGACGACAAAATCCTCGACGGACTCGGCAGGCTGCTCCTGGGCATCGCGGATCTCGGCATTGATGGTATAGAACGCCGGGCGCCCGTTAATGCCGCTACCCTCGATCTTGGTCACGATATTTGCCGCGATAAGCTCATCGCGCATCGCCTTGGTGTCACATTCCTTATCGACGGAGCGGAAAATTTGCGCCAGCGCGCTCGACTTGATCTTGAGCGCCTTGCGGCAAAGCAGGTCGTAGGCAACCAGCTTGGCACGCTCAGCAGAAAGCGATGTCTGGCTGCTCAGACGCTCGGCCAGGGCATCGACATTATTTTGGTTATCGGAATATACCGTCTTGGCCACGGGGCCCCTTTCATATGTACACATATACGTCTATATGGTACAACGCGCGCCCTTATCCACGCAAAACATCTGCGAGAACACTCGAGCGTCACCCGCTTTTGCATGAAAAAAGACCGAGCCCGCGAAGTCGCGGACCCGGTCTTTCCGAGTCAAATGGATGGGAGATTCAACCCGTCCGACCGACTAGGCCTTGGCGACCTCGGCGTCGGCAGGAGCCTCAGCGGCAGCGGCGCGACCGTACTCGGCCTTGCCCATATCGGACCACTCGGGCTCCTCATCAGGCATGGAGCCAGCCTCCTTGCCGAAGAACTCCTTGAGGCAGTTGACGGCAACGATGAGGCCCAGGACCATCAGCAGGACGGCAAAGACGAGCTGCAGGCCCTTGGTGGCGGCGACGGAGACGGCGGCCGTGGTGGCGGTAGCCGGGATGGTACCGAAGAAACCGTAGGCCTGGACGGCGGTCATGCAGCCCATGGCGCTCTGGACCAGCGAGGTGAAGGTGCAGCAGAGCAGGAAGACGACGGGCACGTAGAGCATCCAGCCCTTGCGGCCGGTGCACTTGCAGAACACGGCGAGGGTGATCATGGTCATGCCGCCGAGCAGCTGGTTGGAAGCACCAAAGAGCGGCCAGATGTTGGCATAGCCACCAAAAGCGAGAGCGAGACCGGGAAGCAGGGTAACGACCGTGGCGAACCAGGGGTTGCCGAGGACCTTCATGTAGCCGGCCTTGGACTCGATGGCCAGGGCATCGTTGGTCTGGGCAAAGAACTCGGAGAACGAAGTGCGGGCGATGCGGGCGACGGCGTCGAGCGAGGTCAGGGCCAGAGCAGAGACGTTCATGGTCATGAAGACGGTAGCGAGCGTGCCGTCAACACCGAAGGCCTGCATACCGCGGGAGATGCCAGCGGCGAAGATCTGGAACGGAGTGGAAGCGACACCGGCGTTGAGGGCGCCAGTACCGGCGGTGTTCATATCGGAGAACATGATGCCAGCGACGATGATGGCAAGGATGCCGACGAAAGACTCGACGATCATGGCGCCGTAACCGACCTTGACGGCGTCCTGCTCCTTCTCGACCTGCTTAGAAGAGGTGCCGGAAGAAACGAGGCTGTGGAAACCGGAGAGAGCACCGCAAGCGACGGAGACGAACAGGACCGGGAACATCATGCCGGAGGCAGTGGAGAAGCCGGTGAAGACCGGAGCGGTGATAGTGGCCTGACCGTTGACGCCCAAGACGACGATGCCGAGGACAGCGCAGACGATCATGACGATCATCATGATGGAAGTGAGGTAGTCACGCGGGGTCTTGAGCATCTGGATGGGCATAGCGCCAGCGAAGACCAGGTAGACCATGACGACGGCGAACCACTGGAACTTATCCAGGTAGACCGGGAACTGCATACCGACGGCGAACATGAGAACCATGAGGACCACGCCGGTGACGAACTCGGCAGCACCGGTAAGGTTGAACTTCTTCTGGGCCCAACCAAAGGCGATAGCGACGAAGGTGAACAGGATGGAGATGGTACCAGCGCAGCCGGCGGCATAGGACTTGGTGAAGTCGATGGCACCGGTAGCAGCACCAGAAGCGTCGACGGCCGGGGTGAACATGAACGTCTTGCAGACCATGTCGGTGAAGGCGGCGATGACGATGATGCAGAACAGCCAGCAGAACAGCAGGAACAGGCGACGGCCGGTCTTGCCGATATACTTCTCGATGAGCTGAGCGAGTGACTTGCCGTTGTTCTTCATCGAAGCGTACAGGGCGCCAAAGTCGTGGACGGCGCCAAAGAAGATGCCGCCGACGAGGACCCAGAGCACGACGGGCAGCCAGCCAAAGGCCATGGCGACGATCGTACCCGTGACAGGGCCAGCACCGCAGATCGAGCTGAACTGGTGCGAAAACGCGGTGAAGGCGGAGACGGGCGAGAAGCTGTTGCCGTCCTTCATGCGCTTGGCCGGCGTGAGGGCCTCTTTGTCAACGCCCCACTTGTTGGCCAGCCAGCGGCCGTAGCCCAGATAGCCGCAGGCGAGCACCGCCGCGGCCACAACCATGAGCAAAACTCCGTTCATTACATTTCCTCCTCTAAAAAGAACTTCCTAGACATAAAAAATGAGGGCCGTCGGTTGCGCTCGACGGCCCTCATCTTCATCAGCCGCCCGTTATCGTACGGGCTAGCTGTATGTGCTAACCCGCATCAGATAATTACTACGCTGATAATGTTTAGCTGATGCGTGAACATGTCTAAGAAATCCTCTTCAATCATGATGCGAACGATCCGTGCGTGTTCACATCCCCCAGTGGTTGAAAAGGAGTATGAAACTTTAGTTACCTAAAGTCAACGCAAATATGTAATGAATTTTCAACTTTTTTTGAATTTCTCGGTATAAAACGCCACTGACCTCGGACTTTACCCGACAAAAGTTTTTGCATGAGAGATGCCCCTGAGGGCCGCGGGAGCCGGGCGGCGCATATGAACTTTATCGCGAGTTCCGCACGCAAAGAAGGCCACTTAATGTGGCCTTCGTCTTGCGCAGGACTGTAGAGCAGGAAACCTTATATCCGGCCCCTCCGTCCGGGGACCGCGCCGTACCAGCTACAGCGTCATGTTTGGATCGGCGTCGACGTCGAACGGCGAGATTTCACCTCGGTCGAATTTACGGCGAGCGACCTCCGCGATCATGGCTGCGTTATCGGTACAGGCAGACAAGGGCGGCACCGTTACGCGGATCCCCTGACGACCGAGCTTCTTGATCATCATCTCGCGCAGATGCGGGTTAGCCGAGACGCCGCCGCCGATGCAATACTCCTTGCACCCGGTAGCGTGCAGGGCGTTTTTGGCCTTCTTGTACTGCACGTCAAAGACCGCCGCCTCAAACGAGGCCGCTAGGTCGGGAAGGTGAATCGTGCGCCCGGCCTTGGTCTCCTGCTCGATGTAGAGCGTCACCGCCGTCTTGAGGCCCGAAAGCGAGAAACGATAGTCTCCCCTGCTGTTAAGCGCGCGGGGAAAATCGATCGCGCGGGGATTGCCTGTCTCGGCCAGCTTGGAGATGATGGGGCCACCGGGATAGCCCAAACCCAACGCCTTGGCTACCTTGTCGAAGGCCTCGCCCACGGCATCGTCGAGCGTCTCTCCGAGCACCTCGTAGTCGCCCCATGCCTTTACGTGCACGAGCATGGTGTGCCCGCCCGAGACAAGCGTAAAGATAAACGGAGGCTTGAGGTCGGGCTGCGCCAACAGGTTGGCGAACAAGTGGCCCTCCAGATGATTGACGCACACGAGCGGCTTGCCGGCAGCATACGCAAAGCCCTTGGCAAAGGCGACACCCACCACCAGGGCACCCACCAGGCCCGGACCTTGCGTCACGCCCACGGCGGCAAGCTCACTTGGCGCAATCGCCCCACCCTCAAGGCCAAGCGATGCCGCGGCATCCTCGAGCGCCGCATCTACGACACTCACAATCACCTCAACGTGCTTGCGCGAGGCGATCTCGGGCACCACGCCGCCAAAGCGGGCGTGAAAATCAATCTGTGTCGACACCTGGTTGGCCAGCATATTGCCATCCGCATCGATAATCGCCACGGCCGTCTCGTCGCAGGAACTCTCGATAGCGAGCACTAGGCGACGGCGCTCAATTTCAGCGCGCTCCTCAACGGTTCGCTCGGGCGCAGGCAGCGGCCATACACGCTGCTCAGCCGCCGTCGGCTCGGGCGAAGCGTTGTCGACCGGGAGCACCAAGGGCAGCGGCGCCGTCATGACGATGGCATCCTTGCCGGCACCATAGTAGCCGCGGCGCCGTCCTGCCTCGGTAAAGCCCAGAGCGTTATAAAGCGCGATCGCTCCCTCGTTGCCGTCCTCGACCTCGAGCGAAGCCGTGGTGCAGCCGAGCATCTGGGCATCATAGCTCACATGCGACAGCAGCTTGCGGGCAATACCCTCACGGCGATGTGCCGGGTCGACGGCGACATCCAGAATCTGCACATCACCGTCCACGACCATACCGCCGGCAAGGCCCAGCAGCTTGCCGTCGTCGTGTGCCACCCACCAACTACGCGGCGCAGCGACGTCCTCGCCCAGTTCGGACAGGAACATGCCCGGCGTCCACGCCTTGTGTCCGGCACCTTCAAAGCAGGCAGCCTCCAGCGCGCTCGCGCCCTCGGCATCCGCCGCGCCCATGGGACGGAACTGCAGATGACGACCGGCGAGCTCATCGGCAACGCCCGTAATTTCGCTCTGCGCACTCTCGGCAAGACCAAGACGCTTGCGCTCGTTTTCCTCGGCATCAGAAAGGCGCGTGTAAATCGGCAGGACGCGAGCCGGATCGCCGTCACCCGCAGCGTGCGCGAGCAGCAAGCCCTCGCCCGAAGGCCACCACAGGTCGCGCTCCACGCAGCGGGCGGTCTCGTCCTCACCCAGCAGCTTGCCATAGCGCACGAGACCGTCACCGGTCAGCTGAACCTGGTCCCAGTCCGCTGCTTGGCGCCACTCATCGAGCGCCACGGCGGCCTTGACCACGTGTTCGCGCTCAAATTGACGCTCGGGACCCTCATCGACCAGCATATACAGCGCCGGATATACCTCACCGCGCATAGCATCGGCCAAGATACCAAGCTTGCCGCGCACGCCAGCCTTCCACGCCGTCCAAGCGCAAGCGTCGAGCGTCGACACGCCCAGCAGCGGAACATTGGCACCGCGCGCGAGGCCCTTGGCAGTGGAGATGCCGATGCGCACACCCGTAAACGACCCCGGGCCGCGGCCGACCACGTAGTAACCAACATCGCTGCGATCCAGACCGGCTTGAGCCAGCACGCCATCAACGGTATTCACGAGCTCAACGTTGGCGTGACGGCGACACATGTGGTCGCCACTCACGAGCTTCGTCTCGCCCGTCTGCCCATCAATCCAGCTTGCCGCGCAGGCAAGCATGTCGGTCGAAGTATCGAGCGCCACCACCAGCGCGTTGTCGTTATGCAAGCTCATCTTGTACAGCCTTATCAATCAAATGGGAAAGCTCCATTGCGCGGTCACCGTGCGCCTCGAGCGTTATCGTTCGCACATCGCTGTCGCCCTCATCACGCTTGAGCGTCACCGAAAGATACTCATCCGTCAGCTCGTCTTGGAATTGTTCGCCCCATTCCAGCAGGCAAGCACCCTCATAGCCCAGCACATCGAAAATGCCCGTATCCTCGAGCTCGTAGGCATGCTCCAGGCGGTATAGATCAAAGTGAAACAGCGGAATACGACCTTGATCGTGAACGGCCATGAGCGCAAACGTAGGACTCGTAACCATATGCCCATCGCCCAGCCCGCGCGAGACGCCCTTGGTAAAGTGAGTTTTGCCCACTCCCAGGCCACCGGTCAGGATGAGCACATCGCCGTCCTCAAGGCACGGTGCAATTAGCTCGCCAAAGTACTCCGTATCGGCAGCGCAAGTCGTTTTGTAAGTACCTACCCCCAGGCGCTCCAGGGACATATATGCTCCTTATTATTCCGAGGCGTCCTCTGGTGCGGGATGTCGCTCCAGATAATCGCCCAGCATCTTAAAGTCTTCCTCCAGCAGCTCCTGCCACGCCGGATTGCGCAGCGCTGCTGCCGGATGGAACGTGGGCATTACTACAAAATGCCCCATCTGGTGGAACCTGCCGCGCAGCTTAGTAATGCCAATCTCGGTCTTAAGCACAAAGTGCGTCGCGGGGTTGCCGAGCGTCACGATAATATCGGGCCAGATGCTTCGAATCTGCTCACGCAAAAACGGCGAGCAAGCCAGCACTTCCTCGGGACGTGGATTGCGGTTTCCCGGCGGGCGGCACTTAAGCACGTTGGCAATGTAGACGTCTTCGCGTTTGAGCCCCGCCAGCGACAAAATGCCGTTGAGGTCCTCGCCTGCCGCCCCCACAAAGGGCTCGCCCTGCAAATCCTCATTGCGGCCCGGCGCCTCACCGATAAACATCACACGAGCGCGGGGGTTTCCCACGCCAAACACGATATTGTGACGCGACTGGTAGAGCTGGCAGAGGTGACAATCGCCCAGAACGGCCTCAATTTCCTCGAGTGCGACCTCACGTGGTGCCTGATGGGTATGGCCGGGGATGTGCATGACGCCCATAGCGGCTCCTACACGTAGACCTTGTCGAGACGCATGCCAAAGCCGCAGGCGACCTCGTAGTTAATCGTTCCGCGCAGTCGGGCCATCTCGTCCATAGTGATCTCGGCATCGCCATCGCGGCCGACAATAATCATCTCGTCACCATACTCGGCCTCGGGAATCTCGTGTGCCGGGTTGGACTGAATGGCGACCATAAACTGGTCCATGCAGATATTGCCAACCTGATGCACGCGCTCGCCGCGATACAGCACATCCATACGATTGGAAAGCGTACGCGATAGGCCGTCGGCATAACCGATCGGCAGCGTGCAGATCTGAACGCGCGTGCGCGGTACGCGGTAGGTAAAACCGTAGCCCACGCCCTCACCCATCGCAGGGTGTGCCACGCGCGTCACGCGCGCATGGACGCTCATAACGGGATCAAGCTGCATCACGCGGCCACTCAGCTCGCACGGCTGCATGCCATACAAGCCAACGCCGGCGCGAATCATATCAAAATGCATCGAGGGGTCGAGCATCGAGGACGGCGTGTTGGCGCAGTGCACGATACCGCACTCAAAACCCGCATCCTTAATGGCCTGAACGGCCTCGGTAAAGCGCTGACACTGCAGCTTGTAGTCCCAGCCCGAAGGTTCATCGGCCGTGGCGAAGTGCGTAAATACGCCGTCGCACTGAATACCGCGATGGAAATTAATACCGCGGACAAAGTCGAGCACCTGTGTGTAGTGTACGCCGATACGATTCATACCTGTCTCGATGGCGAGATGATACTTGCCCACCTTGCCCGCCGCGACGGCACATTCGCCATACGCAAGAGCAAAGTCAGACGTATAGACCGAGGGCATGATATCAAACTCGAGCAACGTCGGAATGGCCTCGATAGGCGGCTCGCTTAGGATGAGGATGGGTTTCGTAATCCCGCTCTGTCGGAGCTCAACGCCCTCGTTAACCGTCGCCACGGCAAACATGTCGGCACCGGCCGAATACATAATCTTGGCGCACTCAACAGCTCCATGACCATAAGCATCGGCCTTGACCACGCAGCACAGGCGCTGACGTGGATTCAGCAAGTTCTTATAGGCCCTCGTGTTGCGACGGAGCGCCCCGCGGTCGATCTCGACCCAGGACCAGCGCGTCAAATCGGCTTTATTCATGATTAGTCATCCGACCCTTCGTCCATGATTCCCAGATCTTCGAGCGCATCCTTTGCCGCCAGCTCCATGGCAGGACCGATCAAGTCGATAAGATCGGTCGCGATAACGCTCTTCTCACCATACTCCGTCGCCGCGGCAAAACCGGCGTAGCTGTGAAGTGCGACGGCGTACGAATACAGCAACTCCCAACGATCCATCTCGTCGCGCATGGTGGCAAGCGTGCCGGCCAAAATACCCGCGAGAACATCACCCGAACCGGCAGTTGCCAGAGAAGCCGGACCCGAGAGCGGCAGCAGCACACGCTCAACGCCACAGATAGCCGTCGTCGGCCCCTTGGCAATGACCACCAGATTGTCAGAGCCTGCAGCCCAGACAACCTTCTGCGCGGCTGCAATCGCAGTACCAAGGTCGTTCACCTCGTCACCGGCAACCAGACGCGAAAGTTCACGATAGTGCGGCGTCATAACCAACGGCTGCTCGCGACGATACATCTCGGGATTACTATCAATACCGTCAATGGCAATCTTAGCAAGGCAGTTGAGTGCATCGGCGTCCAAGATAAGCGGCACATCAAGTTCGAGCAAGCCCGAAACCACCTGCATAGCGCCGGCAGATGTCGTCATACCGGGACCGCACAGTACACAGCTGTACTTCTTTGCAATCTCGCACACAGTCATGCGCGCAGCGGCGCCAAAGGAGCCGCGGGAATCAGACGGAATAGCAAAGACGGGAATCGAAGGAAGTGCCATGCGAATAAGATTGGCGCAGGCGTCAGGAGCCGCGACTGCCACGTAACCAGCACCCGCGCGAGCTGCAGACTTGGCCGCCATAATGGCAGCACCAGGATATTGCGCAGATCCGGCGACAATAAGCACAGAGCCACGGGAATACTTATCGATATTCGTAGGTAGTGGGGCAAAGTAATCAACTAAGTCACCGGGCTCGACAATCTCGGCGGCGTGGTCGACATCATCGATGACCTCGTCAAGACGGTCGTAAAGATTGCCGCAGATCAAATCGCCAGCATACTCAGGACCATCAGCGCTATACAGACCAATCTTGGGCGCAATCATCGTCACCGTATGCTCGGCACGAATGCAGTCGTCATCAACAACGCCCGTCTCGGCATTCAGGCCCGAGGGAACATCAATGGATACGACACAATCGGCGCATTCATTGACCGTAGGAATCCAGATGGAGAACGGCGCACGCAGATTTCCGTGGAAACCGGTACCAAAAATGGCATCGACAACAACATCGGCCTTATCGATCAAAACCTCGAGTTCGTCACGCGAGGGGCCGACGCAAACGTGCACATCGCGGCCGGCAGTACGACGAGCAACATGACGTGCCAGAGCAGCAGGAATCTCATCCGGCTCAACCGGAGAAACGATATCCACGTCCACACCCTTATGGCTCAGGATATCGGCGGCAACCCAACCGTCGCCGCCATTATTACCAAAACCGACCAGAACGAGAACCCGATCGGGATTGAGCTTCAAGACCTCGTTGGCGGCAAACTCACCCGCTAGCTCCATAAGCTCGGCCTTCGAAGTCCCTTCGCGTTCGATGATATCCTCGAGACGAACGACTTCTTCGGTACTCAAAACCGGTTTCATCTATGCTCCTAGCGTATCTCGCGAAGCATCGCCCAGGTGCTCCGTTAAAGCTGAATTTTGCAGTTGCTCAAGCTCATCTAAAACCGAGCGAGCCTCTTTAAACGTTTGTGCAACGCGTTCCTTGGTGCTCACCTTTTCTTCCTTAGGCTTAGGTCGAGCATCCTCGGTGATCGCAATGGCATTGGCTACGGCCAAATCACCCGTCAAGGTAATGGAAAGCGCAACTTCAACGACACCCAACTCTTGAGCAATCTTGAGCGCTCGACCTGAAAGCACTGCTTTAGGCTTTCCGAGGTTATCACGCGTTACCGAGACGTCTTTGCGGCCGACGCCCTGGCTAAAGCCCGTACCAAGAGCCTTGAGAACCGCTTCACGAGAAGCAAAACGGCTCGCATAGTGCGCCGCAGGACGCGATGAAACGTCGCAATATGCGCACTCTTCTTCGGTAAACACACGCCGAGCAAACGACGGCGTCTTTTCAAGGATTGATTTCATGCGGGAAATCTCGACGATATCAACGCCGATACCAGCTTCAGCCATGTTCACCTCCATATTGCACAGACTAAGTTATTGTAGCCCGTTCACAGAAGATGCGACAAACGAGGGTCATAAAACACAGCTACTATGTGAGACAAAAGCCCGCAAACGCAAAAAGGGGGAGGCCGCGAGGCCTCCCCCTTCTCAGTTCAAGCGTACGGCTCGGT
>CABRIC010000027.1 GCA_902470905.1 uncultured Collinsella sp. | reverse complement strand
CGAGATAGCGTAGCGTCTCGTGGGCTCGGAGATGTGTATAAGAGACAGACTCCTTGGCGGTGATTTGTACCTGGTCGAGCAGGTCCTCGCCCTCGATAATCACATGCAGCGGAATCACGTAAATGCCGAGCTCTTGGGCGCGGGCGGGTGAGATGTCCGACGTGGAGTCGGTTATGATGGCAAAAGACATAATTGCACCTTTCGTTGGGGCGCTTGCGCGCCGCCTTCTTAGAGCAAAGTGCGACAAGTATAGTTGAGTTGTTTCACATTGCCAGCTTTAATTGTTGAATAGTCAACAGTTTGAAGTGTCGGTGTGGAAATCGCCAATTGGGGAAGAGGGATATCGATGGCGGCATTACAGCTATGCGAGCGGCCGATTGTGCTGTTTGATTTTGATGGCACGGTAGCCGATACGGGCCGGGCGGTGATGACCTCGACGTACAAGACGCTGGCTGCGCGCGGGTTTTCGGAGGCGCAGATGGGTGACCTGCGCCGCATGATCGGGCCGCCCCTGTGGAAGAGCTTCCACGACTTTTACGGCTTCTCGCGCGAGGAGTCGCTTGTGGTGGCCGACGAGTACCGTGCCTTTTTTGATGAGCTGGGACCGGAAGAGTACCCCGTGTTCGATGGAATCCCTGAGCTGTTGGATGGGTTGGCCACTCAAGGCAAGCGTATGGCCGTGGCGACGTCGCGCATGGAGGCGAAGTGCATCGATATGGTGCATGAGCTGGGTCTTTCTCAGTTCAAAGTCGTGGTTGGCATGAACCCGCCACAAGGGCGCGAGACCAAGGCGGATTCGGTCCGCGATGCGCTGGCGGCCCTGGGCGCGACCGCGGACGAGGCCGTGATGATTGGCGACCGCTTTAACGACGTCGAGGGCGCGCACACGATGGGCGTGCCGTGCATCGGCATCTATTCGGGCGCGGCGGCGCCGGGGGAGCACGAGGCCGCGGGCGCCGATGCGGTGGTGCACTCGGTGGCCGAGCTTGCTAAACTTTTCGCTATATAAGTATGTGATGTGAGGGGCGGGCACGCTCGCCGCTCATTGGTAAGGAGGTCCTCCATGAATCAGGTGGAGCAGAGCGTTACCGAGTATGTCGACGAGGTCTGGGAGGATGTCGTCGCCGATATCGAGCAGCTGGTGAGTTATCCGTCCGTGGCAGTTTCCGCCGATGCGGAGCCCGGCGCGCCGTTTGGCCGCCCAGTCCGTGATGCGCTCGATTGCGCGCTCGGCATCGCGCAGAAGCTCGGCTACCAGACGAGCGACGACGAGGGCTATGTGGGCATTGCCGATATCCCGGGCCGCGGCGACAAGCAGCTCGCGACCATCTGCCACGTGGACGTGGTTCCCGCCGGCCCCGGTTGGAATACCGATCCGTTTGCGATGAAGCGTCGCGAGGGCTGGCTGCTCGGTCGCGGCGTTATCGACGACAAGGGTCCGGCCGTGCTGTCGCTCTACGCCGGCGCCTATCTGCTCAAGCACGGCATTACCCCGCGCTATACCTTCCGCGCGCTGCTGGGCTGCGATGAGGAGGTGGGCATGTCCGACGTTCACCATTATCTGGAGAACCACGCAGATCCCGACTTTCTGTTTACGCCCGATGCCGAGTTCCCGGTCTGCAATGCCGAGAAGGGCCAGTTTGGGGCGACGTTTGTGAGCTCCAAGATCGACGGCGGGCGCATTGTGTCCTGGGGCGGTGCCGAGGCGAGCAACGCTATTCCGTCGCAGTCTATCTGCGAGCTTGCGATTGCCGTCGATGAGCTGCCGGCGCCCATTGAGAACGCCGACCGCCTGGAGATCACGGCACTCGATAACGGGCATGCACAGATTTTCGCCCACGGCATTGGCGGTCATGCCTCGATGCCCGAGGGGACGATCAACGCCGTCGGCCTGATCGTGACGTACCTGCGCGAGGCCGAGGACGCGTTTGGTGCGCGCGACGAGCGCCTGCTGACGCCTGCCGAGCACGAGTTTGTCAAGTTTCTGGCCTTTGTACATGCTGACGCCTATGGCCGTGGCCTGGGTATCGACGCGACGAGCCCGGCGTTTGGCCCGCTCACCTGCAACCCCGGCGTCATCCGTGTGGCGGATGGCCACATCGAGCAGGTCATCGACGTGCGTTTCCCCGACAGCACGAGCGCCGATACTATCTGCGAGCAGCTCGAGCCGCTCGTGGGCCGCTTTGGTGTGACGTATCGCGTGGGCCGTGCCAAGGTGCCGTTCTCAGTTTCTGCCGACGACCCAGCCGTGAAGGCGCTGATTGACACCTATAACGAGTTTACGGGTAAGCATGCCGAGCCCTTCGCCATGGGCGGTGGCACGTACGCACGCAACTTTGCCCGCGCCGTGTCGTTTGGCCCCGAGGAGACCGGCCTGGAGCTGCCCACATGGGGTGGCCAGATGCACGGCCCCAACGAGTGCGCCAACGAGGAGCAGCTCAAACAAGCGCTCAAGATCTATATCGTGGCAATCCTCCGTTTGAATGAATTAGAGCTTTAAGGTTTCGCGGTTTCCCAATCTAAGTTGCGGTGGAATAGTTCCTAGAAAGGGCCATTTGATGGCCATGCGGGAACTATTTCACCGCAACTTTGTTTTTATTGGTGTAAAAGGCACGCCATGCTTGGGTGGGGATTGTTATTCGTTTGTAAAGGCTGGGCCGCGCTTGCGGTAAGGGTCTATCAAAAGCCCGTAAGAGACCGCAGATAACGCGGCTGTCGTCCGATCGAGGCCGTATCTTTCCAAACAGCAAAGCGGGCAGGGTGCCCGCGAGTCACATGTATGAAAGGAAGATCATGCTCGATCAGGCTTATTCTCGTCGTCAGTTCCTCGGCCTCGCTGGTGGTCTTGCCAGCATCGTCGGCCTCGGTCTCGTTGGTTGCGGTGGCGCAGGCGCTTCCAACGCTGCCGACAAGGGTAGCGCCGCTGCTGCCGAGTCCGTCTCCGGTGAGGTGACCTACGACGGTGCCTCCTCGTTCCAGGCTCTCGTCGAGGCTGCTGCCGAGAAGTTCATGGATGCCAACCCCGACGTCTCCATCTCCGGTTCGGGCAACGGTTCGGGCAAGGGCCTTACCGCTGTTGCCGCCGGCACCGTCACCATCGGTAACTCCGACGTCTTCGCCGAGTCCAAGCTCGAGGCCGATCAGGTCAAGAACCTCGTCGACCACGAGGTCGCCGTCGTGGGCATGGGCCCCGTCGTCTCCAAGAACGTGACGGTCGACGATCTGTCCCTCGAGCAGCTCAAGGGCATCTTCTCCGGCCAGATCACCAACTGGAAGGAGGTCGGCGGCGACGACGCCAAGATCGTCGTTCTCAACCGCAAGGCCGGCTCCGGCACCCGCGCCACCTTCGAGGCCGCTGTCTTTGGTGACGAGGCTGTCGACTTTAAGGGCGACGCCGAGCTCGACAAGTCCGGCGACGTCCAGACTCAGATGGGCAGCACCGACAACGCCATCTCCTACCTGGACTTCTCGCACTTCGATGACTCCAAGTTCAACGCCATCAAGGTCGAGGGTGTCGAGCCCAAGAGCGCAAACGTCACCGACGACTCCTTTAAGATTTGGGCTACCGAGCACATGTACTGCTCCAAGGACGCCGACGAGGCTACCAAGGCCTTCCTGGAGTTCATGCTTTCCGACGATGTCCAGGGCAAGCTCGTCGAGGAGCAGGGCTTTATCCCCGTCTCTGCCATGAAGGTCGTCAAGGACGCCAGCGGCAAGGTCTCCGCTAAATAAGTAACCGCCCCGGAAAGGTTTGCAATGGCAAAACAGCTGCCAAAGCGCGACCTTGAGAACGTGGGCCTGGGCGTCACGGGCGCGTGCGTAGCGCTCGTGACGCTTGTCGTTGCCGCGCTCATCTTTATGGTCGCCCAAAAGGGCCTCTCGGCTTTTCTCAAGGACGGCGTTTCGGTCGTCGAGTTCTTCACCGGCACCAAGTGGGACCTGGCCAACACGGCCGAAAACGGTCTGCCTTATACCGGCGCCCTGCCCCTGATCGTCACCTCGTTTGCGGTCATGGTGCTCTCCACGCTCATCGCGCTGCCCATCGCCATCGGCTCTGCCATCTTTGCGGTCGAGATCCAGCCTAAGTTTGGCTCCAAGATCTTTCAGCCGCTTATTGAGCTTTTGACCGGCATTCCTTCGGTCGTCTTTGGCCTCATCGGTTTTCACGTGGTCGTCGGACTTATGAAGAGCGTTTTCCATGTGAGCACGGGACTGGGTATCTTGCCCGGCGCCATCGTGTTGGCCGTCATGATCCTGCCGACCATGACCACGCTTTCGGTCGATGGCCTGCGCGCCGTATCCGACAGCTACCGTCAGGGCTCGCTTGCGCTGGGCTACACCCGCTGGCAGACCATCTGGCACGTGGTGCTCAAGTCCGCCATGCCGTCGCTCATGACTGCAGTCATCCTTGGCATGACCCGCGCCTTTGGCGAGACGCTCGCCGTGCGCATGGTCATCGGCGGTATCGAGGCCATGCCGACGTCGCTGCTGTCGCCGGCGTCCACCATCACCACCACGCTCACCACGTCTATGGCGGTCTATGCCGAGGGCTCGGCCCAGGACGATGTTCTGTGGGCGCTCGGTCTGCTGCTGATGGGCATGAGCCTCATCTTCATCCTGATCATCCACCTTATCGGCCGCAAGGGGGCGAAGGCTCGTGGCTAGCACGCGCATCCACATCGACGAGGCGAGACTCGGGCGCGTCCAAAAGCAGGACCGCATCGCCACGGGCGTGCTGACGGCGATCGCCGCCATCGTCATGCTCATCGTCGTCTCCATGGTGGCCTACATCCTGTTCGAGGGCATCTCGACGCTGTTCCAGCCGGGATTTCTCACGCAGCCCGCGCGCGCCAACGGAACCCAGGGCGGCGTACTCTACCAGCTGTTCGACTCGTTCTATCTGCTGCTGATCACTCTGGTCATCTCGGTGCCCATCAGCCTGGGCGGCGCGGTCTTCCTGGTCGAGTACGCACCCGACGGTCCCGTCCGCGACATTGCCTCCACTGCCATCGAGACGCTGTCCTCGCTGCCTTCCATCGTCGTCGGCATGTTCGGATTCCTGGTGTTCTCGGTGCAGCTGGGCTGGAAGTACTCCATCATCTCCGGCGCCGTCGCGCTCACCATGTTCAACATCCCCATCCTGGTGCGCGTGATTCAGCAGGCGCTCGAGGACGTGCCGCAGGCCCAGCGCGATGCATGCCTGGCCATGGGCCTCACTCGCTGGGAGGCCACGCTGCACATTTTGATTCCCGAGGCCATGCCCGCCATCGTGACCGGCATCGTGCTTTCGGCCGGCCGCGTGTTTGGCGAGGCCGCGGCGCTGCTCTTTACCTCGGGCATGAGCTCGCCGGTTCGCCTCAACTTCTTGAGCTTTAACCTGTCGAGCCCCACTTGCGCCTGGAACGTGTTCCGCCCCGGTGAGTCGCTCGCCGTGCACATCTACAAGATCTATGGCGAGGGCAGCCCCGGGGCCCAGCAGATCGTCTGGGGCACCGCGGCACTGCTGATGATTTGCGTGCTGCTGTTTAACGTAATCGCCCGCATTGTGGGCAAGCAACTGGCAAGGAAGATGACGGCCGAATGAGCGAGATGAGTGTAACGCCCGCAACCGAAGCGGCATCGTCCGAGACCCAGGACTTCCTGTCGAGCGTGGGGGAGAGCGAAAAGCGCGTTCGCGTGAGCGGCAAGGCCGTGAGCGACGAGGTTGTGCTCTCCACCAAGGACGTCAACGTGTACTATGGCGACCACCATGCGCTGCACGATACGTCGCTCGACTTTCACAAGGGCGAGATCACGGCGCTCATCGGGCCTTCGGGCTGCGGCAAGTCGACCTTCTTGCGTAGCCTCAACCTCATGAATCGCGAGATTCGCGGCTGCCGCGTGGAGGGCGAGATCAATTACCGCGGGCGCAACGTGAATACCAAGACCGAGAACACGTACGAGCTGCGTCGCTCCATTGGCATGGTGTTCCAACAGCCCAACCCGTTCCGCAAGTCCATTCGCGACAACATCACGTTTGCGCCTAAGCGCCACGGCATCACCGACCGCGACGAGCTCGACCGCATGGTCGAGGAGAGTCTGCGCGGCGCGGCGCTGTGGGACGAGGTCAAGGACAAGCTCGACAAGAGTGCCTACGCGCTTTCGGGAGGCCAGCAGCAGCGTCTGTGCATCGCGCGCACGCTGGCGCTCAACCCCGACGTGATCCTGTTTGACGAGCCCTGCTCGGCGCTCGACCCCATCTCGACGCTGGCGATCGAGGACCTCATGTCTTCGATTGTGACCGACCGCGCTATCGTCATCGTGACGCACAACATGGAGCAAGCTTCGCGTGTGTCCAACCGCACGGCGTTCTTCTACATGGGCGATATGGTCGAGTACGACGAGACTGACGAGATTTTCCAACGGCCCAAGGATCAGCGGCTGAATGATTACCTCACCGGCATGTTCTCCTAGTCCGGGACATGCTTGAGGCCCGCGGCGGCCACGGTTGCTGCGGGACTGATTGGAGAGGCGGGTCATCTCTTGCGGGAGATGGCCCGCCTTTTTGTGTCGTGTGCGCCCCGCCTTTTCGCTGCTATCATGGACAACGTTGAATTTCTACGAAGGAGCAGGGCATATGGCGATTCTTTTGGGATGCGATTCCATCAGCCTAGAGTTTCCCACCAAGCATATTTTCGATAGCGTGACGCTCGGCGTGGGCGAGGGCGACCGTATTGGCATCGTCGGCAAAAACGGCGACGGCAAGTCGACGCTGCTGAGCGTGCTTGCCGGCACGCTGGAGCCCGATGATGGCCGCGTGACGCATCGCCGCGGCACGACGATCGGTCTGCTCGGCCAAAAGGACAACCTCGTCGATACCGACACCGTGCATCATGCCGTCGTCGGCGACACGCCCGAGTACGAGTGGGCGTCGAGTCCCCGCACGCGCCAGATCCTCGCCGGCCTCATTAGCGATGTGCCCTGGGAGGGCACGGTGGGCGAGCTTTCGGGCGGCCAGCGCCGCCGCGTGGACCTCGCGCGCCTGCTGATCGGCGACTACGACGTGCTCATGCTCGACGAGCCCACCAATCACCTGGACATGCGTACCATCAACTGGCTCGCACGCCACTTAAAGGCCCGCTGGCAGCGCGGTCAGGGCGCGATGCTCGTGGTCACGCACGACCGCTGGTTCTTGGACGAGGTCTGCACCAGTATGTGGGAAGTCCACGACGGCCAGGTCGATCCCTTCGAGGGCGGCTACTCCGCATATATCCTTCAGCGCGTGGAGCGCGACCGCATGACCGCGGTCACCGAGGAACGCCGTCGCAACATGGCGCGCAAGGAGCTCGCGTGGCTGAGCCGCGGCGCCCAGGCGCGCTCCACCAAGCCCAAGTTTCGCGTGGATGCCGCTCGCGAACTCATCGCCGACGTGCCGCCCGTGCGCGACGAGCTGGAGCTCAAGCGCCTGGCGGTGAGCCGCCTGGGTAAGCAGGTCATCGACGTGATCGACGTGGATGCCGGCTATGCGGATACCGATGGCGCGCCCAAGCAGGTGCTCTCCGACGTGACATGGCTTATCGGCGCGGGCGACCGCTATGGTCTTTTGGGCGAGAACGGCGCCGGTAAGTCCACACTGCTCGACGTGATTCAGGGCAAGATCGCGCCCCTGCGCGGCCGCGTGAAGATCGGCCAGACGGTGCGTTTTGGCGTGCTGTCGCAGCAGCTCGAGGAGCTCGAGCCTTACATGGGCGACACGATCCGCGAGGTGCTCAGCAACTATAAGAAGTACTACCTCATCGACGGCAAGGAGACCTCGCCCGAGAAGCTTTGCGAGCGTCTGGGCTTTACGACGCAACAGCTCTGGAGTCGTATCGGCGACCTTTCGGGCGGCCAGCGCCGTCGCCTGTCGCTGCTGCTGACGATCCTGGACGAGCCCAACGTGCTTATCCTGGACGAGCCGGGCAACGATCTGGATACCGACATGCTCGCGATTGTCGAGGACCTGCTCGACGGCTGGCCGGGCACGCTGATCCTGGTGACGCACGACCGTTTCCTCATGGAGCGCGTGACCGACCAGCAGTGGGCGCTGCTCGATGGCCATCTGACGCATATGCCCGGCGGCGTCGACCAATACCTGCGCCTGTGCAACGCCACCGCCGAGGGCGAGCCCGTGGGCGCGCCGAGCGCCAAGACCGGCACGTTCGACACCGGCGCCGCAGCGGTTGCGGCCGAAAAACCCAAGACGAGCGGGCAGCCCAACGGTCTTTCCAACGCCGAGCGCCAGAAGCTCCGCCGCGAGGTGAGCTCGCTTGAGCGCAAGATGGAGACACAGCGCGCTCGCGTGGAGGAGGCCGAGGCTGCCATGGCCCAGGTCGATCCCACCAACTACACGGCGCTCGGCGAGCAGCAGGCAAAGATCGACGAGGCCCATGCCGCCATGGACGAGCTGGAGATGGCGTGGCTCGAGGCGAGCGAAAAGCTCGAGGGCGAGGAGTAGACGAGGATGATCAAGGCCGCATTTTTCGATATCGACGGCACGCTACTGAGCTTTAAGACCCACCGGATTCCGGCGTCGGCGCAGCAGGTGCTCGACAGCTTTCACGAGCAGGGGATTGCGTGCGTGATCGCCACGGGTCGCCCGACCTACCAGATGCCGGACTGGCTGTTCGACTTGGGCTGGGATGCGTACATTACGCTCTCGGGCCAGCACTGCTTTGATGCCGAGGGGGTTTATCGCAGCTGTCCGATTGATCCGGACGACGTCGCGGTGATTGTGGGCCAGGTGGCGCAGGGGCGCTATGACTCGCTGTGCATGCAGGGCGAGAACTCGTTTGTGAACCGCCTGTCCGAGCGCGTGGTGACGGCCGGCAGCAACGCGGGAATCGTCTACCACGAGGAGCCGTTTGAGCACGCCTTCAATGCGCCGGTTTACCAGTTCTGCGCCTTTGTGGACCCGGCCGACGAACATATCGTGACCGATGCGGTGTCGCATTCGCTCACTACGCGCTGGTGCGACCTGTTCTGCGATATTATTCCTGCCAACGGCGGCAAGGACCTGGGCGTGGCGGCGACGCTGGAGCGCCTGGGCATCGACGCGAGCGAAGCGATTGCCTTTGGCGATGGAGAGAACGACCTGTCGATGTTCTCGGCCGTGGGCACAAGTGTGGCAATGGGCAACGCGCAGGATACCGTGAAGGCCGCGGCGACCTACGTGACGACCGCCGTGGACGACGACGGAATTTACAACGCCGCCAAGCACTTTGACCTGCTATAGCTGCGGCTTGGCACTTAGGGACGTTCCTTTTCTGCCGGCAGTTGGGGACATTCCTTGTACGTTGCGTGCCGTGTCGCTCTGCTTGCCCCGCACATTTTGTGAAACACGGTTAACTTTTTAAACAACGTAGTAAGACATGGGCAACTTTTGCGGTAAAGTAAGCCAAGGAAAGTATCCAAAGGCTAACTAACAATCATCGCGAAAGGCGGCCCATGGCCCTACGTGAATCCGGAGAAGACTATCTCGAATCTATTTATGTGCTCTCGGAGCGCCAAGGCACGGTGCGCTCAATCGACGTCGCCGAATACCTGGGCGTGACCAAGGCGAGCGTCTCCAAGGCCATGGCGACGCTGGAGAACAGCGGCTATGTCGAAATGGGCAAGCGCGACGTTCGTCTGACGGAACGTGGTCTGGAGGTCGCTCGCCAAATGTGGGAGCGTCACTGCTTTTTCGTGGGGCTGCTCGAGGAAGCCGGTGTTTCGGCGGATGTCGCATCGCAAGAGGGCTGCCACATGGAGCATTGCCTGAGCGAGGAGAGCTTCGAGAAGCTGAGGACGATGTTGAGCCGGGGCGAAGCGACGGGTCCAACACCAGGAGCCTGACGGATCAGCAGTAGCGCGGAGTTCGCGCAAAGCGCGAACCAGCGAAAGGGGATAGGAGATTCGAACAACAACGAGTCCGACGCAGCCCAAAGTGGGGCAATTGGTGCGCGATGTCCCCACGGCTGAGCTATCCCCGCGTCCCCAAAGAGGCGCGGGACAGCGACCGGGACCAGTAACCCCACCAACTAAGTCCAACTCAGACAAGGAACCCCGCCAGCAAGCGATGCCCAAGAACCGCCAACAACGTCACCGCAGGCCGGGGCCGGGCTTGGTTTTGAAAACATTCCGCAGCGCGAGGCCCGCCTTTCCGTTGCTCCGCAGGAGCAGGAAAGACGGGCCTCATGCGCGAGGACGTTTTCAAAACCAAGCCCGGTCCCGGCCGGACAGCCCACGAACGCTACAGGTTCTTGACCCCCATCGCGCGCATGGCGTTCAGGATGGCGATGATTGCCACGCCTACGTCGCCAAAGACCGCAAGCCACATGTTGGCGATGCCGAGCGCCGCAAGCACCAAAATCAGCAGCTTAACGCCCAGCGCAAAGATGATGTTCTGCCAGACGATCGCCATGGTCTTGCGCGCCACGCGGATCGCGCGGGAAATGTTGGACGGCTTGTCATCCATCAGCACCACGTCGGCGGCCTCAATCGCGGCATCGGATCCCATGGCGCCCATGGCAATGCCCACATCGGCGCGGGTGAGCACGGGCGCGTCGTTGATACCGTCGCCGACAAAGGCGAGCTTGCCCTTGCCGTTCTCGCTCGCAAGCAACGCCTCAACACGGTCGACCTTGTCGCCCGGCAGCAGCTGCGCGTGGAACTCGTCGAGGCCGAGCTGCTTGGCCACCGCAGCAGCCACTTCCTCGCGGTCGCCCGTGAGCATAACGGTGCGCTTGACGCCGGCGGCGTGCAGGTCGCGGATCGTCTGATCGGCATCGGCTTTTACGGTGTCTGCAATCACGATGTGGCCGGCGTACACGCCGTCAACGAGCACGTGGAGGATCGTGCCGACGACCTCGCAATCGGGCGCTTCGACTCCGGTCGCGGCGAGCATCTTTGCGTTGCCAACAACGACGTGCTTGCCGTCGATGATTGCCGTCACGCCGTGGCCCGCGTCGTTGGCGGAGTCGCTCACCCGCTTAGGGTCGACCTCGCCCTGGTAGGCGACGCGCACGGACTGCGCGATGGGGTGATCGGAGAACGACTCCGCAAGGGCTGCGACCTCAAGCAACGACTGCTCGGTATAGCCAGCCTCGGGGTGCACCGCGACCACCGAGAACGTGCCGTTGGTGAGGGTGCCTGTCTTGTCAAAGACGACGGTGTCCACGTCGGCGAGCGTCTCGAGGTAGTTAGAACCCTTGATGAGAACGCCCAGCTTGGAGGCGCCGCCGATGCCGCCAAAGAAGCTCAGCGGCACGCTGATCACCAACGCGCACGGGCAGCTGACGACCAGGAAGGTCAGGCCGCGCAGGATCCAGTCGGACCAGGCGCCGGTGATCAAGCCGCCGCCAAGCGCGAGCACCGCGGCCGCGCCGGTAACGGCGGGCGTGTAGACGCGGGCAAAGCGTGTGATGAAGTTCTCGGTGCGCGCCTTCTTTTCGCTGGCATTCTCCACGAGCTCCAGGACGCGCGCGACGGTGGACTCGCCAAAGGGCTTGGTGGTGCGCACGTGGATGAGGCCCGTCATGTTGATACAGCCGCTGATGATATCGTCGCCGGACTTGGCGGGGCGGGGGACTGACTCGCCCGTGAGCGCGGCGGTATCGAGCTGGGTTTCGCCTTCGACGATGACGCCGTCGATGGGCACGCGCTCGCCGGGCTTGACCACGATCACGGTGCCGACGGCTATGTCATCGGGAAAGACCTGTTCGAGCGTGCCGTCGGCTTGCTCGACGTTGGCGTAGTCGGGCGCGATGTCCATCATGGCGCTGATCGACTTGCGGCTCTTGCCCACGGCGTATGCCTGGAACAGCTCTCCGACCTGGTAGAACAGCATGACGGCGGCGCCTTCGGCCATGTGCGGGTCGGTATCGGGGAAGAGCACCATGGCAAACGCTCCGATGGTTGCGACTGCCATAAGGAAACTCTCGTCGAAGGCCTTGCCGCGGCGGATGTTACTGAATGCCTTTTGCAGTACGTCGTAGCCGGCAATCAAAAACGGCACGAGGAACAGCACAAAGCTGGCGTATATGTCGCCCGGGGTGCCGAATGCGGCGGTGAGGGCGCCGAGCTCATCGAGGGCGTACACCACGGCAAAAATGCCCAGCGCTACCAGGATGCGGTTGCGCTTATGCTCGAGTGACTCTTTTTTCTTGCGCTTCTTCTTTTTCTTCTTGGGGTCGTCGGTGGCCATGACTCGTATCCTCCCATTTGAATGTATGAACACTCGCTCATATAATTTCGCGAGCAAAGGCCGCGGCAAGCGCGGCCTTGCAGGTTGGCGTAAACCTGGGCTAGAGAATGATCTCGCAGTCCGGCTCGGCGTCGGCCGTAAACTCTACAACGCGGTTGAGTACCTCGTCGAACTCGGCGTCATCGGCCTCGAGCGTCAATTTCTGGGTCATAAAGTTGACGGACACGGATTTGACGCCCCCGAGTTTGGCCAGCTCGTCCTGAAGCTCGCGCGCACAGTTGGCGCAGTCGATCTCGTCGAGCTTAAACTGCTTTTTCATGGTGGGTTCCTTTCTCTGTGTTGGCGACCTGGGTGCCGGTCGCGTTGGTACCGTGGTTGGTTGCTATTCGCAGATATGGCTCATGCCCTGGTTGAGCATGGTGTAGACATGATTGTCGGCAAGCGAGTAGAGGATGTTGCGGCCGTCGCGGCGGAACTTGACCAGGTGCGACTGCTTAAGCGTGCGCAGCTGGTGCGATACTGCCGACTGCGAGGTTGCGGTCGCCCCGGCGATGTCGGCCACGCAGAGCTCGCGGCCCATGAGGGCATAGAGAATCTTGATGCGCGTGGTGTCGCTGAAGACCTTGAACAGGTCGGCCAAGTCGTACAGCAACTCCTCGTCGGGAAGGTCCTCGGGCGAGCAGGTGGTGGGGATCACGGGTTCGGTGGCCTCGATGTCAGTCTTTGTTTCATCAGCGTGGTCGCTCATTGCAACATCCTTTCATATGAACATGCGCTCATATAACTTGCTTTCGATTATATGAGCGCATGTTCATATGTCAATATTGTTTAGGCAATCCGTCGTACAAAATGACGAGGAAAAGCGGACGAGATCCCGGACTAAAGCGGTTTTGATTAGCGATGCCGGGGTGGGTGCCCCTGCGCCGTGCAAAAATTGGAGTATTCTGCAACTATAGGGGGTCTGTTAATCTATTTCAGGCCAAATAATGTAGTCCAAGAGTCATCTTAGGGTGTTAAACCGATGAGTTCTTCCTCAAATGTTGCCAAACGTTGCCGTTCTATAGCGATTCTGCTTCTTACTTGAATCAACTTGTGGGTGTTGGAAGGCCGACCCTGCTGAATACTCGCAATTTTGCACGTCGCTAGGGTACCCACCTTGTTAGTCGGCCTAGTTTCCGGCCCCGAAGACCCTGCCCTCGGGCGTGAAGCTGCTTGTTTGGTTGAGTGATGGGCTGCCTGGTTCGACGATTTGCATGTCATCGATTGCCGGAGCCTCGTTAATCGTCGGATCGTCCAATGTGATGCTTTCGAGCATTGCTTTTTCGAGATCGATTCGTTGACGCTCTTCGGAATCCTGGCGAAGCTCCTCCTGGATTCGTTTCTTCTCCTCAATAAACCTTCTGAGCACAAACAGTCTCAGGTCTTCTTGCATGATTTGAAAGTCTTTTGGCAAACGCGAGGGGCGTATACCTTCTTTTCGTTGGACTGCCTCCATGACCCTAACGAAAGAGCTGGCATGCATAAAGGAATAACGGCTGACGGTGATGATTCCGTACCCCATGGATGCAAGTGCGTTCTTGCGTTCTTCGTCGATGGCACGGACTTCTTCCGCGTCGTGATAAAAACCGTTGTATTCAATATCTGTTCGAGATTTCTTCAGATATGCATCCATAAAGAACTTTTTGCGTCTCGTGAGATTTTTTGCGGCGGCGGTGACCTTTACCTCGTAGTCGGTCTCAATTCCTTTAATGCCAAGCCCCCCCCTTCGCTTTTGGGCAGCGTAAGCATCATGACAAAGGCCGTTTCCATGGGAGAGCGGCATCCATCGCGTACACATCGAATAGCCTTTCGGGCAAGGGCCAAACCGTCGCATCTGGTAATGGAATTAAAGAACTGCTTTAACCTCTCGGTTGAGGTAAGTGGGAAACGCTCGGTATAAGAGGTAGAAGAACCGGTTCCAAGGGAATAGGCGCCGCACAGTTCAAAGTAGTACTCCACTAGTTCGCGAAAAGGGAGATAGGTGGCGGCCTGAAGTGCGCAAAGCTCAACGCCAACAATGTAGATGTCATCTTCTAGCTCTATAAAACGCGAGCATGAGAATCGCTTTGACGAAACGTGGCATCGGCAGTCCATCGCGTAGCGCGCGTTCCTGCGATCAAACACCATTACCTCGGGGGAATGGTTTGCGTCGCGGGCAACATCATGTTTGGCAAGCCATTCTGTGGCCGCGTCGAGGAGCGTTCCGGTGGGGCACGATCCGTAAATTGCGACAGGGCTGCAGGACTCGATGTCTTTCGCAGACACCGAATGCGCGGCCTGGTAGACCGCTTTTGCCGTGGTATGTGACAATACGATACTCATGGTATATATCGTGTCAGCTAATGCTGTGTTGATGGCGCTGAGTGGAAAAGTCGTTTTAGAGGTCTAACCAAATGCTGTCCAAAAGCTTGACGCAATTATGGGTTGGTACGCCCTATATAAATGTTTTCGCAGCTCGGCTATAGCATAGAAATACTCAATTGCTGCACATTTGGTATCGATGCATCGCCATCTGAACACAAATCACGTGTCGGGAAAGTGCCGAAGTAGTTAAAAATAGGGTTCAGAATTTGTGAAGCGCGGGCCTGCTTATGGAACGTAGGGCGGCCTCGCTGCGGGGGTTCCGCTGCGAGGCCGCTCGTGAGCAAGCAGTGTTTGTTGCAGACGTTGCTATTTCGCAAACAGGTTCTTGAGGTTGAATTCGGCTTGGACGGTACGGAGCATGAGGTCGGTGTCGTCGAGGCCCAGGTGCTGCTCGTTGGCGTCGGCGGCGAGGGTGCCGCGTCGGCGCGCCCAGTTCTCGAGCGCAGCGGGCGCGGACTCGCGGGGGAGCGAGCGCACGTCGGCGTCCAGGCTGCGGCAGATCTGGCGCGAGTCGATGACGATGATCTTGCCTGCGCGGCGTGCCTCGGCGTAGCCGTCCAGGTGAATTTTGAACCAGCTGTCCTCAAAGGCGGCGTTGTGCGCCATATAGGGGTACTTCTTCATGAGCTTGAGCAGCTGCTTCTGCAGCTCCTTGTTCTCGCGGAACGGCTTTTTGCCGTCGATGTCGTCCCAGGTGATGTGATGGATGTTCGATAGCGGCACATCCTCGCCGCGGTAGATGTCGGGCAGGCCGCAGTAGTGTGCCTCGGCGTCATGCGGCACGGCGTCGCTGGTGAGATCCATGATCTCCCAGCCCACGTTGATGATGTAGCCGCGCTCGGGCGCGCGACCGGTGGTCTCGATGTCGATGCCCAGCACCGTGCCTTGGATGGGCTTGCGGGCATAGGCCACGCCGAGTGCGTCGCGGTCACCGCGGATCTCGCGCATGACCGATGCGGCGGTACGCTTTTGCATCTTGCCGATGGCGGCGCAGGTGTCGGCGTCGGACAGGCCGCGCGAGAGCGTCGCGGGCGTCACGTTGCGTAGACGCGCCTCGCCAATCTGGTCGCACAGGTCGCGGTTGCGGTCGGCCAGGTCGCGCACAGTGGCAAAGTCGAAGCCGGGGTCGCCCTCGGCGGTAAAGTACTCGGTCTCGAGCACCTTGAGGGCCTCCTCGCCCTTCTGGCGCTCGGACTCCATGGCACCGTGATCGCCATAGATAAACATGGGGATAAACGGCTGGCGCTCGTATTCGAGTGCTTGCGAAACGTTCATAGACTGCTCCTTGGACGGGCCGCGTCGCGCGGCTCGGGGTTACTGAGTTGTGGCGAGATGATAGTTTACCATGGGCAACTATTGGCACCGCGCCCGGGACAACTACAATACCCTAGTTGACCGCTAGGACTTTTACAATGCTGCCGAAAGACACGAAAGGTTCCATCCGTCATGGATTTACTGATTGATATTCTGCTCGACGCCGGTAAGGACACGCTGTCGTTGGTGCCGTTTTTGTTGGTGACGTATCTTGCCCTCGAGACACTTGAGCACGTTGCGGGCGATCGCGTCAATGGCGCTATCAAGCGCGCCGGCGCCGCGGGCCCCGTGGTTGGCTCGCTGCTGGGCATGGTGCCGCAGTGCGGCTTTTCGGCCATGGCAGCAACGCTGTACGCTGGCCGCGTCGTGACGCTGGGCACGCTGGTCGCCGTGTTCCTCTCGACCTCAGACGAGATGTTGCCGCTGTTGCTTGCAGAGCAAGTTCCCGTGCAGACCATGGCGATGCTGCTCGCCTCGAAGGCGCTGATCGCTCTGGTCACGGGCTTTATCGTGGATGCGGCTATCCGCGGCCTTCGTCGTAATGCCCGCGCGCATGCGGCGATTCGCCGTACCGTACTGGGGACCGCTGCCAATCCGGCTCATGTGAACTGCGCCCACGACGACCATACCGGGGGCGACATCATTGACGAGGTGGCCGAGGCGGGCGTAAGTGCCGATCACATCCATGAGCTGTGCGAGCGCGACCATTGCGGCTGTGACGAGGATGAGGACGAGCGCGGACATGGGCACGGCCACGAACACGGCCACGACCATGGTCACGCGGACGAGCACGAGCACCACCACGACCACAGCCACTCTCACGAGGGCGCGCCCGTTCTGTCGATCATCCGCAGCGCGATCTCGCACACCGTGCAGGTGTCGGTATTCATTTTCCTGGTGACGCTGATTCTGGTTGCCGTCCTCGAGACCTTTGGTGAGTCCGCAATCGAGCAGTTCCTGCGCGGTAATGAGACGCTCGCCGTCCTGGGCTCGGCGCTTGTCGGTCTGATCCCCAACTGCTCTGCTAGCGTCGTTATTACGCAGTTGTACCTCGAAGGTGCGCTGCAGCTGGCGCCGATGCTCGCCGGCACGCTCATCTCTGCCGGCGTGGGCTACCTGGTGCTGTTCCGTACCAACCGCAGCGCTCGCGAAAACGCCGTGTTCCTGGTCATGATGTACGTCATCGGCGCCGGCTGGGGACTCGTTCTCTCCGCCTTCGGCCTCTAAGTAGGCCTAACAAAACGGGCTCCAAAATAGTCATGCTCGGTGCCTGCACAGTGCGGCGATGCATGGCATTTTGAAGCCCGTTTTTTTGTTGAGCCATGGATCCTGAGTGCTTACACCGCTCAAAACAAAAAGGCAGATTTCCGGACATGTCCCAAAAATCTACCTTGGTTAGCGCAGCAGCTCGGTGAGGTTGCGCTTAAAGCGAGCGCGGTCTTCGCTGGTAAATGCCGCCGGTCCGCGAGTGCGTCCGCCGGCGCGGCGCACCTTCTTTTCCTCGTGGCGAATAAACAGTTGCATGTCGATGGTCGCCTTGTCGTAGACGCGCCCGCGCACACCGATTGCGGCGGCATCGCGGCCGAGCACCATGCTCGCCAAGCCAATGTCCTGCGT
Organism: uncultured Collinsella sp.; assembly: GCA_902470905.1. Taxonomy (GTDB): domain Bacteria; phylum Actinomycetota; class Coriobacteriia; order Coriobacteriales; family Coriobacteriaceae; genus Collinsella. The sequence goes on along the minus strand of CABRIC010000027.1, from coordinate 8,036 downwards.
CACGACTACGTCGCCCGCCTGCAGGCGTTCGACAATGGCAAAGTCGGCGCTGTCGGCGCCCACGCTCACATCGAGCGTCGTGACCCAAAAGCCGCGTCGCGCGTGCTCGGCATCGCGCGGGTCGTCGCGGCGAATGTGCCGTTCCAAGTTTTGCGTGCTGTTGCCGGCGATAACAACGGCGACGCCCGCCCGCCGCGCGCAGTCAATCGACTCGCGCGTGACCGGGCAGGCGTCGGCATCAATAAAGAGCGTTCGCGGCATCTAGTGCACCAGTTTGCCAAATTGAATAGCGCGAACAATCAGCGTTACGCCAAACACCAGCAGCGCGGCGCCGCTAAAGATGACGAGCATCTTGGCCGACCACAGCGGATAAATAAACACGAACATGCCGGCGATGATGGAGAGTGCGCCGCTCAGGATGGCGAGGGCACGGTTGGACGAAAGCTCGGACTCCAGAATGGACATGACACCTTCGACAATCCAGCCAAAGCCGGCCACGATAACCACCATCGTGGTGAGCGTCGCGGTCGAGAAGGCCTGGTTGCGCAGGATTATGACGCCGCCCAGGATAATGAGTAGGTTGGAGATGATGCTCGTCACGCGCCAGCCGGTGGGCAGCAGCGGCTCAAAAATGGCAGTGAACAGCCTGATGGCAGCGGTGATTACAAAGTAGAAGCCCAAGACGGTCGTTAGGAAGACGAGGGACTTGGCGGGCGCAAACAGCAGTGCGATGCCGGCGACGAGCGCCAAGACGCCCGTGATGGCGTAAATCCAGCGCACGGCTTTGACGGCCTTGCCTGCCATGCTTTTCTCGTCAAATCCAAACTGGCTCGATTTTTGGTCATCGTTCTTAAAGATGCCCATAATGTCTCCTTTCCGTGCGGCGTAAGCCTTGATCGTTACGACCAGTATCGCCTAAAGGCACTGGCGTATGGGTCGGGGAGGGTGAAACGTAACCCAAAGGCCCCGAATTGTTTCCGTTGTTCCCCACGTCGCGATTTTCTATTCAACAGGTGTAGAACATTGCGGCCCTGTTCGTTATTGCCTACGTTTTAGGTTAGATTTTCCTAAGAACAATTGCCCGAAATTGGGGGTCCCTATGAACGAAACAGTTCCCGCGGCGCCGTCGAGCGCGGAGTCGATGGCAAAGCAAGGTTGCGAAAAGCTCGGCCTGGACACGTTTGACGCGCTGGTCCGCCGCGCCCGCACGTGCCGCCGATTTGACGAGTCCATGCGCGTGCCGCGCGAGTTTTTGCTCGAGCTGGCGGAACTGGCGCACCTGGCTCCGTGTGGTGCCAATGCTCAGCGTCTTCGTTTTCATGTGGTGAGCGGTGCCGAGGATTGCGCGCGTGTATTTGATGAGCTTGCGTGGGCCGGCGCGCTTAAGGATTGGCCGGGTCCTGCCGAGGGCGAGCGCCCGACCGGCTACATCGCGATTCTGGCCGAGCGCGCCGTTTCGGGCAAGCCCGCCGCTCCCATTACCGAGGTCGACACGGGCATTGCCGCGCAGACGATGATGCTCGCCGCCCGCAGCGCCACGCCCGAGGTGGCTGCCTGCATGTTCAAGGCCTTTACGCCCCACGCGATCGATGCCATGGGGCTCGATAACGACAAGTATGAGCTCAAGCTGATCATGGCGTTTGGCGTTCCGGCCGAGACGCAGGTAATCGATGCGATCGATTCCAACCCCGACGGCTCCATCAATTATTGGCGCGACGAGGCACAGGTGCACCACGTACCCAAGCGTTCGCTCGCTGACGTGCTGGTGTAGTTGAGCGTCATCGCGGCGTGATCAGACGGTAAACCACCACAAAGGTGCCTGTCCCCTTGGTGGTGGTACGAGGGGAGGGTGTGTGGCAGATTTGTATTTGGTGCGGCATGGGCAGACTGAGCTCAATGTGCAGAGCATTTTGCAGGGCTGGCACGATTCGCCGCTTACGGCGCGCGGGCGCGAGCAGGCGCTGACGGCGCGTACGGCGTTTGCGGCGCGTGGCGTGGCCTTTGATCATGTGTATTCCTCGCCGTTGGGCCGGGCGCGGCATACGGCCGAGCTTATCGTTGGCGAGGGTCGTTCCATTGAGCTGGTCGATGACCTGCGTGAGTGGCATTTTGGCTCGCTGGAGGGCACATCAAATCGCGAGATGCCGCCGCAGCCCTGGGGCGATTATCCGGTTGCCTTTGGTGGCGAGTCGGAAAGTGAGCTTCGTACACGTATGGTCGCGGCGCTGTCCCGCATCATGGCCAGGCCGCAGCACGACTGCGTGCTGGCGGTTTCCCACGGCTCAGCCTGCCAGGAGTTTCTTGAGTATGTGACTGGCGGGGGAGAGCTACCCGACAACGGTGCCGTGCTTCATTTTGGCTATTGCGACGGGGCGTTTTCGCTCTCGGGTTGGTAACGAACGAAAGGACCCCTATGAATAAAGATCTGTATCTGGTACGTCATGGACAGACGATATTCAACCTTAAGCGTATCATTCAGGGGTGGAGTGACTCGCCGCTTACGCAGTTGGGTTGCGATCAGGCGGCGCGCGCCGGCATGTTTTTACGTGCGCGCGGCATTGAGCCCGATCATGCCTACACCTCCACGCTTCATCGCACCGAGCAGACTATCGCCAACTTGTGGCCGGGCATGACGTACGAGCGCCTGGATGGCCTGCGCGAGTGGTTCTTTGGCGAATTTGAGGCCGAGCGCGTGATGCTTATGCCCGAGCGCCCGTGGCGCGATTTCTATCGTCAGTTTGGCGGCGAGGGCCAGATGCAGGTGCGCACGCGCATGGTGGCGACGTTGACCGATCTTATGCGACGCCCGGACCACGAGTGCGTGCTCGCGGTGAGCCACGGATCGGCCATCAAGGAGTTTATGGATCACGTGAAGGGCGCGGCGGCAGACGAGCGCGACCGTGTGCCGGGCAACTGCTCGGTGCTGCACTTTGCGTTTGACGACGAATCCGACACGTTTGAGCTGATTGAGATTTTTACGCAGGAGGATTACGCATGCGAGCTGGGCCTTGAACCGCTTGTGGCTACTGCAGGTCCGCAGCGCGGATAACGCGAGCGTGGCGGCTCGGGTCGCCGGCATAACTTCTCGACGCAAAAGGGGCGGAGATGCATGTACCTGCTGCATCTCCGCCCCCTGTTTGTTGAGCTGCCGATTTTTGTGCTGCGCGGTCTGGTCTTGCTAGAACCGCGCGACTTGGTGCGTGAGCAGACCCGTCGGAACCTGCGGTGCGCCGCCGCTGACCTGCGCAGCGGGGAAGAGCACGGCAACGGTAAAGTTGAACGGCTCCTTGCCGGTGTACGTTCCGGCGGAACGGGCCTCATCGGCCAGGAGCTGTGATACCCCGACTAGTGCGCCAGCGTAGGCAGGGTCGTCGGCCAGTACCGGCTCCGGCGCCTGGTCGAGCATGGCACGGATGGCGCCGACGGCGTCCTCGCGCTTAACCTCCCACACGCGGTGTGTAATGCCCGCAGGATCGGTGACGGCGTAGAGCGAGGCGCCCTCTTTGGCGGCGCCCAGGATGATATCCATGACGGGCGAGGCTTCGTAGGCGAGCGACACGGGGCGCGGCTGAACTTTGAGCTCGGCGATCGCGTGCGCAGCGGCGGCCACGTCAGCGCTGGCATCGCCCTTGCCGCCCGCAAGTACACTCGTCGGGCAAATCGCCACAACACCCGTCACGCGTCCCGGCTCGCCCGAGCATTCGTACACGTAATACGCCGCACCCGGGTCTTTGAGCATCAGGCCATCGGCAATGGCGCCGCGCAGGGCGTCGTTGCCGCTCAAGATGCCGCCCATCTGCGGCAGCGCTTCGAGCACGCGGTCCTGAGCCGGGCGGATGCAGGGAAACGGAAGTGCTTTCATGGGCGGTCCTAACGCGCGAGTCGGTTTGTTCGCGGCATATTATGCCCCAACTTGGCTATCCGCGCTCCAGAGCACGTTATCGGCGAGCGCGATTAGCACCTGCTGACAACGAACGATATCGGCGTGGGGCACATATTCGTTGGGCTTGTGCGCGAGCGCGAGCGACCCGGGACCGTAGCTCATGCAATTGCGGTTACCTGTCTTGCCGGCAATGACGGCGGTGTCGGTGTAGCCGGTAAAGAAGCCGACGGTCGTGTCCGCGTCCGTCACGTCATCGGCAGCACGCTTGAGCGCTGCTAGAAGGGGAGAGTTCGGGTCGCGCTCGATGGCGGGGCGGTCGCCCGTCACGGTGTAGCTGCCATGGCAACCGGGAACGGCGGCTTCGGCGACGGCGATGGCCTGCTCTACCATGCGCGTCACGGCGGCCGTATCGGTCGGCGGGGTCAGACGCATGTCGACCCAGACTTTGGCGCGGTCGGGCACGACATAGGGGCGATATCCGCCCTCGATTTGGCCAAACGTGATGGTCGAAGACCCCAGCTCATCGTGCGCGGGCAGCGCCACAAACGCGCGACGGAGTGAACACACGACCTCGGCCATGGCGGCGACGGCATCCGCGCCCTTCCACGGCTGGCTCGCATGCGCCGTCACGCCAGCCATTTCAATCTCGAACCACGTACGCCCCTTGTGCGCCACCTGGATCTGTCCGTCGGTGGGCTCGGTGTCCAGCACCCATTCGCGCGAACCGACCCAGCCGGCATCGATGGCTGCCTCGGAGCCTCGCATAAAGTCTTCCTCGTCGACCGAGCAGATGAGCGAAAAGCCGCGGCGGGGCAGCGCGCCATCCGCCGCCACGCGCTCGAGCGTATGGACCAGTGCGGCAATGGCACAGGCCAGGCCACCCTTCATATCGCAGGCACCGCGGCCGTAGAGCTTGCCGTCGCGCACGACCGCCCCGAGCGGCGTAATGTCCGCGTCCCAGCCGTCGCCCAAGGTAACGGTATCCATGTGGCAGATATAGACCAGCCGCGCCTCGTCGCCCAGTCCCGGCACGGTGACCATAAGGTTGCGGCGCCCGGGGAGTACTTCGAGCTCTGCAATTTGCACGGCATCGAGTACCGGATGGCTCAGCTGCGCTAACCGTTCCTCAACCAACGCTTTGATATAGCGTTCAATCTCGCCCTCATACGCACCTGGGTCGGAACTGTCGATCCGCACGAGTCTTTGCGTAAGCCGCCAAGCAAAATCTGTATCAACCATAGGCACCTCACAGATAGTTAGGTCAACATACAGATTGTATGCCAAGAAGCGGCTCGGTGCATTTAATGGAGTGCTTACAAAAACGGGGGCGCCTCTCATGCGAAAGGCGCCCCCGCGGGCATTCAATGTCAGTAACGGGCAGGCCACATGGGGAACTGCCCGTCAGATCAGCCGGCGCTATTTGATTACGCGCACGCGATACATCGACGGAATCTGCTTGAGCGCCTCGATGGTGCTGCTGTCCAGGTGCTCATCGGTGTCGAACATGGTGTAGGCGTTCTCGCCGGCGGACTCGTTGGTCATACGCTGCACGTTGGCGTTGTCCTTGGCCAGGATCGCCGTGATCTGGCCGATCATGTTGGGCACGTTGGCGTGCAGGCAGGCGATGCGGCTTGCGGCGCGTGCCTTGCCCATGCTGCAGGCGGGGTAGTTGACGCTGTGCGCTATGTTGCCGTTCTCCAGGTAATCCTTGAGCTCGCTGATGGCCATGTCGGCGCAGTTGGCCTCGGCCTCGCCGGTGCCGGCGCCCGAGTGCGTGGTGATAAACGTGTTGGGCATCTTGACGGTCTTGGGCGTGGCGAAGTCGCAGCTAAACCAGCTGAGCTTGCCCTCGCGCAGGGCGGCGTCAACGGCGTCCTCGTCAATGATGGTTTCGCGCGCGTAGTTGATGAGGACGGCGTTGGGTGCCAGCAGGTTAATCTGCTCGGTGCTGATCATGCCGATGGTGTCTGCCTTGCTGGGCACGTGTACGGTGAGGTAGTCGCAGCCGCGGCACAGATCCTCGAGCGTGCCCACGCGCTGCACCTCGCGGCTCAGCACCCACGCGTGCTCAACGGAAATGAACGGATCGTAGCCGTAGACATCCATGCTCAGATCGACGCAGGCGTTGGCGACCTTGGAGCCCACGTTGCCCAGGCCGATGACGCCGATGCGCTTGCCCTTGAGCTCGCGGCCCACAAAGGCCTTCTTGGCTTTCTCGGCATCGACCTGAATCTCGGGGTCGTCGGCGTTGTCGCGCACCCAGTTCATCGATTGCACTACGCCGCGGCTCGAAAGCACCAGCATGCCCAGGACGAGCTCCTTGACGGCGTTGCTGTTGGCGCCGGGGGAGTTAAAGACCACGACGCCCTTCTTGGCGTACTCTTCGACGGGGATGTTGTTGACGCCGGCGCCGCAGCGGGCGATGGCGCGGATGCCCTCAGGCAGCTCGTAGCCGTGCAGGTCGGTGGAGCGCATCAGGACGGCATCGGCCTCCTCGGCGGTGCCCACAAACTCGTAGCCCTCGCCAAACTCGACCTTGCCGTCCTTGGTAATGTCGTCGATGGTCTTAATCTTACGCATGAAAAACTCCTTAGCAGGTTTGTCTAAAACAGGTGGTTTGAAGTGGCTGGTCGGCCCGCGTGTTGCGGGCTAGTTAGATCGCGGACTCAAACTATGCTGCGCTTCGAAGTCCTTCATGTACGTGGCCAGCGCTTGCACGTCCTCCATGGTGACGGCGTTGTACACGCTTGCGCGCATGCCGCCGACGAGGCGATGGCCCTTGACGTTTTGAATCTGGTGCTCGGCCGCGCCTGCAACAAAGGCCGCATCGAGCTCGGCGTCGCCGGTGCGGAAGGTGACGTTGGCGATGGAGCGGCTGTCGGCCTGCGTTGTGCCATGGAACAGCTCGCTGTGCTCGAGCAGGTCGTAGAGCAGGTTGGCCTTGGCCCAGTTGCGCTCGGCCATGGCGGCAAGTCCGCCGGTCTGCTCAACCCAACGGAACACCTTGCCGCACACGTAGATGCCAAAGGTGTTGGGCGTGTTGAGCATGGAGCCCTTGGCGACCTGGGTCTTGAGGTCCAGGTACTGCGGCGTCTGCGCAAAGGCGGGGCTTTCGGCGATAAGGTCGTCGCGCACGATGACCACGGTCACGCCTGCGGCGCCGGCGTTTTTCTGCGCGCCGGCGTAAATGAGCCCGTAGCGCTCAACGTCGAGCGGCTGTGACAAAAAGCAGCTCGAGACATCGGCGACCATCGGCACATCGCCGCAGTTGGGCAGCTCGTGGTACATGGTGCCAAAGATAGTGTTGTTCTGGCAGATGTAGACGTAGTCGAGCCCGTCGCCCGCGGCCTCGGCGGCAATGCGCGCGTTGACGTCGGCCATGTCTGGGATGCGGTCGAAATTGGTGTCCTCGGAGCTCGCGAGCAGCACGGCCTCGCCGTACTTGGCGGCCTCCTTGTACGCCTTGTTGGCAAAGTTGCCGGTCACGACGTAGCCGGCGCGGCCGCGGCGCATGAGGTTCATGGGGATGCCCGCAAACTGCAGCGTGGCGCCGCCCTGCAAAAACAGGACACGGTAGTTGTCGGGGATGCTCAGCAGGCGGCGCAGGGTTGCCTCGGCGTCGTCGATGATCTGCTGGTACATGCTAGATCGATGGCTCATCTCGAGCACGGACATGCCGCAACCGCGGTAGTCCATCATCTCGTCGGCGATCTCGGCGAGCACGCTTGTGGGCAGTGCGGCCGGGCCAGCTGAGAAGTTGTGCACACGTGCCATCTTCTAGTCTCCCTCGTAGTCGTTTGAACGTTCGGGATACTTTAGCACAGTGCAGCGTCAGACGCGACCGCATCACGGTAAAACTCGAGTGCGTCGCTATGATTTACAGGGTTGTTACATGGGGGAGGGTTTATCTCGAGGCTCGCATCCGATCCGCCTCGGCCTTCGCTTGTTTCCAGGGGCGCACGCGACCGTTGGTGAGGTCGTCGTAACCATGAGCGATGGTACGTTGAATGTGATCTTCGCGTTCCTGAATGGTAGTTAGCGCGCGCGTCTGATCAGAAATAGGCTTTACGACAGGCATATGAAACTTCTTACATAGAATCATATGTATAACCTGTCTCTTATACACATCTCCGAGCCCACGAGACGCTACGCT
>CABRIC010000026.1 GCA_902470905.1 uncultured Collinsella sp. | reverse complement strand
TACACAAGGAGTATCGTCGGCAGCGTCAGATGTGTATAAGAGACAGGACCTAAAGTTAGGTTTAGGTATTACTTTTATTTTCGTCAATATATATAAGGAGTGCAAGGGGTATTCCGTAATGAGCAAAACGGTTTTGATAGTCTCTTCAAGCCCTCGAAAGAATGGCAATTCCGAGACGTTGGCGGACGCATTCGCCAACGGCGCACGCTTGCCGGAACGGTTTTTGCCGGCGGCGTGAACGACGTGGGCGATATCGCTGGGCATCCTGCTCTGGAGCAGGCGCGACGAATGGGCATAGGAGTCTAGGCGCGGCTTAGCTGCGCGGAAGCAGTTTTGCACTCAAAACCATCGACAGGAGGAATCAAACATGACGATTAAGCAGACGGCGGGCAGGGATGCCCTGGGGGACTTTGCCCCCAAATTTGCACAGCTCAATGACGATGTGCTGTTCGGCGAGGTGTGGAGCCGAGAAGACGGGCTTTCCCTTCGAGACCGCAGCGTGGTGACGGTGGTGGCCCTGATGGCGCAGGGACTGACGGACTCTTCGTTCCAATACCATCTGATGTCCGCAAGGAACAATGGCGTGACTAGGACGGAGATAGCGGAAATCCTTACGCACGCGGCGTTTTATGCGGGATGGCCCAAGGCATGGGCGGCCTTCCGCATGGCGAAGGAGGTCTGGGCGGACGAGGGCGACGGCACCGACGCAAAGGCCCGACACCAAAACGAGATGGCTTTTCCCATCGGTGCCCCCAACGACGCATTTGCGAAGTACTTTATCGGGCAAAGCTACCTCGCGCCCCTTTCCACCGAGCAGGTCGGCGTCTACAACGTGACGTTCGAGCCCGGCTGCCGCAACAACTGGCACGTCCATCACGCCAAAAGCGGTGGCGGACAGATCCTCGTCTGCGTGGCCGGTCGAGGGTTTTACCAGGAATGGGGCAAATCGGCACAGGAACTGCGCCCTGGCGACGTGGTCAACATCGCCCCGGGTGTGAAACATTGGCACGGTGCGGCGCCCGACAGCTGGTTCTCCCATCTCGCAGTGGAGGTTCCGGGCGAGGAGGCCTCCAACGAGTGGTTGGAGCCCGTGGACGACGAGCAATACCTTAAAGCGACTGACAAGGAGGCTTAGGCATGGAGCAGTTGAAACTGACGCGGGAATGGGACAAGGTGTTCCCCAAAAACGACAAGGTTGAGCACAGCAAGGCGACCTTCCACAACCGCTACGGCATCACGCTGGCTGCCGACGTGTACGTGCCTAAGAACGCGGAAGGCAAGCTGCCCGCCATCGCCGTCAGCGGCCCGTTTGGCGCGGTGAAGGAGCAGTCCTCCGGTCTGTACGCGCAGAAAATGGCGGAGCTGGGCTTTTTCGCAATTGCCTTTGACCCGTCCTATACCGGCGAGAGCGGCGGTACGCCCCGCTATGTGGCATCCCCGGACATCAACACCGAGGACTTCTGCGCAGCGGTGGATTTCCTCTCCGTGCAGGAAAGCGTTGACCCGGAGCGTATCGGCATTATCGGTATCTGCGGTTGGGGCGGCATGGCAGTCAATGCGGCGGCCATCGACACCCGTATCAAAGCTACCGCGGCTATGACCATGTACGATATGACCCGCGTGACCGCAAACGGCTATTTTGACGCCGAGGATTCCGAGCAGGCGCGCTTTGAAAAGCGGAAAGCGTTGAACGTACAGCGCACCGAGGACTATAAAAACGGCAGCTATGCGCTGGCGGGCGGCGTGGTCGATCCACTACCGGAGGATGCGCCGCAGTTTGTAGCGGACTATTACGCCTACTACAAAACTCCGCGAGGCTACCATCCCCGCAGCCTGAACTCCAACGGTGGCTGGAATGTGACGTCCTCGCTGTCGTTCCTGAATATGCCGATTTTGCAATACAGCAGCGAAATTCGCTCTGCGGTACTGCTGGTGCATGGCGAGAAAGCACACTCCCGCTATTTCAGCGAAACCGCGTACAGCAAGCTGACGGGGGACAACAAGGAATTGCTCATTATCCCCGGTGCCAGCCATACCGACCTCTACGATCAGATGGACGTCATTCCGTTTGGAAAGCTGAAAGCGTTCTTTGAGGAGTATTTGAAATAAGACGCACCTTGCTTTTTACTTATTAACGGTCATGCATTTAGCGAGGACGGTTTGCGGCAAGACGCCTCGCCGCGCTACTAGTCGTCGGCCCGCGCCGCCGAGAACAAGGCACCCAAGTCTGCCTGGATCGCCTCTGCCTTGCTTCCAAGCTGCAGCGGAGCCGAATCGCCCGAGATGTTCACGCTCAGCAGGTGCGCATCCGGCAGCTTTGCGGTCATGCTCCAGAACGGGAGTGTAATGATGCCGGGGGTCATCTCGCCCACGCCGAGCTCCAGCAACAGCACGCGGCTACTACCGCGCTCGCGCACGAAGCGCTCGTATCGTTCGAGACTCTCGCGCCATACCGTGCCCAGCAAAAACGTGTCGTCTCGCACCCACGGCACAAGCTGCCAGCCGCAGTGCGGGCATCGGGGGACATCATCGCTGCGGATCTCGAAGCCCGCACTGCCCACGTGGTTGTAGTGATTGGCGTGAAGGCGGCCGTTGGAAAGAAACTCATTTCCGTGGGGAAGAAACTTCTCGGTGAGTAAAGCTCATCGGAGCGGGGATAGAGCTTTGTCTGCGGGGTACGAAATGCTGGCTAGCGGTTGCGACGCCTTGTTGCAGAAATGCCAACTGCCGCAACTACACCACCGGCAACACTCAGGGCGGCTGCCATCGCACCGTTGTCGCCCGTCGCGGGTAAGGTGGTCCCGGCTGGTTTAACCGCCGCTACTGCCTTAGTGGAAACGGGATTTGCCGCGGGCTTGTCTGCCTTGGGCTGCGGTGTGGGCTCGGGCTTGGTTTCCGGTTCGGGTTTGACCTCTGGGCTCGGTTTAACACTTGGATCGGGTTTGGAACCGCTCGTATCGGTTGCAATCAAGTGCACGTCGCTGTCGAAGACGTAGCGGATGTAGTAATCGTGCCGCGTTTCGTGCATAATCCCCTGCCCTCTGTCGAAGTCACGGTCAACGTGTGTGCCAAGGTAGGTTGAGCTGTTGAGGTCCAGCCTGTAAGGGATTTGGTCGTCGGCGTAACTGCCTGTAAAGACTACGGTTGCTCTAACGTGATTGTCGATCATGGTCAGGGCAATAGAGACGCTGGCCTCTTTGGGGTTCTCGGTTTTTATAAGGCTTTCGGTATCGGTGTCGATCTTGAAGAGATGGACGGTGTCGTTAAGCCCGTAGATGAAGTCCTCGGGTTTGTCGGAGAAATCGTATACAAACGCCTCATTCTGGACCAACATGAAGGCAGGAGGGAGCTCCAGGTCATAGTTATGATCGACGACGGGGGTTGCTGCGAGGCTGCCTTCCGCGTTGACTTCGTCGCAGGTGATGGGTGCTGCGACATCGGGTTCGGGCATTTCGGTCGCCAGTGCTGCGCAGGGTAGCAAAAGCTGCCCAGCCATAAGAATGCTTACTCCGAAGGCGACGACTCTGGCGCCTGCATGAAGCTTGACGTTGCGGATAGACAGACCAGTGCGTTTGTTATGGGTTTGCGGTGCAACATGCTGTCCATACATAAGGCGCTCCTTGTTCGTAGGCCGGTTTCCGTGGATCTATATTGCGCCTGCCCGATTCGGTCAGGATCATACACGCGAACGCTCACGCGAGCAGGAGAAAGCTCTAGTTAATTTTCCCACAGTCGACACTTTGCGGCCAACGATTTGCTGTTCAATTTTCGGAGAGAGTCAAGACAGTCGAGGAGTTATCAGGCGGTGAGATTATGTCTAGAGAACACTGACGAGAAATGTGGCCTGCGGACGACTGAATAGCTCCATCTGTTTTGGTTACAACAAAATGTGTGCCGCGCGCCTGCGGCATGAAGGAGGGAGATTTCTATGAATATCGTTGTATTGAGCGGCAGCCCGCGTAAGGGCGCCAATACCGATACCATGGTCGAGGCGTTTGCCGAGACCGCGCGTGAGGGCGGCAATACGGTCGAGGTCGTCCGTGTTGCCAGCAAGAAAATCGCTGGTTGCCTGGGGTGTCAGTATTGCTTCGCCCATGAGGGCACTTGCGTGCAGAAGGATGACATGGCCGACGTGATCGAGTCGCTGAAAGGCGCCGATATGGTTGTCTTCGCTTCGCCTATCTACTGGTTTGATATCACTGCGCAGGAGAAGGCCGCCATCGACCGCCTGTACGCCTTCGGTGCTACAGGCTTCCCGTTCACCAAGACGGCCCTTTTGCTCGATAGCCACAGCGAGGGCGTCTATGATGCAGCGATTGCTATGTATAGGGCCACATGCGCGTACTGCAAGTGGGAGGACCAGGGCATTGTCACCATTAGCGGCATGACCGAGCGCGACAGCATGGCCTCCTCGCCCAAGTTGGAAGAGGTGCGAGAGCTCGCTCGCAAGCTCGCCTAAGGACAAGAAGAACGCATGGCAATCGGTGTTGGTGGAAAATGCTTGCTATCCTTACCAAGAGGAATGCTGATTGCCATGCGTTGATGCTTCCGCGGACAATTCCGGCGTGCTAAAACGCCTTCTCGTTCAAGAATTCCCTGAACGCGGGAATGTCAAAGCCAACGAGACCACGCCCGCGCTCTCCAATGACGCCGTCCTCCAGGAGGCGGCGTCTGTATTGGCTTGCGTAGTTGCTGGCGACGCCCATGCGTTTGGCTATCTCCGAGACCCTGCTGGGGCCAGAATCGGGCAGCATCGCGAGCAAAAACTCAATGTCTTTATCGGAAAGCTCCCGATAGGTCGTTTTGAGAATTCGATCGCGCAGCTCCATGCGTGCGAGCAGGGAACCCTGCTGGACATCGGATGTACTGAATTGGGGCGAGCTCTCCGAAACATCCCAAGTGCGATATCCGACGAGCTGCATCATGTAGGGGAATCCGTCGACGGCCTTCACAGCATCCTCGAGCGCTTCTGGTGTGATTGAACGTCCTCCGGCCTCAACGGTTTTGCGAAAGGCGTTTGCAATTTCAACGTCAGTGATTCGTCCTAGCTGATGATATTGGGAACGCCTGAGGAACGAGACGGAATCGTTACGCAGCAGTGCCGATACTTTGTAAGGCAGCCCTGCCATGAGTAGGGCAACTTTTTTACCTTCGCGTACAAAGTGCTGGTAAACAGAGGCAAATTGAAGCATTTCTTCGAGATCGACTGTGACTTCATCGATGGTGATGAGAAGTCCGATGTCATGTTTTTCGAGTTGTTTAAAGATGCCATTCATGCGTGTGCGCCAGTTGCTCTGGGCCTTTTGAGCATATGTCCAATCGAGACCCACTGGACCAATTTGAACGCCGTTTATGCGCACGTGAGGCTGTGAGAGGTAGCTGTCTGCCGCCTCTTCGGTTCGCTCGATAATATCTTCGAGCATGCCAGGCATGGCGGAGACATTTGCTGCGATCCATGGTGGCCCCTTTGCAGGTTTTGCTAACTTTTGCAACTTTTGCTAAATTTTGCAAGTTTTGCTAATGGCTTAACATGCCTTGTGCCGTGGGATTGCGGGAGTGAAAAACGGGGAGTTCTATTATTCCGACTACGTTGCAACGAGCGGGGCCCGGAGCGCGATGTTGCTGCGCTTCGGGCCCCACCGTTTTGAGAGCTTATGGCGGTTCTGCCGCTGTCCTAGTCAAACAGACTGGGCATGTCGTTTTCTTTCATAAGGGCACCGGCGGAGGGGAGGCTCTGTGCGGTGAACTTCTCGGCCGAGACGCCGGCGCCAAGGATTTCCTCGGTCGTGCCGACGGTGGTGACAGAGCGGCCCTTCTTGGCCGTAAAGGCCTGGACGCCCTGCGTGTTGGTGGTCGTCTTGGTCTTGAGCAGCGACGTGTTGAAGTTCATCAGGCGGTAGTCGCTCGAGACCAGTGCGATGTCGCGATCTTCCTTGAGCACCTGCGCATATAGCAGCTTGCTGCCGCCGTAGATGGCGTTCTTGAGGCGCTTGCGGTTGGTCTTGGTGACGTATCCGGCAAGTGCGACGCGCACCACGCGGCCGTTCTCAAAGACGAACAGCACGTCGGCCTTATAGTCCTCGGGGTCGATGACCCAGATGACGCTCTCGTCGGGTTCCATCTCAAGATCGGTCGGCAGGTACGAGCCCAGCTGGGCCGACTTGGTGTCCTCAAACGCCGCGACCTTGCACTTGTACACCTGGCTCTTGTTGGTAAAGACCAGCAGCTCGTGGGTGTTGGAGGACGGGAACTCGATAAAGGGCTTGTCGCCGTCTTTGTACTTGAGCGTAGCGGCCTTCTTGAGTACGCGGTCCGTCATCTTCTTAAGGTAGCCATCGCGCGAGAGCATGATCGTAACCGGGTACTCCTCGACCTCGGGCTCCAAGCTCACCTCGATGACCTCATGGGGTTCGATCCTGCCCGTGCGGCGCGGCATCACGTACTTCTTGTTGACCGCGGCCAGCTCGTCGCTGATGACCTTCTTGATATTTTCCTCGCTGGAGAGGATCTCCTCAAGCTCGGCAATCTCGCCCTCAAGCTGGGCAATGTCCTTGGTGCGGTTGAGGATGTACTCCTCGTTGATGTTACGGAGCTTAAGCTCGGCAACAAACTCGGCCTGGGTCTCGTCGATGTCGAAACCCTTCATAAGGTTGGGCACGACCTCGGCTTCGAGCTTGGTGCCGCGGATGATGGCGATGGCCTTGTCGATGTCGAGCAAAATCGCCTCGAGGCCGTGCAGCAGGTGCAGGCGCTCGGACTTTTTACCCAGGTCAAAGTTAATGCGGCGACGCGTGGACTCAATACGCCACTTGACCCACTCGTGCAGGATCTGGCGCACACCCATAACGCGGGGATAGCCGTCGACGAGCACGTTGAAGTTGCACGAGAACGAATCCTGCAGCGTGGTCGAGCGATAGAGCTTGGCCATGAGCTTGTCGGGGTCGACACCGCGCTTAAGGTCGATGGCGATGCGCAAACCCGAGAGGTCGGTTTCGTCGCGGATGTCGGCAATCTCCTTGACCTTGCCCTCTTTGGAGAGCTTGACGATGCGCTCGATAATGACATCGGTCTTGGTGGTGTAGGGGATCTCGTAGACCTCGATAATGCGCTCTTCGGGAATCCAGCGCCAACGGGAGCGGATCTGGAAGCTGCCAAGGCCGGTCTCGATAATCTTTTCCATCTCCTCGCGGCGGTAGATGATCTCGCCGCCGGTCGAGAAGTCGGGCATGGGCATGTACTCGAGCAGGTCACAGTCGGGGTCCTGCAGGTAGTGCATCGTGGCAGTGCAGACCTCGTTAAGGTTGAAACCGCAGATGTCGGACGCCATGGCGACGCCGATGCCCTTATTGGCCGAGACAAGGATGTTGGGGAACGTGGTGGGCAGCAGGCGCGGTTCCTTCATGGCGCCGTCGTAGCTGTCGACGAAGTCGACCGGGTCTTTGTCGATGTCCTTGAAGATTTCGGCGCTGATGGGGGAGAGCTTGGCCTCGGTATAACGCGAGGCGGCGTAGCTCAGATCGCCCGAATAGTACTTGCCAAAGTTGCCCTTTGACTCCACGAAGGGGGCGAGCAGTGCCTCGTTGCCGGTGGCCAGGCGCACCATCGTCTCGTAGATCGCGGCGTCGCCGTGCGGGTTGAGCTTCATGGTCTGACCCACAATGTTGGCGCTCTTCTGGCGCTCGCCCTTGAGCAGACCCATCTTGTACATGGTGTAGAGCAGCTTGCGGTGCGAGGGCTTAAAGCCGTCGATCTCGGGGAACGCACGCGAGACGTTGACGCTCATGGCGTAGGGCATGTAGTTGACCTCGAGCGTCTGCGTAATCGGCTGATCAGTGACCTCGGAGTGCAGGCCGATGACGTTCTCGGCGTTGACCTGCTTTTTCTTTGGCTGGTTCTTCGTCTTCTTCTTTGCCACGATTTCCTCTTGAACTTCTTATGGGCCGTCGTTATCGATTTGCTGCTACTGCAGGTCCAGCTGGTCAAGGTATTCCTTGCCGTGCTCGGAGATATGGCGCTTGCGGCCTGCCTCGTCGTTGCCCAGCAAAAGGTTGAACATGGTCTCCATCTTGGTGACGTCCTCGGGCTCCACCTTGATCAGACGGCGCGTCTCGGGATTCATGGTGGTGAGCCACATCATGTCCGGATCGTTTTCACCAAGACCCTTGGAGCGGTTGATGGAACACTTCTGGTCGCCGATCTCTTTGAGGATGCCGTTCTTCTCGAGCTCGGTGTAGGCAAAGTAGGTCTTCTCTTTGCAGTTGATCTCGTAGAGCGGCGACTCGGCGATATACACGTAGCCCTCGTCGATGAGCGTGGGCACCAGGCGATAGAGCATGGTGAGCACGAGCGTGCGGATGTGATAACCATCGACGTCGGCGTCCGTACAGATGATGACTTTGTTCCAGTTGAGGTTGTCCAGGTCGAAGGCGCCGAGGTTCTTGATGCGCTTGTCTTTGATCTCCACGCCGCAGCCCAGCACGCGCATGAGGTCCATGATGATGTCGGACTTAAAGATGCGCGGATAATCCTCCTTCAGGCAGTTGAGGATCTTGCCTCGGACGGGCATGACACCCTGGAACTCGGCATCGCGCGAGGTGCGAATGGCGCCTGCTGCCGAGTCGCCCTCTACGATGTAGATCTCGCGGCGGCTCTTGTCCTTGGAGCGGCAGTCGATGAACTTCTGCACACGGTTGGCCATGTCGGTCTTCTGCTGCAGGTTGGTCTTGATGCTCTGACGCGTCTTCTCGGCGTTCTCGCGCGAGCGCTTGTTGATGAGCACCTGTTCCATGATCTTGTTGGCGGCGTCCTTGTTCTCGATCAGGTAGGTCGAGAGGCGCTCCTTAAAGAAGGCCGTCATGGCCTGCTGGATAAAGCGGTTATTGATGGCCTTCTTGGTCTGGTTTTCGTAGGACGTCTGGGTGGAGAAGCAGTTGGTCACCAGCACCAGACAGTCCTGGACGTCCTGCCACTTAATGCCGCTCTCGTTTTTGTTGTACTTGCCTTGTTGCTTGATGTAGGCATCGATGGCGCTGGTCAGAGCGCTACGGGCCGCCTTCTCGGGTGAGCCGCCGTTCTCGAGCCACGATGAGTTGTGGTAGTACTCCTGCATCATGAAGGTGCGCGAGAAGCACATACACGCGGTGATCTTTACGTTGTAGTCGGGCAGGTCCTCGCGATCGCGACCGCGACGGTCGGCCTCGATAAAGAAGGGCTCGGTAAGGTAGTCGGTACCGACCTTCTCGAGCACGTAGTCCTCGATGCCCTTGGGATAGCAAAAATCCTCTTCGGAAAACTCGCCATCGTCGCCCTCAATGCGCAGGCGGAAGGTCACGTTGGCGTTGACCACGGCCTGACGGCGCATGGTCTCGCGATACCAATCGTGGGGAATGCTAATCGAGGTAAAGACCTCAAGATCGGGGCGCCACTTGATAGTGGTGCCGGTGCGGTCCTCGTCGCTGGGCTCAATCTCGAGTGCCTTCTTTTTGGCGCCGACGACCTTGCCCTTCTTAAAGTGCAGGGAGTACTTGTTGCCATCGCGCCAAACCGTGACGTCCATGTACTCGGAGGCGTACTGGGTCGCGCACGAGCCCAGGCCGTTGGTACCGAGCGAGAAGTCGTAGTCGCCGCCCTGGTTGTTATTGTATTTGCCGCCGGCGTAGAGCTCGCAAAAGACGAGCTCCCAGTTAAAGCGCTTCTCGGAGGGGTTCCAGTCGAGCGGGCAGCCACGGCCGTTGTCCTCTACCTGAATGGAACCATCGCGAAAGGCGGTAAGGGTGATGAGCTTGCCGTAGCCCTGGCGCGCCTCGTCAACGGCGTTGGACAGGATCTCGAAGGCGGCATGCGCGCAGCCGTCGAGCCCGTCCGAGCCAAAGATGACGGCGGGGCGCAGGCGTACGCGCTCCTCGTCCTTGAGCTGGCGGATACTGTCGTTACCATAGTTTGCGGTGTTTTTTGCCATACTCGCTCTCTCGGTGCTCCTTTGCTGCGTTTTAGTCATATAGATAGTCAAGGTAGCATAGCCCAGCCTATAGGCGATTCCAACCAACACGAAATCCATCGAACAATCGTTCGGAATTCGATGGAGATTCGTTTACTCGGACAAAACCGAGTCGGTTTTGTCCGAGTAAGTTTGAATAGCGAATCGAAGTTGTTGTGTCCGCATGGCGATGACGAACATGATTTTCATAATGACAGATATAGTTGACATCTTCTGATGGATGCAATATATTTCTGTCATGTTGCAACGGATATCTGTCCATTACTACGAAAGGAACTCCATGCCGGGCAAAAGGAACCTACGCATGAAGGCGGCGCGCGCGGCGGTTGGCCTTTCGCAAGCTGACCTGGCCGAGGCCGTGGGCGTTACGCGCCAGACCATCGGCTTGATCGAGGCGGGCGGCTACAACCCCACGCTCAATTTGTGCGTGGCAATCTGTAAAGCGCTACGCGTTACGTTGAACGACTTGTTTTGGGAAGACGAGAGCGACGTCGACCCTGACGCTCTTTAGGAGTTCGCTATGAAATTTGAAGATTTAAAACTCGTGCAAAAGTGGCGTGAATATGCCGGCCCAAAGGATGAGCGCCTGGAGGCCGAGAGCGCGAAGATCTACAAGATTGGTTTCGTGCTGCTTTCGTTTGGCATGTTGATGATCTTTTTCTACCAGTTTATAGCTCGACAGGTTGCGTGGGTTCACAGCGACGCCAGTGAAATGCCGCATGGCTTTGCAACGCCGTTCGAGGCAGCCATGTATTTGTGGCTCGTTCTCGTGATGTTGATTTGCGCAGGACTGCAAACGCGGAAGGGCTATGTCGATACCAATCGTTTTGGGCAAACCGAGCATCTTCCTGTTGGATATTTCCTGCTTGTCAGCGGTCTTAGCGGCGCCGCGTTCGCTCTTGTTATTGCCGCAATGCGCTGTATCGCTGAGGCGCAGATCGTACCGCTCGAAAGCGTCTTTTGGTTGGCGAACCTGGCCACGGGCGTGTTCTGCGGTGCGACGATTTTCGCGGCCACGTTTGCTGCCCTGTGCGCAACGTTTTTCACGGCGAAAAAGCGTCGCGCCAAGCTCGAGGCAGAACTCGACTCCTCTGACGATATCTAATGCGTAATGGGCTGGCTCTGGGTATCCAGAACCAGCCCATTTTGGTGTTCGATGAGCCGAGTCGGCGTCTCTCACAAAAGTAACTAGGAGCTAGCGAGGCTTATCCGAATTGACCTCATCGGTGGTGTCTTTTTCGAGCGCCGTGCGGCGGGCGCTGTAGGCGACGAGGCCTGCGCCTGCCGCGGCGAGTGCTGCAGCGGCTGCCGTAAGGGGAGCGCTGGCATCGCCCGTGCCTGCAAGCGCGCCCGCTTTTCCGGAGCGCTTGTTATTGCCGTGATCCTTGCCACTGCCGGAGCGGCTTCCGCCGGAGCTGCCGCCCTCGTCGGTACCGCCGCCACTCGAGCCACCATCGTCGTCTGCTGTCATCGGGGCGTCGTGAAGTCCTGTCGTATCCGCGCTGTCGCATACGCCGACCTGAACTTCTGAGCGTTCGCATGCCGCGTCGGGCACATGAAGCTCGTGCAGTACGGCACCCAGCGCTGAGTTTGCGCCCGGTCGAATTTCCTCGAGCGTTACGGGATCGAGTGCCACCAGGTCACGCGCCTTCGCATACAGCGTGACGCGTTTGCCCACCTCGTCGCCCCAGCTCTCCGGGATGGCAAAGCTCATGCGGAATTGTGCCGTGCAGCCCGGTGCCAGCACGGCGTTTCCATTGTCGGCAACCAGCGGGTGCGTTGCAAAACGTGTGTCCAGCGTCTCGAGCGCGTACTTCACGTGTGCCATGTCGTTGGCCGAAGCGTCCTCGGCAAGCTCCGGATCGTAGATCGATGCCGTGCGTGCGTTCGCTCCGAATCCGATGGATGCGCTGGAGAACGGCTGGTTGGAACCCTCTCGGTACAGATCGATCGTGCCGGCGGTCAGCAAGGTGTTGCCGTCGTTTCGCACCGTGACCATGAAGGATTCGCCTGCTGCCCCGGGCACCACTGCGCCCGAGGTAGCGACCGCGCCCGTCGGAGTGGCACACGCCACCAAGGGCACTTCGATGCCGTGTAGTTCTGCCTCGCTCTTCTCCGCGCTTACAATGTGCGTGGCGAGCGCGGAGAGCATGCCTCTCGACGTCAAAAATGTCGTTATCTGATCGACGGGATGGTCCAGCTCGCACATCACGAACGGCTCCGTGAACAGATCACCTGCCAAGGTGCTGGCGAAGATGCGGAAGTGCTTGCCCATCACTGCTACCGGGTTGCCTTCTTCGTCGTAGGTTTGTCCTACCTTGCCATCGGTGTTCTCTACATAGAGCACGCACCTGCCGTTGTTGCTTACGCTAAACGATGCCGGGCCACAGCCTGCGGCACCCACGGGCTGCGTTGCAAATGCCGATGCGCCTCGTGCCCAAGTAATATGCTGCAGTTGCTCGTTGACGGTAGCCAAAAAGCCCGTGTGCTGCGGCCACGGCACCGCGTGGGGTACTGTGGCATCTGGCGACATAACGCCCCAGCCCGCAATGGACTGGCCGATCACGGCGTACGATGCACAGCCACAACCGCCTGCAGTCTCGTATGCAACGGGCACCACCATTTTGCCGTTGATATTCTCGGGCGCGCCGAGCTCGATGCTCGACGGTGCCTGCGGAAAGCGGAGGACCTGACGGAACGTGAGACTGTCGCCCAAATCATCCGACCACAGGGTAAAGCAATCCAGCGCAACCTCGGCCTCGCTGCCGAGCGCCTTCTCTGTGGTGGCTCCGTGGCGGTGGAGGTAGGCGCCCGACAGACGTCCGTCGACCAGTGTCTTGCCCACCGTGATGCGTGGGCACTGCAGGCAATGGTAGCCATCCTCCTGAAGGCGGCCGCGCGAGATGCTGCGCCACGACGTGTGCGATATCACGCGAACTCCGTCGTTGCTTATGCGCAGGCGCACAACGGACAGTATGCCGGCTGTGCTTGCCGTATCGAAAAGGGTGTTGTCGCCGTCGGGGCGCTCGCCCGAGACCAGCAGCACGTAAGCGTCCTGGTTTCCCCTCCCGTCCGTATATTCCACCACGTCGAAGTCGTAATCGTATATGCCGTCGCGCTCCACGTCGCCCTCGCCAAACCCAAGGGGGAAGTCCACGGGTGTGGGAGCGGACCACGTGCCGTTCGTCTTTGTATGCACCACCAGGCGCGAACGGCCATTCTTGCCGTAGCGCACCGAGGCGATGCGGAATAGGCACTCCACGCCGGCAATCATCGTTAGCTTCATGTGGGCTTCGCTGAGCACGCCGGAAAACAGCACGTTGTCGCTCGAGGGTTTTATGCCGCCACGCTCGTCCTCCGACACGCCGGCAGAATTGGCGTTCGGGTCGGCAACGGTGTTCGTTGCCTGACCGATGTAGGTGTACTCATACATCGGCGCGGCGTTTTCGTCGTTCTCTATCAGTGCATGGACGAAATGCTCGATCTGTCCCGTGTCGTCGCTTTCTGCATCCGCCTCGAGCTCAATGCGCGTGACCGCTTGATCCCAATCGCGCACGACAGGCGCGGCGTTTACGGCAGTGGCCTTAACCTCGGCGCGTGCGAGCAGTTCGGCGTTGGTGACGATGGTGGCCGATGCGATAAATTGCGGCACGCCGCCCGCCTCAATGTTGCCGGCCGAGCCGAAGCAGGCATCCAGCGTATAAGGCGTATCTCCACCCAATGCGAGCTCAGAGCGCTGGAGCACATACTGGTCGCCATTGTTCACCGACATATTCCACGAATCGATGAGTGTGGGCCACGACCCCGACCAAGCCTTGGTGGTCCACTTGAACATTACGAACTGGAGTATCACATCGACATCGACGTCTGCACCTACGCGCAGTCGCGGAAGCTGGTGTCCATCTGCCTTCTCGTACCCAATGAACAGCGTGAGGGATGCGGCGCCGCGCACGGCAGACGAAGCGACGCCTGCAACGCCGGCGCCAAAGGTGACGGCAAGCCCGATCTGGATGGTGAACGAGCCCGACGTGTTTGAATAGTCGAGCGAAATGTTTTTAAAAAACGCCGCGCCGCTGCCGTGCGTGTGGGCACCCACGGCGAGCGCCAGTTTTGCCAGCACCCAGGGGTTGACGTTTAGGAAAAATGGCACCGGTCCTAGGGTAAACTGCTCGGTCCAATTGAGGTCGGTTCTTACCTGGAAGAGGGCCTTAATATTGCCGTATGCGGGGTCGTTGTTGTTACCCCAGGTTTTGCCCACCCAATCGTAGGCGAGCGAGCCGTACAGCTGTGTGGCGATATCCATCGTGAACAGCGGCGTGCAATGGTGGCGAAGGAGCTTGGTGTTTCTTGGATCGGTGCCCGAACCGGCACTCATACTCTTGTACTGATTCCACTTCCCCTCCATCTCGTCGAGGTAGCGGTTTGCCTGCTTGGCGCCCGACTCGCGCGGCGATTTCTTCCAGTATTCCGGATCAGGGTTGCCCGAATCGTTCATATAGCTGGCTGGTTTGTATCCTCCGCCAAACAGCACGTATCCAGCAAACGAGAAATCGAAGAGGATTGGAAATGTGGGCATCCAACACGTGAACTTATTACCGCCGATGCCGGGAAACGATGCGGGGAAATCAAACGGAGTGATCTCCTGGTCCATGGTGGTGGGAATGATGGTGGTCGAGCCTGATTCCGCCTTTGCGGCCGGCGCGGTGACAACGGCCATGGGGGAGGAGAGCGTGTAGGTTTTGCCCTGATAGTCGAGGACAAAGCGCAGCTTGCACCCTTCTTCCAGAAGGCCCGATGCCGCATCGAGGAGCTTGTCTTCGAGTGTGAACGTTGCCAGATTATTCGCACCCGATGCACTGGCCTTGATCTGGCCGATCTGTGTGACGGTTTCGGCTGAGCTGCCCGTGGCGGGCAATACCTTGTTGATGCACAGCGTTGCCTGTCCACCCTGTGGCAGATGTGCCTGCACGGTAAAGGAGTGCGTATCGGGCTGCCCGTTTGCCGTGTCGTCCTTCGGCAATGCCATGAACGTGGTTTCAGCGTACTGGATGTCCCATTCGTCGAATGTGAGCTGGCGGAAGTACGGCTCGCCGTCGGAAAACGGACGCGTGGGCGCGGTTATGGCGGTGCCGCCCTGGATACGCGCAAGGGGAATCTCGACATCACGGTAGCCCGCCATGCTAATGGAGATGCCGCCGTTAAAGTCGTACGCGTCGAGAAGCGTTGCCTCGTCCACGTAGCCTTCCGAAAGCGGCGCGACCTCAAAGATGGCCGTGCCTTCTTCATCGGTAGTGGCGGTGAGCTGCTTGCCTGCGGCATAGCGCGATGTGAGCGTGACCTGGGCACCCGTGATGGGCGTATTCTTGTTGGCGACGTCGACCACGACCACACCAAACATGGTGCGCGAGAGAACGAGCACCCTGAAGGGGTCTTTTTCGTCGGCATAGGCTTCGGTGGGCGCGATCGGCAATATGAAGGCGTTTGCGCTTCCCGGCACGCGCGGCAACATAATGCTCGCCAGCGAGGACGCTCCGGCAACAAGTAACGAACGGCGATCAAGCATCTTTGGCTCCCATCCCGCAGGTATCGGTGGAAATAATCCAATTTTGCGAGAAGGCATCCTGCCACGGTAGTGCCGTCCGAGGGCCAAAATGTCCAATTTGAGCGAGCGAAGCGCCGGGGCTCCGGAGCGCGCATGCTGCGCTAGGCAGCCCGGTCGCTAACGCAACATATGCGCGACCAGTTCGGTGCGCGTGCCGATGCCAAGCTTTGCATACACACTGGATAGGCGGTTTTTGACAGTGCCCGGCGATACTCCCATATGACGAGCGATTTCGGCGTTGGTCCATCCGCGGCAGGCGAGCATGGCCATGGTGAACTCCGTGGTCGTTAAATCGTCGGCAACGTCCTCGCCCGAATCGGGGTTGTGGATGCGCCGCCAGCCGTAGCTGAATCGATACGTAATCTCGATGATACGTGCGAAATCGTCAGGGTATTGCGATTTTAGGCATGCCTCGATGAGCCCCTGCAAAAGGCCGTGATGCTCGCCAATGAGCTCAATAAGGCCGTCGGGACGCGCAGTGTTCCAAGCAACTCCGAAGTGCGTTTTAGCGGCGTCGATGTCCTTGAGGCTCATGCATGCCATGGAAGCTGCCAGGTGCAGGAACAGTTCCGAGATCGGATAGCTCCCCTGTTTCATGATCAGGGCGTTTTCCGCCATGCCCAGACTGCGGCCATATTCGCCGCGCAGGTACAGGGCATGCGCCATCACGTAGCTGGCGAACAGGCGCAGGCCTTCGGGCAGATGCGCCGCAAGCGGATAAAACTCTTCGGCAGAATACGGGGAAGGCAAGTGCAGCAGGACGCTCGCGGCCGAGGCGAACAGGATATGCGTGGCGTGGACGGCGGGCGATTCCTCGTCAGTTGGCGTATCGAGGATGCCCGCAAGGCAACGGCGGGCGTCGGCGATACGGTTGAGCGACAGGCTGGCGTATCCGCAGATAAAGCATGCGGAATAGCGCAGCGCGGGATCGGTGGCGTCAAGATAGGGGCGTGCTGTCTCGGCGGCGAGCGTGGCCTGTCCGCGAAAGTACAGCGCTTCTGCCGTGGCGATGGTGCGTGAATCGGGGTCGGGAATGCCTGCAACCGCAGCGTCAATTTGCCCCGGCACAAAGGCGGTGCACATCAACGGCATGGGAACGCATGGGTAGCCATCGCAGTCCATCTTCCATCTCCCAACAGCTGGCAACAATAGCAGCAATTGTACTCCTGTTGCTCGGGATCCCTTTCGTTTTACTGTTCGGTTAATGCTGCGGATCGTTTTGGAAGGCTTGCGAGCATGGTGGTCCCGTTCTCGGAACTTGTTTCAACCTCTACCGTGCCACCGTGAAGCGCTGCAATTTCCCAAACAAGCGCTAGCCCGAGTCCTGCGGCGCCGTATGCCCTGCTGCGGGATTTATCCAGGCGAAAGAACGGTTGGAAGATGCTCTCACGGTACTGCTTGGGTATTCCCGGGCCCTGGTCCTCGACTCGCAGGAACACGTGGCTGTCGTTGTCGCAGATGGAGACGTTGACAGTCGAGCCGGGGTGGCTGTAACGGATGGCATTTTCGACCAGGTTAAACACCAGCCGATAGAGGAGCGTGTCGCTCCCGATTACTAGAGCGTCTCCAGCACAATTGAGGGCTACATCTTTATTTTCGGCAAGTGGCGCAAGGTCGGTGAGGACCTCTTCGGACAAGGGGCCAAGCTCCACATCGTCCTCGCAAGGAACGCTGCGGAGCTCACTCATCTCGAGCAATACCTTGGCCATTCGAGACATGCGCTCGGTTTGTTCTTGTAGCAGGCCGAGTAGCTCGGCAGTTTCGGGTTGCAAACCGGAGTGCTCGGAGATGAATAGTTCAATCTGTGCTTGCATAAGGGCGAGCGGGGTGCGCAGCTCGTGTGCGGCGTTGCCGGTAAACTGACGCTGTGCAGAGAACCCTTCGCCAAGACGGGCGATCATGTCGTTGAAAGAGGCGCTGCATCGTTGTAGCTCGATGGGCACATCTTTGCTGAGCTTAATTTCGCTTAGGTTGTCAGGCTGCACGCGCTCAACCTGGGCTGCAAAAGCCCGTAGTGGTTTGAGTGCACGGCCGCTCACAAAGTATGCCAGCACGCCGCCAAGGAGTGTGACTCCAGCCGTGATGCGCCAGGCTGTCGTGCCAAAAGACTCCTGTGCGTCGTTTACGACGATCGTGACCTCGTCATCGAGGGTCGCTTTCGTTGGGTCGAACGCCTGGGGCGAATCTTCGCCGGTTGCGTTAAAGGCCGAGATGTCGCTGCCGATGGCATCCATGTAGCGCATGCCCGTATAGCCGACCAGGCAGTTCGTCAGCACGCACGCCGCACACGTCAACAGTGCCGTCATGATCGTTATGCGCCATTGCAGCGAAAGCCCTTTCATTCTCCATCCTCCATAACGTAGCCCTCTCCAATCCGATTGCGAATCGGGTCGTATCCCAAAGCGCCGCGCAACTTTTTTCGGAGCGACGAGATGTGAACGCGGGTTGCGTTGCTAAAGCTGTTCACGGTGCTATCCCAAACGTGCTCTATAAGCTCCTCTTGGCTTACCGGTCGCCCCTGATTAAGCATCAGGTATTCCAAGATTCCCGTTTCCTTGCGTGTAAGAGATAGAGCCTCGCTGTCCACGGAGGCGATGCGCGCCTTGGTGTCAAAGCTGAGCTTTCCGCAAGTCAATACTATGTCGCTTTGTGCGAAGCGCCTGAGGGTAAGGCTGCGGATCCTTGCCGCAAGTTCGTCCAGATGAAACGGCTTGGTAAGGTAATCGTTGGCGCCGGCATCGAGTCCGGCGACTTTATCGGATACTTCGCCACGCGCGGACAGAATCAGTACCTTAGTCTCGCAATCGGTTTTCCTAAGTTCCCTGAGTACGGTCATGCCGTCGATACGGGGAAGGTTGAGGTCGAGTACCACGAGGTCAAAGACTTCGACGCCCAGCAGGTCGAGCGCCTCCTGCCCGTCGTGGCAGCAGTCGACGCTGTACGCCAAGTTTCGCAAGCTGCGTGCGATTGCATCGCACAGTGCTCGCTCGTCTTCGACGATCAAAATACGCATAACAGTCTCCTTGCACATTCCAAATCGCGCTTAACACGGATTTTATAGTCGATATGGTCCAATGGTCGCGTAACGAAAGGAGTGGTTGGGTTGTTCAAAGCGGTAAAACCCGTGGTACAGGTCGCTTTGTTGATCGTCGGAATTACCATGGTGTGCTTTGGTGTTATGCGTGGCGAGGCGGATGCGGTGCTGGCCAAAGCGATTAGGCTGTGCTTGGAGTGTATCGGAATTGGATAAAAGAGAAAACACTGCGTCGCATGTTTTGGCCCGATTTCGCGGATTCATTCAGGCGGCGGCAACACTTATTACCAACATTCACCTGCCAAACTTTGCCAAAGGCGGCATCTATCAGGGCGCGGGAAAAACAGTCTGCGTACCTGGACTTAATTGCTATTCGTGCCCCGCGGCATCGGGTGCGTGCCCCATCGGGTCGTTCCAGTCGGTGGTGGGTTCATCTAAGTTTAACTTCTCCTACTACGTCACCGGTACGCTCATTTTGCTCGGCGTGCTGCTGGGACGCTTTGTATGCGGGTTTTTGTGCCCGTTTGGCTGGCTGCAGGAGCTGCTCCATAAGATTTCCGGCAAAAAGTTCTCCACGAAAAAGCTCAAGCCGCTCACGTACATCAAGTACGTCGTGCTGCTGTTTGCCGTGGTGCTGCTGCCCGTCTTGGTGGTTAACGACGTGGGCATGGGCGACCCGTTCTTTTGTAAGTACATCTGTCCGCAGGGCGTGCTCGAGGGTGCCATTCCGCTGGCCATTGCCAATGCCGGCATTCGATCTGCGTTGGGACATCTCTTTACTTGGAAACTTGCAGTTCTCATTGCCGTGGTAGTGCTGAGCGTTTTGTTCTACCGCCCCTTCTGCAAATGGATTTGTCCACTCGGCGCATTCTATGCGCTCATGAATAAGGTGTCCCTATTGGGGATCCGGGTCGATGCATGCAAATGCGTCTCGTGCGGCAAGTGCTCAAAGGTTTGTCAGATGGACGTTGATGTGGTCCACGCGCCCAATCATGCCGAATGCATCCGGTGCGGAAAGTGCATCGGGGCCTGTCCCGTCGATGCCATCAGCTATCGCTATGGCCTGGATGTGTCGGCGGAAAAGCTTCCCTTGACCGCCGATAAAAAGTAAACAAGCTTCGACAAAACGGAGGAATGACTATGAAGCTTTCTAAGATTGCGGCCCTGTTTATGGTGCCGGTATTGGCCTTGTGCCTTGTGGCATGTTCGGCGCCCGGTGGCAATGCGAGCGAATCTGCGAGCTCCGATCCTAAGATCGCAGAACTCACTGCGCAGAAGCCGGCCAATGCCGACGAGGCCGCCGAGTTGTATGCAAAACTCATGCAGAAGGAGAACGATATCTTTTCGAGTGATAACGCGCTGTGGGAAAAGGTATTCAATGCGGCAAATAAAGACTCGACAATGATTGAGGACGGCAGCAATTACGGCGATTTCCTGCTCAAGACCATCGACGGCGCCAAGGATAAGTTTACGGCGGATGAGCTTAAGACGCTCAAGGCCGGTGCACAGCAGATCAAGGAGATCGAGGACAAGCTCGAGAGCTTGGAGAAGGAGTTCCCCGGCTGTGGAAGCACGCCGAGCGCAGGCGAGAGCGTCGACGCTTCGACCGCTGGCATGACGGCTGGTGCCAATGCTTCGAGCGAGGCGACGAAGTTCCCCAGCTTTACGGGCAAAGACCTGGATGGCAACGACGTGAGCAGCGACGAGCTGTTCTCTAAGAACAAGGTCACCGTCATGAACTTCTGGTTCACCACTTGCAAGCCGTGCGTGGGCGAGCTGGGCGATCTTGAGAAACTGAATAAGGAGCTTGCCAAGAAGGGCGGCCAGGTCGTGGGCGTCAATTCCTTTACGCTCGATGGCAACAAAGGCGAGATTGCAGATGCCAAGGACGTGCTGAGCAAGAAGGGCGTGACATATAAGAACATTTGGTTCAAGTCGGATAGCGAGGC
This sequence comes from uncultured Collinsella sp., assembly GCA_902470905.1. Lineage (GTDB taxonomy): Bacteria > Actinomycetota > Coriobacteriia > Coriobacteriales > Coriobacteriaceae > Collinsella. The sequence goes on along the minus strand of CABRIC010000026.1, from coordinate 5,215 downwards.
CGGTAAGTTTACGTCAAATATGTTCTCGTTCCCGACAACGTATGTCATCGATCAGAATGGCAACATCGTAGGGGATCCAATCGTGGGAGCCATCAGCTCCGCCGAGCAGCGCGCAGCACTCGACAAGCTTATCGACCAGGCGATTGCGAATAGCGAGCAGTAAAAACCGCGTAAAGCATAGCGAGGATCGTGTGTCGCTGTGCGAAGTAGTCTGCTGCCTTTCAAGATAATCTCCACCATTTTGAGGTCCCGCTCGGGACCTCTTCTTTTGGGTACCATCCCGTTCGTTTTTTGGCGCGGTTCGTTACATTCCTCACTGGCTCCGGCAAAAATGGGGATAGAGTAGGACAAACGCGTCGAATACGAACGGCGGGGGAGAGTGGGCGAGTGCGCCCGCGTGGGAGAGGTTGCCGTCCATGTTGGAGCTCAAAGGTATTTGCAAAAGGTACGTCACGCAGTCGTTTACGCAGGTGGCGCTCGATAACGTGAGCCTGGCTTTTCGCGATAACGAGTTCGTGGCCATTCTGGGACCTTCGGGGTCGGGTAAAACTACGATGCTCAACGTTATCGGTGGGCTCGATCATTTCGATTCTGGCGACCTGCTGATCGACGGTATTTCGACCAAAGACTTTCACGATCGCGATTGGGATGCCTACCGCAACAACCGCATCGGCTTTGTGTTCCAAAGCTATAACCTCATTCCGCATCAGACCATTTTGGAAAACGTGGAGCTGGCGCTCACGCTCACGGGCGTGGGGCATGCCGAGCGTCGCCAGCGTGCGCGCGAGGCGTTGGAGAAAGTCGGCTTGGGCGAGCACGTTAACAAGCGCCCGAGCCAGCTTTCGGGCGGGCAGATGCAGCGCGTGGCCATCGCCCGCGCCCTGATTAATGACCCTGAGATCGTCCTTGCCGACGAGCCGACTGGCGCTTTGGATTCTACAACGTCCGTGCAGGTCATGGACTTGCTCAAGGAGGTCGCACGCGACCGTCTGGTTATTATGGTCACGCACAATCCCGAGCTGGCGTACAAGTACGCCACGCGCATCGTTAACCTGGCGGATGGCAAGATTACCGACGATTCCGATTCTTTTGATGTCGCCGACGCCACGCGCCGCGAGGCCAAGCCTACGCGCAAAACCTCGATGAGCTTTGTGACGGCGCTGGGGCTTTCTGCCCGAAACCTTATGACTAAGAAGGGCCGCACGGCCATGACGGCCTTTGCGGGCTCGATTGGCATTATCGGTATCGCGGCGATTCTGGCGCTGTCCAACGGCGTGAACAATTACATCAAAAAGGTCGAGGAGGATACGCTCTCGAGCTACCCACTCACCATTTCCAAGCAGGATTACGACCTGTCGTCCATGATGGGCGGGCAGGGGGCTGCGGATGATGACTCGCCTGAAAACGTGGATTCGTCCGACGACAGTGCCGGCGGCAAGGCTCAGGGAACCGATAAGATTCCTGTGGTCACGGCCGTAAAGGATATGTTTGCGAGCGTTAAGTCCAACGACATGACGAGCTTTAAGGCATGGCTCGATGCCGGTGGCGACGGCATCGATAAAGAGGTCAACGCCATTCAGTACGGCTACGGTGTATCGCCGGTTGTCTATCGTGCCGGCAAGGGCGATGAGAAGCCTGTCCGGCTGGTGCCCAACGCCATGACCGAGGCCATGAGCGGAGGCGCGAGCTCGGCGGCAACGGTGAGCATGGAATCCATGGGAACCTCGGTCTTTAACGAGATGATCGACGACCAGAGCCTGCTCGACAGCCAGTACGATGTCGTGGCGGGGCATTGGCCTACGTCTGCTAACGAAGCCGTGATGGTGCTTTCGAGCCGTGGCACGGTGGGCGACTACACGCTCTACAGCATCGGCGCGCTGGATATCAATGAGCTTAACGATCTGGTAAACAGCGCTATGACGGCTGACGGTGGGGTCGAAACGCCCGAGACCGGCACCGAATTTACCTACGACGATGCGCTGTCCACGACGTTTAAGGTGCTGTCGCCGGCCGATGCGTATCGCAAAAACGAAGAGACCGGCATATGGACCGATATGTCTGGCGACACCGACTTTATGGCCGCCAAGGTTGCCGACGGTATCGACGTGCACATTGTGGGCGTGGTGCGACCCAACGAGACCGCCAACGCGAGCGCGTTGTCCCCGGGCATTGCCTACACGCATGCGCTGACTCGCCAGCTTATGGAGCGCGCCGCCGATTCGCAGATTGTGCAGGAGCAGCTTGCTCACCCCGAGACGGATGTCTTTACGGGCAAAACCTTCGACGAACTGCAAGGCGAGGCCAAGCAAGGCGTGGATCTGGGCAGCATGTTCAGTGTGGACGAGGCGGCGCTCAAGAGCGCGTTCTCGTTTGATGCGTCTGCGCTCTCGGGTGCGGCCGGCGGTATGGACCTTTCTGGCATCGATCTGTCGGGGCTGGACATTGACCTTTCGGGCGTTGGCAAGGACATCGACTTCAGCGACATCATGGCAAGAGCGCCAACCCCAGATTTCTCGGGTATCTTTGACGGTCTGGAACTCACGCCCGAGCAAATGCAGCAGGTGGGAACACTAGCCAACCAGCTGTTTGAGGGCTTTTTGCAGTCTGATCAGTTTAAGGCGCTGTCACCCGAAGACCTTAAAGACGCGTCAAAGCTCGCTGCCGCATTCTCGGCATATCTTGAGCATGATACCGCAGCCCAGCAATACCTGGCTCAATTGAAGGCGCTCGGCGGCGATGCCCTGGCCGAGCGTCTGCAGCAGGTGATGAGCGACTATGTGCAAAAGCAGCTGGCTCCGTATCTGCAGCAGGCTATGGATCAGGTGATGAAGGCAATCAGCGAGCAGATAGCGTCGACGGTATCATCCCAGCTCAAGGCGGGCGCGGCAGGGCTTATGGACCAGATGGCGACGCAGATGTCTTCGAGTTTTGCTAACCTGGCGAGCGCCATGCGCGTGGATGCGAGTGCCTTTGCTCGTGCTATCCATTTCAACATGGACGCCGAGGACCTGAGCTCGCTCATGATGAGCTATGCCAAGGCGTCGAAGCTCACCTACGACAACAATCTGACCACGTTGGGCTATGCGGACGAGGCAGACCCCATCTCGGTCAAGATTTTCCCGCGCGACTTTGAGGCCAAGGAGCGCGTGCTCGATCACATCGACGCGTACAACAAACAGGTCAAAGCCTCTGGCCACGATGAACAGGCAATCTCGTACACCGACTACATGGGCATCATCATGGGCTCAGTGACCGACATCGTGAACACCATCAGCTTGGTGCTCATCGCATTCGTGAGTATCAGCCTGGTGGTGAGCTCCATCATGATCGGCATCATCACGTACATCAGCGTGCTGGAGCGCAAAAAGGAGATTGGCATTCTGCGCGCGATTGGCGCGTCGAAGCGTAACGTGGCAAACGTGTTCAACGCCGAGACCTTTATCGAGGGCCTCATTGCCGGCGTCTTTGCTGTTGTCGTCGTGGTGGCCGTGAGCTTCCCGGTCAATGCTTGGGCGCTTGCGGTCAAACAGGTCCCCAACCTAATGAGTCTGCCCGTGCAGGATGCGCTGGTGCTCATTGCAATTTCTGTGTTGCTGACGGTCGTTGCCGGCCTGCTGCCGGCCCGCAGCGCATCCAAGAAGGACCCCGTCGAAGCCCTGCGCTCCGAATAATGCGACAAAGGGACAGTCCCTTTGTCACGTTCGTTGATATGAGAGAAGAGTAGATGATTCTATCGTTGGCCCCCATGGAGGGGATTACCGGGCATGTGTTCCGTCGCGTGCATGCGGAGTGCTTCGGCGCGCTCGATTGCTATTACACGCCGTTTTTGCCGCCGCCGCGGGTGGGAAACCGCTTTGGCGGCAAGGCGTTTAAGGAGATTGATCCTGCCAATAACCAGGGGCTCAACGTGGTGCCTCAGCTGATGTCCAAGAACGCGGACGAGTTTGTGTGGGCGGCACAGGTGCTCGCCGACATGGGCTACCGCGAGGTCAATCTCAACTTGGGTTGCCCTTCGGGAACGGTTGTCGCCAAGGGCAAGGGCTCGGGTTTCTTGCGCAATCTCGACGAGCTCGAGGCGTTCTTAAGCGATGTGTGCGAGCGGTCGCCGTTGCCGGTGTCGGTAAAGACCAGGCTGGGGCTGGAGAATGACGACGAATACGAGCGCGTGCTCGATCTGTATTGCCGCATGTCGTTGGCAGAGCTGATCGTGCATCCGCGCGTACAGAAGGACCGCTATACGGGCTCGCCGCGCAAAGAGTTTTATGGCGAGACGCTGGAGCGTGCGCCGTTCCCCGTGGCCTATAACGGTGACATTTTTGATCTTGAGGATATGGACGCGCTGGTGGAGGCCTATCCCGGCACGCGCCATGTGATGTTGGGGCGTGGCCTGCTCGCGAACCCCGCGCTGGCTCGCATGGTTAAGGGCGGTCCCACTGTCACGGCAGCCGAACTGCAACGTTTCCACGACACGCTGTTTGCGGCCTATGCAGAAGAGATTGGCGGCAATGCGGTCTTTCGCATGAAGGAGTGGTGGTTCTACGCCAAATGCGCCTTCGCCGACCCCGCTACCGTTCACAAGCTCGTACGTAAGACCAAAAAAGTCGACGAATACCGCGCCGCCGTCGAGCGCGTCTTTCGCGAGCAGCCACTCGCACCCATAGCCTGCTTCCACGGTTAGTTAGTCATCGGGGACGTTCTTTAACGACTAGTCATTTATGAACGTCCCCAATGAGTGTCCCCAATGACTAGCTATAAAAGCTGTACGCCAGCATCCAAAGATGTCGAAAAATGTCGACTTTGGATGCTGGCGTATATGTTTGGGTCGACGGGGGAGTTGAGTTTAGGCAATCATTGCATCGAGCTTGATGAGCTCCCTGAGTCGCTCCGTGCGTGTTTGCCCATGGCGCTTTGCTTTTGCGTCAAAGGCTTCAAGGACCGATTCGCCCACACGTGCCGATAAAACAACGCTTGGCTCATCGGAGATCGACGGCCTTCCCAGCTTGATGGTGCGACCCTTCGGCCACTCATCTTTTTCGTATGCCTCCGAGGCTTTCTCCAGCTCTCCGGGAGCAAACCCCATCATCTTTTCGAGCTGCTTAGCGTCCATAGCGCCTCCTATCGATCGGCATAATGTCGAGCACAGGTCAACGGATACTCTTTTTGTATATAGTCTGTCTCTTATACACATCTGACGCTGCCGACGATACTCCTTGTG
>CABRIC010000025.1 GCA_902470905.1 uncultured Collinsella sp. | reverse complement strand
GATAGCGTAGCGTCTCGTGGGCTCGGAGATGTGTATAAGAGACAGCTGTAATTGCGCTCGCGTAGTAATACTATTGTAACTATTGTTTAAACATCCGAGCAACAAAACCGACATTTTTTGTAGCCAGTTCTCAATTCTCTTGACATTTACTCAGATTTGCCTTCGTTTATTCGCTTTGAAATATCTATTTCTGCTGGTATTAAGCCAGTTATCATTTTTTTAATAGCATTTTATTTATTTGCACAACATTTTGCTCAAGAGCATGCGTCCTGTAAACGGTCGAAAATCGACCGTGAGCGGTAGGTCATTAACCGGGAGGAATAGACTACCAAATTGATGGGAATATCTTTAACCCATCGGTAGTTAGAAGCGTAATGTTCAGACAACCATATCTGAATTTTCACACAGATTTTCGGTATCAATTCGCCCAAATCGCCTGAGGCCACCGCAAAGGTGCCTGCCCCTTTGTGGTGGTTCTCCCCCGGCGCTACAGCAGATGCTCCTCGATAAAGATCGCGATGCCGTCTTTGTCGTTACTCGCGGTTACAAAATCGGCGGCGGCGCGGGTGGCATCGCTGCCATTTGCCATGGCCACGCCCACGCCGGCGTCAGCCACCATGCAGGTGTCGTTGTCCGCATCGCCAAACACGCAGATGTCCTGGAGTTCCATGTCGTTGAGCTCCGCCACGCGCACAAGGCCGCGCGTCTTGGACACGCGCGGATCCATGAACTCGTAGAGCCGCTGCGTGGTCTGCAGGGCCGCTGCCTTAACAGTGTCATCGGCAAACGTCGACGCCCGCTCGATGACCTGCGGCATCACCTCGGGCGCCATGGTAAACATCACCTTGGGCTGCGGCTCGCGCAAAAACTCGGCAAAATCGACCACCTGGTAGGGCACGCCGTCGACGCGCGACAGGTGCTCGACGCACGCGTTGCTCTCGGGCACGTAGAACACGCCGTCTCGGGGGCAGACGGGCGTTGCCGGAAGGTCCGCCATGTGCTCGCAGATGCGGGCGATGGTCTCGCCCGGCAGCGGATAGCTCAGCTCGTTGATGTCGTGCGCGCGGTCGATGACCTCGGCACCGCCGCAGCCCACCATCACGTCTACCAGGCCTTCGATGCCCCAGAGCTCGTACATGGCCTCGGTCGCGTGGGCGTCGCGCCCGGTGCACAGGCCAAAGAGCACGCCGCGCTCGCGCAGGGCGCGGATCGCCGCCACGGTGCGCGGGGACACCGTGTGCTGGCTCGTGAGCAGTGTGCCGTCGATATCGCAGAACACGGCTTTAATGTGGCTGAAGGTGGTGTCCATGGGGGCCTTTCTGGGTTGTGCGACAGTGTGGGGTGTATTCGTGAACGGCGTACATGGTATACCAAGGCACAGACGCGGCCCGTCAAAGCAAAAACCACCACAAAGGAGCCTGGCCCCTTTGTGGTGGCCGGACCCGAAGGGTGTCCCGGCCCGGAGCGCAAACCATCACAACATTCGACGTTTTTCGGCAAAATCGCGATTTTCATCGAATGTTGTGATGGTTTTTACTGCCTTGCGGCACGATCCAAATGCCGGCGGCCAAACAGCAGCAACGCCGCGGGAACTGCCGTCACGACCATGCCCGCCCCTACGAGCGTCTGTTGCACGCCAAATGTCGCCGCCAGCCATGGGGCAATTGCCAGCGGGGCCACGCCGGCGAACATGTTGCCAAAACCCATGACCGAGTTGACGCGACCGAGCTGCTCGAGCGGGGCCGTCGTTTGCACGATCGTGTTGTGGAGCGGGTTGACGACGCCCCAGGCCGCGCCCAGGGCAATCTGGCCGACAAGGGCTACGCCCACGTACGACGTTCCCACGTAGAGCAGGCTTCCCAGACCCACGGACATGAGTGCAACGAGCAGCGTTTTAAGGTTAATCAGGTGCGGCGGCAAACGGAGCGCAATAACGGCGCCCAGCACCGCGCCCACACCGCTGGCCGACGAGAGCCAGCCCATCCACTCAACACCGACGTGCAGGACATCGCGGTAGAAGAACGACTCCAGCGGGTCAAAGGCGCCATAGCCAAAGTTCGAAAGAAAGATAATGCAGAACAGTAGGGCGAGGACGCTGTTGGTAAAGACTGTCTTGATGCTGGTCGCGAAGGTGACGCGGGAAGACGTGCTGGGGTCGGGGCTTTGGCTGGCGGTACTTGCCGTTGCGTTGCTGTCCGCGGGAGTACTTTTGCGCGCGGCGGCACGACCTGCTTGCGGCCTAAAGCCCCAACCGGCGACGAGCGCCAGTACGGTAAAGATCATCATGAGCACGAACACCGCGCGTGACGATGCAGCCGCCGCGACAAAGCCGCCCAGTGTGGGGCCGACGATAATGCTCACGTTGGAGAACATGGTTATGGCGGAGTTGATGTCTTTGAGCTCGACGGGGTCGTCGGTGAGATACGCCGGATAGGACGTGGCGATGGGCTGGGCGAATCCCATCACAAAGCCCAGGAGTACCGCGCCGGCAAGGACTGTTCCGGTCGCGCTGCCAAAGGCGAGGATTGCCGCGCCGGTTGCCAACGTGGCGACGATACTCGCCCGGAAATGCCGGCACGGACCCCAAGCGTCAAGCGCCGCTCCACCCGCAAAGGATCCCAGGATCACGAATACGTTCATAAAAAGGACGGCCAGCGATGTCGCCGCAACCGAGGCATCGTCTGCATAGGTGAGCGTTCCGATGACGCCGATAAAGTAGCTGGTCTGATAACCGGTGTAGATGAGGAAGCGCATTGCCACCAGGTGCTTAGCCTGCGCGGACAGCGATGATTGAGGCTTTGAGAAAAGAGAGGCGAGCATGGAGACTCCTTGTTTCATACGAATGCGGACGGCAGGCATTCGCCACCGTCTGTCAAATCAATCTATCCGCATGAAACATTAAGGACGCATCAAGCCCCTTCTCTCCGTTTTTCGCCCGTCATGAACTACTTGGTAGATTGTAAGGCATGCCCCACACATCTACCAAAGCAAAAACCACCACAAAGGTGCCTGGCCCCTTTGTGGTGGAAATGACGTTTGCCCAGATAAAACCTGCCAAAATAAACCTGTCTCTTTTGGCAGGTTTTAGGCCAGGTGGTCTTGAATCAGGTCGCAGATGGCTCGGGCGTCGTTGATATTGATGGCTCGGGTCGCAAAACCGGCGTCGAAGGCCTGGCGTGCCAGAGCCTCGTTGCAGGCAAGGGCCAGCGTGTGACCGTCGACCAGGTCGAGCGAGCTCTTGCCGCGCAGACGGTCGACACCGGAGCGCGCGACCACGATGTTGTCGAAGCCCTCGGTCTTGTAGCCCTCGATGATCACCACGTCGACATCGTTGTAGCGCGACAGCAGCTCGCGCGCGGGCATCTCGTCCTCCTCGCGCGTGTCGGCGTACTCCGCCCAGCGCGTGGCGCAGATGAGGCCCACGTGCTTGGATCCGGCCTGGTGATGGCGCCACGTATCCTTGGCGGGCACATCGATATCAAAGCCGTGGTGCCCATGATGCTTGAGCGACCCCACGCGCAGGCCGCGGCGGGTGAGCTCGGCGATAACCTTCTCGACAAGCGTGGTCTTGCCCGAGTTTTGGTAGCCGATAAACGCGATCGCGGGGACGGCCGGTGTCGGAGCTGCAGGCGCGACGGCGACGGGTACGCTCGCGGGCGCGGCACCGTCAACGGCCACGGCCTCAACGGCAGCGGCCTGACGTTCGGCACGATCCCACACACCCGAGCGGCCGCCCTCCTTGTGCAGCAGGCGCACGTCGACAATCTCCATACCGCGATCGACGGCCTTGCACATGTCATAGATCGTTAGACACGCGGCACTCGCGCCGGTCAGAGCCTCCATCTCGATACCCGTCTTGCCCGTCACGCCCGCCGTGACCAGTACGTGAAAGCCAACCTGCCCGTCCGCGCGCGCCGGCGACCAGCCCTCGGGCACGTCCTCGGCCGGCGTCCCCGCCGGAGCGATGGGCTCGATATCGCACTTACTCTTGGTAATGAGCAACGGATGGCACATGGGGATGATGTCACTCGTGCGCTTGATGGCCATAATGCCCGCCACGCGCGCGCAGGCAAGCACGTCGCCCTTCTTGGCGCGGTCCTGCAGCACCATGGCCTGCGTCTCGGGATGCATGAGGATAGTGCCCTCGGCGATAGCAATGCGATGGGTCTCGGCCTTGTCGGACACGTCGACCATGCGCACCTCGCCCTTGGCGTCCACGTGCGTCAGCTCGTCGCGACGGGCGTCACGGGCGGGCTCGGTGGCAGCGCTGGCAGTCGGCTGCGCGGACGCGTCGGCGTTGCCAGCATTCGCCGCAGCCGTGACTTTGTGGGCAGACATCGCGGCCCTGCGAGCGGCCTTGGTGGCATCGGCGTACCTGCTCTTGGCCATATGATCATCCTCCGATTTGGGACATAAATCGTTGCGTGCCCTCAATTATCGCGTGTTCCTGCGGTTTGTGGGCCACGGCATCGCGCCAAATCGAAAGTACCTGCATATCATCACCACGGCGCAGGGCGTCGCGCACCGAATACTCGGCATCGCTAAACAGGCACGGACGCACGTTGCCATCGGCCGTCAGGCGCAGACGGTTGCAATTCGCACAAAAATGATTGGACATGGCGCTAATGAAGCCGACCGTTCCCGCCGCGCCCGGAAAGTGCCAATAGCGCGCAGGGCCCGCGCCGGCAGGAGCGTCGTTGATGTCGAGCGGCTCGAGCTCGCCCAGACCCGCCGCGGCGGCCCCGGCATTGATGCGCGCCCGCAGCTCGTCGCTCGGCACGGTATCGCTCGCATCCCACAGCTCGGGATTGAGCGCGGGCGCATGCGGGTCCACAGCGCAATGCGAGCTCGTGTGCTCGTCGCCGATGGGCATGTATTCGATAAAGCGCAGGTGGATGGGACGGTCGAGCGTGAGCCGCGCAAGGGCCGCCACATCCTGGTTGAGCCGGCGCACCACAACGCAGTTGACCTTAACGGGCTCAAAGCCCCAAGCCAGTGCCGCGTCGATGCCAGCCATGGTCTGCTCGAGTCGACCCAGGCGCGTGATCTTTCCAAAGAGCGTAGGGTCGAGTGTGTCGAGCGAAATGTTGACGCGATTAAGACCGGCGTCTTTGAGCTGCGGCGCCAACTTGGGCAGCAGAGCGCCATTGGTGGTGAGCGAGATGTCTTCGATCTGCGGAATCGCGCGGATGTCGCGAATGAGCGGGATGATGCGGCGGCTGACCAGCGGCTCGCCGCCCGTCAGGCGCACGCGGCGAATGCCCTCCCCCGCTACCAAGCGCACAAAGCGGGCGATTTCCTCGGCGCTGAGCAGCTCGTCGTGTGCACGGGGCGCCACGCCATCGGCCGGCATGCAGTAAATGCAGCGGAAATTGCACTTGTCGGTAACGGCAATGCGCAAGTAGTTGATATCGCGGCCAAAGCCGTCATGTTGCACGCGCCCGTCCACGCAGCCCTCCCCTCACGCGGCGTTTTATTCTTCGGAAAACATAATACCCCACGAGAGAATCATGCCGACACCCGTACGACAGGACAGGTCGCTTCGAGCAAAACGGACTTTCCAAGCCCATCCTCAGCTCGCAAACCATCACAACATTCGATGCTTTTCCCGTTTTTGGCAAAAAACGTCGAATGTTGTGATGGTTTGCCTGCCCACGGCACCCCGCAGAAGGACCAAAGCGCCCCTAAAGGCCGCCGTCCCAGTGCCGAATCACGAATTCTCGCAGATCATTCTGCCGTTTCTGGAACGCTTCACTTCGGTCGCACTTGAGACCCATAGCGAGCGCGATGGCATTCATCGCCCGATGCAATTGCAGTTGATGGGCAAACTGAGTCCCGGTGAGGACGATCATCCTAAAGCCCAGCGCGCTCAGCACGGTCATACGCTCCGCGTCCGACGCGCTGCGCTGTTTATCAAGATGGTCCGAGCCGTTGTATTCAATCCCCGTACCGCTCGCAGGCGCATATACGTCGATCTCGAAATACCCGGCCTTTGCGAGATACTTGAACTCGTTGGGAACATCGACCCGATGGTTGAGCTCGATCTTGGCGTATCCCAGCCCTCCCTGGGAACGTTTTGCTACGACCATGATTGCGGTGGCCGTCTCCATGGGCGACCGCGCGCCATCGTGCACGCGCTTGAGCACGGCGGCCGCGCGTATGGCCCCCTGACGAGATCGGTTCTCATTGCAATAAGCAATCAAGTCGGCGACGGTATACCTCTGCCCCATCTCGATATAATCGCCTGTCGACAGATGATTCAAATGGTATCGGGCGCAGATTTCGTAGCCATATTCCAGCTGCTCGGGCTCGCTCATCCACGAACCCGCTTGGACAAAGCACATGACCTCATCAACCACCAGAAGGCCCTCTGCCACCTCGACAAGATGGCCTGGAGGTATCGGCGCTCCAAACACGTGGCACCTAAATCCAGCCGGCGTCGAGCGCTCAAAATCGAAGTTGACGAGCGTGTCGATATGATCGAGCTCTTCTCGTGGAATACCAAGCGAAACCAGATAGTCGGCAACGATCCCAACCGCCGTTGAAGCCCTCAGCCCCTTGGCATCGAGTCCCAATTTGGGCAAGCTCGCGGTCGGCTCCGCCTCGTTAGCAAGCGAGTCCTCATCGTATAGGCTGCTTGCTCGCGAGAGCGGCTCGGACGGGCGCACCACGTTGTGGTACAGCCAGGCAGTCTTATGGGACAGGACAATCGGCAGGTCCATGAGCCCTCCAATGGAGTCGGATAACCAACCTTATTCCCCGGCCCACGGGTCCGCACACCTTCGCGCGCAAGAAAGCGATTCCACCCGGTCGAGTGGCAGAAAAACCATCACAACATTCGATGCTTTTCCCGATTTTGGCGAAAGACGTCGAATGTTGTGATGGTTTGAGGCGAGGGGCACGGAGGGATCAAAGCATCGTGCTCGAACGGGTTAATCCAGCTCTTTTAAGCCATGCGCCAGCTGCCAGTACTCGCCGTGCTGGGCGAGCAGCTCTTCGTGCGTGCCGCGCTCGATGATGCGGCCGTGTTCGAGGACCATGATGGCGTCGGCGTCGCGGACAGTGGACAGGCGGTGCGCGATCATAAACGTGGTGCGACCGCGCATGATGCGGTCCATACCGCGCTCGATGAGCTTTTCGGTACGCGTGTCGATGGAGCTCGTGGCCTCGTCCAGGATGAGCACCGGCGGATCGGCGACGGCCACGCGCGCGATGGCGAGCAGCTGACGCTGACCCTGCGACAGGTTGGCGCCGTCGGCCGTGACCGGTGTGTCGTAGCCCCGCGGCAGGCGGCGGATAAACGAATCCGCGCAGGCGGCCTCGGCAGCGGCGCGCACCTCCTCGTCGGTCGCGTCGAGCTTGCCAAAGCGGATGTTCTGCGCAATGGTGCCGCTAAACAGGTGCGTGTCCTGCAGCACAATGCCGAGCGACCCGCGCAGGCTGGCCTTGGCAATGTGCTTGACGTCGATGCCGTCGTACGTGATCTCGCCGTCATCGACCTCGTAGAAGCGGTTGATGAGGTTGGTGATGGTCGTCTTGCCGGCGCCCGTGGAGCCCACAAACGCAATCTTTTGCCCCGGCTTGGCAAACAGGTTGAGGTCCGTGAGCACGCGGGCGCCCGGCACGTAGGAAAAGTCCACGGCATGGAAGCGCACGTCGCCGGCAAGCGGGACCAAGCCGCACGTGAGCTCGGTGCCGTCGGCGGCCACCGCGCGGCCCGACTCATCAACGGCTGCCACGTCATGCAAGTGCCCGTACGCGCCCACGCCCTGGCCCTCGGGAATCTTCCACGCCCACGCGGCGTCGCCCGTCTGCACCAGCTCCACGCAGCCCTCGTCCACCTCGGGCTCAAGGTCCATAGCCGCAAACAGGCGCTCGGCACCGGCCAACGCGTTGAGCAAGAAGTTGCCGAGCTGCGTAAACTGGTTGATGGGCATGGCGGCCTGGCGCACAAAGACCAGGTAGCTTGCAAGTGCGCCCACATCGGCGAGCCCCTTGATGCAGAGCATGCCGCCCGCCACGGCGACGATGGCATAGTTGACGTAGCCAATCACGACGGTCATGGGCACCATGGAGTTGGCATAGCTCACGGCGGCGGTACCGGTGCGGCGAAGCTCGTCGTTGCGGCAGGTGAAGCCGGCGACATTCGCTGCCTCACGGTTAAAGACCTTGATGACCTTTTGGCCCGAGACCATTTCTTCGATATATCCGTCCAGGTCGCCAAGCGATGCCTGCTGGGCAGCAAAGAAACGCTTAGAGCGCGCGCCCGAGTAGCGCGCATACAGCACAATGGCCGCATCGCACACGAGTGTGATAATCGTGAGCTGCCAGTTAAGGATGATGAGCATAGCCGTGGTGCCCACAACCTGAATGGCGGCCTGAATCACGTTGGCAAAGCTGTTGTTGAGCGCCTCGGAGACGGTGTCGACGTCGTTGGTGAAAAAACTCATGATGTCGCCCGAGCGCGTGCTGTCAAAATAACTGAGCGGCAGCGTCTGGATGTGCGCGAACAGGTCGCGGCGAATATCGGACACCACGTGTTGGGCCGCGCGCACCATGATCTGCGAGTAGCCCAGGGCCGAGAGCACGCCCGCAGCGTAGATGATCGCCGTCAGGATGACCTGCCTGGCAAGCAGTTCCTCCCCGCCCGTGGCCAAACCGTTAACGATGGGGCGCACTATGTAGGTGCCGGCGAGGCTCGCGATGGCGGCAACGGAGGCGAGCACGCCCACCGCGAGCAACGAGAACTTGGCATGCCCCATGTAGGAGAGCAGGCGGCGCACGGTGCGCTTGAGGTCGGCCGGGCGTGCTTGGGCTGCGGTCTTAGGCATGGCGCTCACCCCCTTCCAAGGGCGATCCTCCGGGGACGGAGGAAAACGGATCATTCGCGCAACCATCGTCGCTGCCGTCGCCGGCGTCCGCGTTCCCCGCAAACTCCATCTGCGAGGCGTAAATCTCCTGGTAGATGTTGTCGCCCGCCAGCAGCTCCTCGTGCGTGCCCACGCCGTGGACACGACCGTCGTCCAACACCACAATGCGATCGGCATCCATGACGCTCGCGATACGCTGGGCGATGATGAGCACGGTCGTATCGGAAATCCGAGCGATGTGCTCGCGAATCTTAGCGTCGGTCGCCATATCGACCGCGCTGGTGGAGTCATCAAAAATGAGCACGCGCGGATGCTTGAGCAGCGTGCGCGCGATGCACAGGCGTTGCTTCTGGCCACCCGAAACACCAGCGCCGCCTTGGCCCAACTCGCCGTCCAGCCCGCCGTTGCGATCAAGGAACTCGTCCACGCACGCCGCGCGGCAAGCCGCGAGGAGCTCATCGTCCGACGCCTGCGGATTGCCCCACTGCAGATTCTCGCGCACGGTGCCCGTGAACAGCACATTCTTTTGCAGCACAATGCCCACAGCGTCGCGCAAGGCGGCGAGGTCGTAGTCACGCACGTCACGTCCGCCCACAAGCACGGCGCCTTCGGTGGCGTCGTACAGGCGCGCAATCAGCTGCACAAGCGAGCTCTTGCCCGAGCCCGTGCCGCCGAGGATGCCCACCGTCGAGCCGCTCTCGATGCGAAGGTCGATATGCTCGAGCACATCCTCGGCTGCATCCGCGCGGTATTTAAAGGAAACGTCGCGAAACTCGATACTGCCGTCCGCTGGCGCCGCAATCGCGAGGTCTCCCGCAGGGTTGGCGATAAAGGGCTCCTCATCGAGCACCTCTGCGATACGGCCCACACTCGTGAGAGCGCGCGTGAGCAGCAAAAACACGTTGGAAATCATCATGAGCGAGTTCATGATCAGCAGCACGTAGCTCATAAAGCCCGTGAGCGAGCCCACGCCCAGCTTGCCGGCGAGAATCATGCGGCCGCCAATCCACAGGATAGAGAGCGCAGCCACGTACATCGACAGCTGAAACACCGGCAGGTTGAGCACCGCGCTGCCAAAGGTCTTTGTCGCAGTGCGCGCAAGCTCGGTATTGACTGCGTCGAACTTGGCCTCCTCGTGCTCGGTACGAACGTAGGCCTTGACGGCACGCACGGCGGTGAGGTCTTCCTGTACCACGCCGTTGAGGTGGTCCATCGAGGTCTGGAGTTGGCGGTAGAGCGGACTGACGCGATAGGTGATGACGCCCAGTACGATTGCCAGCACGGGCAAGATGATCGCAAAGACGGTGGCGAGCGGGCGCGACAGCATCAGCGCGTAGATAAGGCCGACGATAAGCGTCACCGGGCCGCGCACCATAGGGCGAAAGCCGTTGCCCACAGCATTTTGGATAACGGTGATGTCCGTGGTCATGCGGGTGACGAGCGAGCTGGCGTCGTAGTTGTCCAGGTTGCCAAAGGCGAGCGTTTGAATCTTTTTGTACTCGGCCTCGCGCAGGTTAGCGCCTAGGCCCGAGGCAACGCGGGCGGACGTGCGGGCATAACCCAAGCCCAGTACCAGCGAAAGCGCAGCGCACACCAACATGTACGCGCCCTGTAGCAGAATGTAGTTGATATCACACACAGGCACGCCCACATCGATGATGTTGGCCATGATGACCGGGATAAACAGCTCGAGCACCGTCTCGACCGACACAAAGAACACGCCGAGGATGGCATCGCGACGGTATGCCCCTAGATAGAAAAACAGTATTTTGAGATTGCGCACGCAGGTTCAACCCCCATCAAACGTTGTTCGCAAACGCACGTATTATTGCGCGCCGAATAATGGTGTCAAGTATTCCGAAATCGTTTTCTGCAAGGTTAGCGCCGGCGGCGAGTTCTCGTGATGTGTGTCCATATTCACTCGGAATAATGGTGCGCGAGACTTTTTCGCTCCGGCGTCATCACAAACCTTGACTCTACAATCGTTGTATGGTTTTCACTACACTGGTAGCTAAACGAACCAAGCCAGAAAGCCCCGCCCATGGAACACGACCTCACACGCGGCAATGTCCTTAAGACCATCGCGGTCTTTGCCCTGCCCTATATGCTCTCGTACTTTTTGCAGATGCTCTACGGCATGGCCGACCTGTACATGATGGGGCAGTTTAGCGGCGCCGCCGGCATCACCGCCGTGGGCAATGGCGCGCAGACGCTCTATATCATTACCGTGACGCTCGTGGGCCTGGCCATGGGAACGACGGTCATCGTCGGCCACGCCGTGGGTTCGCGCCGCTTCGACCGCGCCGAGACCGCCATCGGCAACACCATCACGCTCTTTATGGGCGTCTCGGTGGTGCTGGCCGCTGTCCTGCTTGCATTGTGTCCGCAGATTGTGGCACTCATTGGCACGCCGGCCGAGGCAGTCGAAGGAACCGCCGCCTACCTGCGTATCTGCTTTGTCGGCATTCCGTTTATCGCCGCATACAACATTCTTTCGGCCATCTTTCGCGGGCTGGGCGATTCGCGCTCGCCCATGTACGTGATCGGCGTGGCGTGCATCATTAACATCGCGCTCGATTTTCTGTTTATCGGCCACATGGGGCTCGGCCCCGTGGGCGCGGCGCTCGGCACGGTGACCGCCCAGACGGCCAGCGTTGCCCTCGCGCTCGTGTGGCTCAAGAGCCGCCGCACGAACATCCACGTTAAGCGCAGCGACCTGCGCCCTCAGCCCGAGGTGCTCGGCAGCATCCTTAAGATCGGCGTGCCCGTGGCCGTGCAGGACGGCTGCATCCAGGTGGCGTTTATGTTTATCACCGTCATCGCCAACCACCGAGGGCTCGTCGACGCCGCCGCCGTGGGCCTGGTCGAAAAGATGATCAGCTTTTTGTTCATTGTGCCAAGTTCCATGGGTGCCACCGTCAGCGCGCTCACGGCGCAAAATGCCGGCGCGGGCAAGGGCGACCGCGCACGTCAGGTACTCAAGGACGCCATGACAATCTCGGTGGTGTACGGCTGCCTGATCACGATGCTGATGTGGCTGGTGGCGCCAGCGTTTATTGGCTTTTTTGCCAAGGACGCTGCAGTAGTCGCCGCCGGTACCGGCTATATGCGCAGCTACATTTTCGACGCGATTTTTGCCGGCATCCACATTTGCTTTAGCGGCTTTTTCGCTGCATACGGCAAGAGCTACATCGGCTTTGCGCACAACGTGCTGGCCGTGGCGCTCATTCGCGTGCCGGGCGCGTGGCTGCTGTCGAACGCCTATTCCGACACGCTGTTTCCCATGGGCATCGCTTCGCCGTGCGGATCGATTTTGTCGGCAGTCATTTGCGTGATTGCGTTTACCGTACTCAACCGGCGCGGGGCTTTTGACAAGTTGGCAGCGTAGCGGGGCAACGCGAGATCGCCCTGATCGACGACATCATCAGCGACGACCCCACAACCTACGTGACGCAAATCACGGTGCCCGTATCGCTAGGCTAGACCGAGCCTCGCCTCTAGCTCGGTCAACGCCTCAAAGGCATCGCGAGATGCACCCGCCGCGCGCTCACGCTCGGCAATGCAAATTCGCATCATTAAGCGCTCTTTTGCCTGCACTTGGGAATGCCTCGCGCGCCCTTCCGCCTGCGAGCAATTGCGATTCTCTATATCCATTACGCCACCGGCACCTCACCAGTCGCCAAGATCTGCTCGAGTGCGTCCTCGTCCAGCACGGGCACACCCAGCTGCTCGGCCTTGGTGAGCTTGGAGCCCGCTTTGGGGCCGGCGACCAGATAGCTCGTCTTCTTTGACACACTGCCCGAAACCTTGGCGCCGAGCACCTTGAGCGCCGCGCCCGCCTCGTCGCGCGTGCGGTTGACGAGCGTGCCGGTGAGCACGAAGGTCAGACCCGCGAGTGGCTGTGCATCGGCGAGCTCGCCCGCCACGCCAGCGTCAGCTGCAGCTTGCGCGTGTGCGGCGCCCAAATCGACCTCGAGCGACAGACCCGCCTGGCGCAGGCGTTCCAGCACGGCGAGATTCTCGGGCACGGCCAGGAACTGCTTGACGCTCGCCGCAATCTTGGGACCGATGCCCTCGCACTCGGCGATGTCCTCTTCGCTCGCCAAGATAAGCTTGTCGATCGACAGGAATCGCTCGGCGATAACCTCGCCCACGCTCTTGCCCACGTGGCGGATGCCCAGGGCAAACAGCACGCGACCGAGCGGCTGGCTCTTGGACTTGTTGAGCTCGGCGATGATCTTTTCGGCCGTCTTGAGGCCCACCGGAATGGGATCGCCCTTCTTGACGCCCTTTTTGCTGTTTGAGCTGGCATAGGTGCGCCCCGTGTCCAAGCCGGCGATGTCGTCGACCGTGAGCTGGTAGAAGTCCGCGACATCGTGGATCAGGCCGGCGGCGATCATCTTGTCGACGATCTCGTCACCCAGGCCGTCAACGTCCATGCAGCCGCGGCTCACCCAGTGGAGCAGACGCTCCTTGAGCTGCGCCGGGCAGTCGATGGACACGCAACGGTAGGCAACCTCGCCGTCCTCGTGGACCACGGGGCTGCCGCACACGGGGCAAACCTCGGGCATGTGCCAGTCAACCGAATCGGCCGGGCGCTTGTCGAGGACCGGGCCCACGACCTCAGGAATCACGTCACCCGCCTTGTGCACGATGATGGTGTCGCCCTCGCGCACGTTTTTGCGGCGAATCTCGTCGATGTTGTGCAGCGTGGCGCGCGCGATGGTGGAGCCGGCAACCATCACCGGGTCGAACTCGGCGACCGGCGTGAGCACGCCGGTGCGGCCCACCTGGATGCGAATTTCGCGCAGGACGGTCTGCTTTTCCTCGGGCGGGAACTTAAAGGCGATGGCCCAGCGCGGTGCGCGGGCAGTAAAGCCCAGGTCAAGCTGCTGCTGAAAGCTGTCGACCTTTACGACCACGCCGTCGATGTCGTAGTCCAGGTCACCGCGGTGCTCAAGCGCCTGGGCACAGAACTCGTGGACCTCGGCGGGTGTGGCGCAGCGTGCCACGTTGGGGTTGACGCTAAAGCCGGCGCTGCGCAGCCAGTCCAGAAACTCGCGCTGGCTGTGGACGTGCAACGGGTCGGTATCGGCGATGGCGTAGATAAAGGTGGCCAGATCGCGGCGCGCCGTGATCTTGGGATCCTTCTGACGTAGGCTGCCGGCGGCAGCGTTGCGCGGGTTGGCAAAGGGGTCGCGGCCCTCGGCATCGGCCTCTTCATTCAGACGAACAAAGCTGCCCTTGGGCATGTAGACCTCGCCGCGTACTTCGATGGCACGCTCGCGGTCGGCGCCCATGTGGGCGAGCGCTGCCTCGGACAGGTGCATGGGCACATCCTTGATGGTGCGCACGTTGAGCGACACGTCCTCGCCCGTGGTGCCGTCGCCACGCGTGGCCGCGCGTACGAAGGTGCCGTTTTGGTAGGTAAGTGCCACACCCAGGCCGTCGATCTTAAGCTCGCAGGTATAGGTGACGCTGCCGGCACCGAGCGCATCCTCGGTGCGCTGGAGCCATGCGTCGAGCTCATCCAGATCCATGGCATCGTCCATGGAATACATGCGTGCCATGTGCGTTACCGGCGTAAACTGCTCGCTCACGTAGCCGCCCACGCGCTGGGTATAGCTGTCGGGCGTTACCAGATCGGGGTAGGTCGCCTCGATTTCCTGCAGCTCAACGAGCATTTTGTCGAATGCGGCATCCGTGATCTCGGGCGCGTCGAGCATGTAGTAGCGATAGGCGTGGTAATCGAGCTCGTGGCGCAGTTCGGCCGCACGTGCTGCCGCCTGGGCACGGGCATCGGTCGGTGCAGCGGCATCCGCACTCGCGGGCGTTTCGGTATCGATGTCCACGCCGTCACCAAACAGGCTCGATTGCTCCATAGCGGCACTCCTTCGCTCGATTTCAAACGGATACTAGAGTACCACCGGTCGCAATGAGGCCGAATAGCGGTCTCGAACCGCACCGAATCGGCAGCCGCCAGACTGGAGTGGACAGTTAGTTCAGATACGTATAAATCCTAGAGCTGAATCAGGCACGAACACCCCTGTTTCAACTAATTTGGGCTCCTCGAGACCATGTAAACGTCCCGCTCTCCCTTCCAAACACCCATTCGAGCCCCATCCCAATCAAAAATTGCTCAAAACGCATTCCAAGCTGTCCCAGATTTATACGTATCTGAACTAACTGTCCAGACCATTACGAACCAGGCCTCTTGTCAGCCACAAGTGATCCGTTTTCCTCCGCCGCCAACGGATCAATAAGAAAAGAGGGGCTGTCCCGCATTGGTGGGACAGCCCCTCTGGCATTGGTATGTGCGAAACGGCTCGCTAGAACCCCTGGCCGTAACCTTGACCCTGGCCCTGCTGGCCCAGCAGCTCCTCCAGATACTGGCGCAGCTGCTCGTCGGTAATACCGCCGTTGCCGGTATCGGTCGAACTGTCGTCCTGCTGCTGGTTCTGCAGCTCTTCATCGGAGCCCAGCTCGACGGTGACCTTCTTCTCTTCCTTGCCGCGCATGAGCGTGATCTCGACCTTCTCGCCCACCTCGTGGCTGCGCAGCGCAATGATCAGGCCATCGGCACTCGTAATCTCATCGTCGCCCAGCTTGGTGATGACGTCGCCCTCCTGAATGCCGGCCTTGGCAGCAGGACCGTCCTCGACGACGCTCGCCACATACGCGCCGCTATCGGTGCTCAGCTTGTTGGTGCGGGCGTTGAGCGCATTGACGCTCGAAAGCGTAGCGCCCATGTACGGATGCACCGGCGTCTTGCCGTCGATAATCTGGTCGGCAATGTTCTTGGCGTAGTTAACGGGAATAGCAAAGCCCACGCCCGAGCTGGAGCCCGAGTAGCTCTCGATGAGCGAGTTGATGCCCACGAGCTCGCCGTTGTCATTGACGAGCGCGCCGCCGGAGTTGCCCGGGTTGATGGCGGCATCGGTCTGGATCATGTTGGCATAGATGGTGTTGCCGCTGGTAGAGCTCATGGCCGTGGAGCGGTAGAGCGCCGAGACGATACCGGTGGAGACAGACTGCTCGTTGCCAAACGGCGAACCGATCGCCATGACCCACTCGCCCACGTTGAGCTTGGAGGAATCACCGATCTCGATCGGCGTGAGCTTGGAGGCGTCGGCGTCCTTGAGCTTGATGACGGCCAGGTCGCTCGAAGCATCGTTGCCCACGAACTCGGCCTCGTAGGTGGTGCCGTCGTCCATGGTGACCACGTACTGGTCGTAGCCGTCGACCACGTGGTTGTTGGTGAGGATGTGGCCCTCGGTATCGAGCACCACGCCCGAACCGACGCTGCCCGAGTTGTCCGACTCGTCGGCAGACTGCGAAAGCGAGCCATTCTGGCTGCCGCTCGAAGTGGCGGTGATGGAAACCACGGAGGGCAGGGCCTTGGCGGAAACGGCCTCGGCAAGTGTGGTGTCCTCGGAGTCGATCGTGATCTTTTGCGTCGACGAACCCGAAGCACCCGCCGTCACGGCATTCTTACCGCCACCGATATCGAGCGTGCCGCTCATAATGAGCGCAATGACCAGCAGGGCTCCGCAGGCACAGCCGGCGAGTGCCGTAATAAAGATCGGCAGCTTTTTGGTCTTGGTCTTGACCACCGTGTGCTTGTTCACGACCTGTTGGCCGCCCAGCGGCTTGCCGGTCTGCGTGTCGTAAGCCTGCACGTAGGGAATGTTGCTACCGGCAGGCGTCGACTCCACCTGCACACGCGGCTGCTGCTGGGTCTCGCCGGCGTTGCCCGCATCCTGGGGACGCTGGGAATCGTTCTCGCTCATAGCTGCGATCCTTTCGTCAAATAACCAAAGGCCCGCCAAACATGTGGCGGGCCATCATTGTTCACGTTGAGTTGTACCCCAATATGCGGGTGCACGTGTATGAGAACGCAATCTTTTAGGAAGGCTTAAGTTCTGCTGCAGACCCAAAAGGACCCGGCCTGCGTCAAAACCACCACGAAGGTGCCTGTCCCCTTTGTGGTGGAAATCTAGTCCTTAAACAGATAACCCACGCCACGGACGGTGGTGATATGTGCTGCGATCTGCGGGCCCACCTTGGAACGGATGCGTCGAATGTGCACGTCGACGGTGCGCGTGCCGCCGCAGTACTCAAAGCCCCACACGCGGTGCAGCAGCACCTCGCGGCTGTAGGCGCGGTTGGGATGCGTCGCCAAAAAGCTCAGCAGCGAGTACTCCATCAGCGTCAGGTCGATAGGCTCGTTATCGAGCGTCACCTGGTAGGTAGCCAGGTTAATCTCGAGGTTATCGATGTTGAGCACATCGTCGGCGGTGACGGTCTCCTCCTCGCCCATCAGGCGCTGCGCACGAGCCTTGAGTTCGTTGGGCGTCGCCGTGGGGCATACAAAGTCGGCATGCGCATGATTGGGCAGACGCAGGGTGCCAAGGGCCTCGTCGTCGACGATCACCAGCATGGGGACGCCGCCACGATCGTCAAGCCACTTGGCAATCTGATCGATGCGGTCACTGCGGATACCATCGGAATCGAGAATCAGCAGGTCAAAGTCGTGCGCCGCAGTCGGCGAATCGGGGGTGGCCAGGCTCACCTCGACACCCAGGGTGGTCGTCAAGCTGCGGGCAAACTCGTGGAAGCGCGTCGTGCGCGCCATGAACAGGGCACTCTTTTCGGACATATCGGCCTCCAAAAAAATGAGCTCAATCGTACTGGAACAAGCCAGCGCGATTAGGAGTTCGCCAGGTAGTGCTTGATCTCCCACTCGGTGATCGTAGACTCAAACTTATGCCACTCGTCGCGCTTCTTTTTGAGGAAGAAGCTGTGGATATGCTCGCCGAGGGCATCCTTCATAAACTGCGAGTCCTCAAACACGTCGAGCGCCTCTTTGAGCGAACGCGGCAGCGGCGTGTAGCCGGCCTCGACCATCTGGCGGTCGGTAAGCTTGAGCGTCTCGGCCGTTGCCTCGGGCGGGAGCTCCAGCTTGCGCTCGATGCCGTCCAGACCAGCCGCCAGCGTGACGGCGTTGACCAGATACGGGTTGGCCATGGGATCGGGACTGCGCAGCTCGATGCGCGTGGACAGCTGCTTGCCGGGCTTGTAGACCGGGATGCGGACCATACTCGCGCGGTTGCGCAAGCCCCACGTGGCGTACTGCGGCACGGAGTCGCCACCCGTGGTGATGCGCTTGTACGAGTTGACCGTGGGGTTGGTGATGGCGCTGATCTCGCGCGCGTGCGCCAGAATGCCGGCCATGTAGTGCTTGGCGACGTCGGAGAGATGGTACTTCTCGTCGTCCTCTCCCCAAAAGACGTTGTTGCCGTCGTGGTCGAACAGCGACTGGCACAGGAACATAGCGCTGCCATCCTCGCCCGCCAGCGGCTTGGGCATAAAGGAGGCGTGGCAACCGCTCTCGTAGGCCTGCTGTTTAATGATGAGTTTGGCCGTGGTGATGGCGTCAGACATGCTCAGGGCCTCGGCGTGGCGCAGGCTCATGCCGTGCTGCGAGCGACCGGCGGCGTGAAAGGTGTACTCCACCGGCACGGACATCTTCTCGAGCGTGAGGACCGTGTTGCGGCGCAGGTCGCGAGCGGCATCGCTCACCGAAAGATCGAAGTAGCCCACGTTGTCGAGCGGCTCGGGGGTGTGCTCGTCGGGGAAGTAGTAATACTCCAGCTCGGCGCCCACGTTGAGCAGGTAGCCAGCCTTCTCGGCCTTGCGGAACATGCGGCGCAGGGCATCGCGCGGATCGCCGGCGAAGGGCTTGCGGTCGGGGGTGTACACATCGCAGAACACGCGGGCGACGCCGTTGTGGCTCGGGCGCCACGGCAGAATCTGGAAGGTCGAAGCATCGGGGAATGCGAGCATGTCGGCTTCCTCGGGCGTAGCAAAGCCCTCGATGGCCGAGCCGTCAAAGCCAATGCCCTCCTCAAAAGCGACCTCGAGGTCCTCGGGGCTAATGGCAAAGTTCTTGAGGCGGCCGAGAATGTCGACAAACCACAGACGCACAAAGCGGATGTCACGCTGCTCTACGGAGCGGAGTACGTAATCGATGTTCTGCTGGTTCATGTCGCTCCCCTTTCTTTCGGGCGGGTTTCGACTGGTCTATATCGCAGATACTATCGCAGAAAAATGTTTCCGCAGGGTTAAAGCGTATCAAGCGCTCAAAAAACGTGCGCGAACAGGCAGTTGCGAACGAGCGGCTAGCGCGAGGTCGATGCGCGGTGTTCGATGTGGCCGGGGATCTCGATGCGTTTAGGCGCCAGCTTCGCGGCCTCGCCCACGGTGGTGGTAACAACGTCGATACGCTCGGAGAGACGCTCGACCACGCGCTCGGCAATGGCGAGGGTGTCTTGCGCGGCCGTGGTGACGCCGCCAAAGAGCACGTGGTTCCAGGGGTAGTCGTCAAACGTCGCGATCTTGAGCCCCGCCGGCAGCGAGGGACCAAGCTGCGCCAGCGCCTCGGTCAGACGCAGGAAAACCAGGCCGTTGACGGCGATAAGGCCGAGCCTTTTGCCCGCGTAGTCGCGGATGGTCTTGTCCAAACGGCCAACGCCCGTGGCGCCACCGTCGGCCAGGGTGACGACCTCGCCCGCAAGGCCGCGGCGCGAAAGCTCGTCGGCAAAGGCCTCGGCGCGCTCTCGACGCACGGGGCTGTCGTCGCTTGCCTCGGTGAGCAGGCACAGACGCTCGCTGCCCGCAGCTGCCAAGGCGTCTACCAAGCCGGCGACCAGCTCACGGTTGTTAGATGTCACCAGGTCAACACCGCCGTCGGCAACGTCGCGGTCTAGCAGCACGACGGGCAGACGTCCCGCTGCCGCGGCGATCGCCTCGTCATTGCCTCCGCAGGTGTTGACGACCAGGCCGTCCACGCCGGCATCGATAAGTCTGGTGAGCGACTCCGCTTCCTTAGCGGGGTCGTTGCCGCTAATGGCCGTCATGAGCGAGCAGCCGCGCGCCGCGGCGCTGGCGGAAAGGCCCTCGAGCATGGCGCTCGAGAACGGGTTGGCGATGTCAGCCAGAATCACACCGATGAGGTTCGTACGCGAGCTGCGCAGATTGCGCGCGGCGGCACGTGGGCGATAGCCGGTGCGCTCGATAACTGCCGCGATGCGAGCACGGGTCTCCTCGGTCATTTGCCCGGGGCGGTTGTTGAGATAGCGCGAGACCGTGGCCGGGCTCACGCCCGCCTCGGCGGCAATGTCCTTGATTCTCATCTGCGCCATAGCGCACCCCGTTTCCCAATGTCGGCAGTCTGAGCCATTTTAGGCATTTTTTAAAAATCTCGGTTGCAAAACGCTGTAGGTGAGTATACTACAACTCGAAACGAAACCGATTTCGTAAACCGATTTCGGCGAGCGTTGGCACGCAGGTGCAAAGACGCACCCTACCGTCTTGGCACCTGCGTGCCAACGCCATATCAAAGGTGTACGCACGAGTAAAAGGAGCTGCGCGACCATGGGTAAAACGGTTCTTACCTTCGGCGAGATCATGATGAGACTCTCACCCAAAGACCACCTGCGTATTGAGCAGGCAACCGAGTTTGACGTCCGCTACGGCGGCGCCGAGGCCAACACTGCGCTTTCCCTGGCCTACCAGGGCGACAAGGCCGCTTACGTCTCCGTTGTCCCGGCCAACCGTCTGGGCGAGTGCGCCCTGCGTTCGCTGAAGGCCTACGACGTCGACACCACGCGCGTCGTGCGTCAGGGCGACCGCCTTGGCTCCTATGTGTTTGAGGTCGGCGCCTCGCAGCGCGGTAACGGTTGCGTCTACGACCGCAAGTACTCTGCCATCAACATGGCCAAGCGCGACGTCTTTAACTGGGACGAGATCCTCAAGGGCATCGATGTCTTCTATTTCTCCGGCGTGACCCCCGCCGTCTCCGATGAGATGGCTGCCGCCTGCAAGGATGCCCTCACCGCCTGCCGCGCCAAGGGCATCACGACCGTGTGCGACGTGAACTATCGCGGCAAGATGTGGTCGCCCGAGAAGTCGCAGGCCACCATGAAGGAGCTCCTGCCGCTCGTCGACATCTGCATCGCCAACGACGAGGACGCGCCTGCTGGCCTCGGTATGACCTGCGTCTCCGGCTCCCTTGCCCACGGCATCGAGGAGCGCGACACCTACGTCGAGATGGCCCGTCAGATTTGCGCCGAGTACGGCTGCAAGAAGGTCGCTTCGGTCGTCCGCAACATCTCCTGCGTCGAGCGCTCCATCTGGATGGGCATGCTCTATGACGCCGAGAGCGGCGAGCACTGGTTCTCCCCTGCTCACGACGTGCACGTGCTTGAGGGTGTTGCCGCCGGCGACGCTTTCAACGCCGGCCTGGTCCACGCCCTCATCAACGACTTCGATCCGCAGGACGCCGTCAACTACGCGATTGCAGCGTCGATCCTCAAGCTCACCATCAAGGGCGACTCCAACTTGGTGACCGCAGACGAGATCGCAGCCGTAGCATCAGCCGCCGACGGTGGCACCCGCGTCGCGCGCTAGTCCGTCTCCATTCCGCGGGCCGCAGCTTTCCAATCCCATACCCCTGCGGCCCGCTCCCTGATTCCTCCGGCCGGGCAAAACCACCAGTCCCATTCCGGTTTTGCCTGGCATTCCCTACATGACTGGTCGAGCAGCCGGTTTTGGAATTGCTTGAACCCCAAGCAGTGCCTCCGATAACCAATCCAAAATCGGCTCCTGACCAGCACATTTGGTAATCACGCGCCCATGCGCGCCACACATCGAAAGGAACATCATGTTCGATCAGTTCTACACCACGCTTGAGTCCCTGGGCATCGTGCCGGTCGTTGTGCTCGACAAGGTCGAGGACGCCGCCCCGCTCGCCCACGCCCTTATGGCAGCTGGCATGAAGTCCGCCGAGGTCACCTTCCGCACCGCCTGCGCCGCCGAGTGCATCGCCGCTATGGCCGAGGCCGAGCCCGAGATGTGCGTTGGCGCCGGCACTGTCCTGACCGTCGAGCAGGTTGAGCAGGCCCGCGCAGCCGGTGCCAAGTTCATCGTCTCCCCGGGTTACAACGAGGACGTCGTGAAGCACTGCATCGACATCGACCTGCCCGTCCTTCCCGGCACCGTGACCCCCTCCGAGGTCACCGCAGCCGAGAACCTGGGCCTCAAGGTCACCAAGTTCTTCCCCGCGTCCCAGTATGGCGGCCTGAACACCATCAAGGCCCTCGCCGCTCCGTTTGTCGGTCACCGCTTTATGCCTACCGGCGGCGTGAGCACCGCCAACGTCGAGGAGTACCTGAGCTCCTCCGCCATCATCGCCTGCGGTGGCACCTGGATGGTCAAGCCGGCCCTGTTTGCCGACGGCGACTTCTCCAAGGTCGAGCAGATCGCCCACGAGGCCATGGACGTCGTCAAGAAGGTCCGCGGCTAGGTTTAGCTCTCTATCGTGAAAGGGGGCGTGCCCTAAACCTCGCCCCCTTTCTTTTAAAGCGGCTCGGAAGCGCGCCGTTTCCGTCACGAACAAGAACCAAAACCGTCTTGTATGCTGATAGAACGTGACGGAAGCGACACGCCTCCAAGCCGCTTTGCCTACTCGGCTGGCCGTCGCGCTCAACTAAGCCACTTCGACAAAAGCCGAGCCACCAAAACAGCTGCGGTGCCGTCTGGAGGAATGGACCCTTGCTTCCGGTCTTTTCCTCCAAGCGGCGCCGCAGCTTTTTCGTGCCCCGATGTGCCCCGTCACTTGCGGTGGAATAGGGACTGTTTGCGCCACCTAGGCCGCAAAACAGTCCCTATTTCACCGCAACTTATATGGGGATTGATTAGATGGCCGAGTCTTTGGACAGCTCAAAATAGTCGGGATGCAAGGCGATAACCGGGCCCTGCTCCTCGGGCATCAGGTGCAAGTGCGTCTCTGCCAGATAGCTCGCCGCATCGGTATCGCCCCTTTTAATGGCCTCGAGAATCCGGCGATGCTGCCGACGAATCGGCTCCCAATCCAGGTCCTGCGACACCATACGCAACCAGTTGTATCGCTCAAAATGTGTGTTGACGCTCTTCATCCAATCCCACAACATGTGACGGCCGGCAATCTCAAAACATGTCTCATGGAACAGGTTATCCAGGTCAAAGAAACGGCGCGTTTCGCCATGGTCGAGCGACTCGGACTCGGCAAGAATCTGCTCGAGCCGCTGCTTTTGCTCGGGCGAGGCGGCCGAACAGCATTTAATAAGCACGCTTCTCTCGAGCTTCTCGCGCAAGAAACAAGCGTTCTCAGCGCGTTCCATGCTGATCTTAGAGACGTAGGTGCCGCTTTTGGGACGCGTTTCCACCAGCTCCTGCTCGCGCAGACGCACAAAGGACTCGCGAATGGGTGTGCGCCCGATTCCCGTCTCTTTTTCCAGACCAATCGCCGAAAGGCGCGTGCCGGGCTTGAGCTCGGCATAGATGATCTTGGAGCGCAATGCGTTGTATGCCTGATCTTGCAGGCTCTGATAATGCTGGTGCTGTTCCATAAAGCCCTCGGATGAAGCCTCGGTTAATCGAATACCACCATGCAATACTATCGCATCCCCCGCCCCCCCCCTCATAAGTTGCGGTGGAATAGTTCCTGCTCAAAGCCTTCAGCAGCAAAAACAGGAACTATTCCACCGCAACTACAGCCAACGAGTTGTTGCGATTAGGTGAACGTTCACCTTTTTATTGTTTTTCTCTTCGCAAATAAAATCCCGTGCGTATACTTAGGCTCAAACGAAACCGATTTCGTTGAGCGTGGGCAATAGGATGCTAAGACACACCCTACCATCTTGGCATCTTATCGCCCACGCAATGCCATTTGCTTTCTTCCCGTCTCGTTGGACCTTTAGTCCCATTCCGGCACAGCGAGACACTTCCTAGACGACTGACCGTGGGGCCGGCTTTTCTGCTTTTGCAGCAGTGCCTCCGATAACCCTCTTTTGCCGGCCCGGGTCAGCTTTTTCACACAACCGAAAGGACGGGTAGCAACATGCGACCGCTCATCATCATGCATGGCGAGAACATCGACTGGTGCCATACCGTCATCAGAATGCTGATGTATCTGGTGGGCGTTGCAGTACTGGCACTCGGTATGAGTCTCCAGACGGCATCCGGCCTGGGCGTCGCCGCGCTCACGTGCTTTGCCACAACCCTATCCATGCTCACTGGCAAGACGCTCGGCTTTTGGATCACCGCAACCTACGTCGCCTATATCGTGGCGCAATTAGCCATCTTGCGAAGCGAGTTCCAGCCGCGCATCCTGCTCGAGTTGTTCTTCTCAACGCTGATTGGCGGCTTGACCGACCTCTTCATGGCGGTCAACCCACTGCATCCCACGGCACTCCCCACACAGATTGCGACCATGCTGCTCTCCCTCGCTGTCACCGCATTTGGCGTAAGTCTCGTCGTCAACATGGGCGTTGTCCCCAACGCGCCCGACGGCTTGGTGCAAGTCATTGCCGAAAAGCTTAAACGCCGCTTTGGTGACGTAAAAGTCGTGTTTGACTGCTCACATGTCGCCGCCTCGCTCGCGTTGTCGCTGATCTTTATGTACAACCTGGGCGGCTTTGGCGTCACGACCGCCATCTCGGCACTGTTCCTGGGCCATGTCATCAACGTCGCCAACAAACTGTTCGCCCAGCGCTTTATCCGCGCGGCATTCGGAAAATAGCACCACCGTAAGAACCCGCGAACAGCGCTATACGTTGCTATATCTCACTATATCTTGCTATATCTTGCTATATCTTGAGCAAAGGTGGCTCACATGCAAACAAACCCTTTTAAGCCCACAGCAGGTAAAACACCTCCCACGATTATCGGCCGCGAAGATGTACTTGAAGAATTCAGTGAAGGCCTCACCAACGGGCCTGGTGCCCCTGGGCGCCTAATGCGCATAGCCGGCGTCCGTGGAACGGGCAAGACGGTCCTCCTTGACGAGTGCTCACGTTTGGCGCAAAGCCGTGGCTGGACGGTCATAAAAGAGGTCGCAACCGAGGGACTTTGCCAGCGCATTCTCGAACAGCTGCAGCCCAAATTCCAGGCAAAACACGCCAGATTTGAGCCCACCGTAGCTGGCATATCCATCGGCAGCATAGATATTGAGCGAATCGGCCCATCGCTACGCGACGCCATGAGACAGACAATATCCAAGAATGGAAATGGCCTGCTCATCACTCTCGACGAGGTTCAAGACGCAGAGCTCGATGAGGTCCGAACGCTCTCCATTGCGATTCAGCAGGTTATCGGCGAAGACCTTGATATCGCCTTTGTTTTTGCTGGGCTGCCTTCGATGATTGAAAGCATCATCAACGGAAAGACACTTACGTTTTTGCGCCGTGCCCTCCCCTTTGACCTGAAGGCTGTGGCAGTAACCGAAGTGTCGTACTCCCTCGAGGAAACCATTGAAGCGTCTGGCATGGAGTTGCAGCCAGGTATTGCCGGCCAACTTGCCGAGGCAACGCAAGGTTATCCTTTCATGATCCAACTCGTTGGATACTACGCATGGCAGTTGGCGAGACGCGCACATACAGCGATTATTGGAGAAGAAGAAGCCGAGCGCGGCATTGCAACGGCACGCGAACGCTTCTGCGCCATGGTGATTGAGCCCGCGCTGCGGCGCATTCCGCCCACGTGCATCGCTTATCTGCTGAGCATGGCGTCTTTGGGGCAAACGAGCTCGACCAGCATGGTTGCCGATGCCCTAAACAAAACGCCTCAACAGGTGAGCTCCGTCCGCAGCCGCCTGTTAAGAGAATCGATTATCGAGGCTCCTTCGTACGGCAAGGTCTCATTTGCCATCCCCTACATGCGCGACTACCTCTACGAACACAAAGCCGAACTGGAAGTTGAACTGTAGAAACGGCAACTGCCCTGCAAGACGAAAACCGTTTTCGTACGGATTTAAAGCAGACGTAAACGGTTTTCGTCTTGATTTGCGTACGGAATTAAGACGTAAATTGCGCTTTCGTACGCTTATTACCAGACGCAAATTGTTTTCGTCCGGCCATGCGTCCCCAATCTAGACGAAAAGAGCCCCGAGCTCGTATTGAACTGCATCCCAATTCTTGGACGGGCGCCGATGCCCTGATTGGAGTGGGAAGGATAAACTGGACTTTCTTTTAAGGATCCTCAAGCGTATTGCCG